>NZ_LT629796.1:6719826-7041658 GCF_900106065.1 Pseudomonas mandelii
GCTGCCGACCTGCTGAAATGACCTTGCGTCTGACCCAGGCCAGCCTGACCCATGCCAACGGCGTCAAGGCATTGCGAGAGGTGAACCTGCACATCGGTGCAGGCGAGCAGGTTGCCGTCATCGGCCCGTCCGGCGCTGGCAAGTCGAGCCTGCTCAACTTGCTGGCTACCGCGTTGCGACCGGACAACGGCGAGTTGCAGGTGCTCGGCGAGCGAGCGTGGCAGCTGTCTGCCCGGCAGCGCCAGCGTTTGCGCGCACGCATCGGTCTGATCCATCAATCGCCGCCCCTGCCACCGCGCCAGCGTGTGGTCACCGCGGTGCTGGCCGGAAAGTTGGGTCAGTGGGGCCTGGGCAAGAGCCTGCTGAACCTGATGCATCCTCTGGATATTCCGGGCGCCCGCGCGGCGCTGGCCAGGCTGGACCTGGGCGATAAACTGTTCGCACACTGCCAGCAACTGTCCGGCGGCCAGCTACAGCGCGTGGGCATTGCCCGCGTGTTGTATCAAGCGCCCGAGGTGCTGCTGGCCGATGAGCCGGTTTCTGCCATGGACCCGGTGCTGGCCGAACACACGCTTTCGGTGCTCTGCCGCCACGCCCGGGAGCACAACGTCACCCTGATCGCCAGCCTGCATGCGGTGGAGCTGGCTCTGGCGCACTTTTCGCGGATCATCGGCCTGCGTGACGGGCAGATCCTGTTCGACCTTGCGGCCGGCGACGTCGACCGCGAGCTGCTCGACACGCTCTACGCCAATGAGCAGTTGCACACCTCACCGGTGCCTCCAGTGTCCATGAGTGTGCAGATTCCCCGATGCTGACGTCTGCCTCGCGCGATCCCGCCGCCCTGCCCCGTTTGCTCCTCACCCTGCTGGCGATCGCCCTGTTGTGGCCCGGCATCCACTTCAGCGAATTGGACCTCGGCGTTTTAGTGGCGAGTGACAGTCAGAGCGAGATGGGCCGGTTTGTTTCCGCCTTCTGGCCTCCGGCCCATGACGCCGAGTTCATCGAACTGCTGTTGCAAGCCACTCTGCAGACCCTGGCCATCGCCACGGCCGGCATGGCCCTGGCGTTGCTGTTGGCCGTCCCTGCCAGCCTGCTGGCCAGTCGCGCCCTGTCGCTGTCGGCCGCATCCCGTGCCGGTCACCCAAGCTTCGGCGGCCAACTGCTGCGTTGGCCGGTACGCGGTTTGTTGATCTTCCTGCGCAGCGTGCCGGAAATCGTCTGGGCCCTGCTGTTCGTGCGAGCCGTCGGCCTCGGCCCGACCGCCGGGGTATTGGCTATTGCGATTACCTACAGCGGCATGTTGGGCAAGGTCTACGCAGAAATTTTCGAGTCGGTCGACCAGCGACCGGCCCATGCATTACTGCGTTCAGGCAGCGGTCGACTGGCAGCGTTTTGCTACGGGATTTTGCCCAATGTCGCGGCGGAGCTGCTGTCGTACACGGTGTACCGCTGGGAGTGCGCGATCCGCGCCTCGGTGGTGATGGGCTTTGTCGGTGCCGGCGGTCTGGGTCAGCAAATGGATCTGTCGCTACGCATGTTCGCCGGGGGTGAAGTGGCCAGTTTGTTACTGACGTTCCTCGTCCTGGTGCTGCTCGCCGATCAACTCAGCCGCCTGCTGCGCTGGAGGCTGACATGAATCGCCTGATCAACCTGGTGCTGCTCCTGAGCATTGGCGCCGCGGCAGTCGCCTCGTTCATCTACCTGGGTATCGACCTTGGCGAACTCGGCAGCGCCGGCAATCTGAAGCAGATGGCTGCCTATGTGCAGCGTTTCCTGAGCCCGGACCTGAGCGCGGGTCATCTGCAAGCCATCGGTCACGGCGCGCTGGAAACCATTGCCATGTCCGCCTTGGGCACCCTGCTCGCGGCGGTCTTCGGGCTGCTGTTGGCATTGCCCGCGGCCGGGCGTTTCGGCTGGCCGTTGCAGAGTGCATCGCGCCTGGTCCTCAATGCCTTGCGCGCGGTCCCGGAACTGGTATGGGCGGCGCTGATGGTGCTGGCCGCCGGACTCGGCCCCAATGCAGGCACCCTCGCCTTGGCCCTGCACACCACCGGCGTACTCGGCCGGCTGTTTGCAGAAGCTCTGGAAAACACCCCGCCCGAACCGGCCGATGCCATCCGCCTGGAGGGCGGCAATGCCATCTCGGCGTTCTGTTACGGCACCCTGCCCAACCTGTTGCCGCAGCTGCTGGCTTACATCCTGTACCGCTGGGAAAACAACATTCGCATGGCCAGTGTGCTCGGATTCGTCGGCGCCGGTGGTTTGGGGCAAATGCTGTATGTCAGCCTCAGCCTGTTCCAGGAAGCTCAAGCCAGCACGGTAATCCTGGCCATGTTGCTACTGGTGATCGCCGTCGATTCATTGAGCAGTTGGAGCCGTCAACGCTGGGTCAAGGCTTGACTGCTTTCGCAGAACGCCCTACTCCTCCAAACGCCCTGTACCCTCACGGTCGTGTTCGTAGCGCCTGATGAGCGCAAACGCCGGCAACCAGGACTCGCGACGCACGATCCAGCTTTCGTAGGTTGGCGTCAGTTGATCAGGGGCATCGAGAGACCCCAGGTTCACTTCGATTTCATCGGCGGTGCGTGCGAAAACGGACGATCCACAGCGCGGACAAAAATGCCGACCGGCGTAGTCGCGTGTTTCGCCCTCGATCGTCACCGCCGCCTGAGGGAAGATCGCGCTGGCATTGAAAAGGGCCCCATGATGCTTGCGGCAATCGAGACAGTGGCAAAGGCCGACCCGGTAGGGCCTTCCTGATGCCTCGATTCGAACATTGCCGCACACGCAGCCACCGGTGAATCGGTCCATGTTGCATCTCCTCTGAATCAAACACGACGGGATGGAACAGAAGGTGTCGTAACCGGCACAATCCGCTGCACCGTTTCCCTCCGTGCCTTCCTTGGTGCTAAATAGGCAGCCCAGGTTTCAAGTCCAGACCCTGTCGTGTATTGCCGTGAAACGAGAAATCGATATGAACACCCATTTTCAGACAAGTGATACCCCTGAGCCCAAGACCTGGCAAGAGGCCAACCGCCACCTCCTTCCCCATCAGCCGTCAGTGGTAACAGCATGATCGAAGTCACCGAAGTGTCCATTGCCCGATTGCGAGCGGCGCTGGAGTCTGGCCAGACCACGGCAGTTGAGTTGGTCCAGGCCTACCTTGCCAGGATCGACGCCTACGACGGCCCCGACACGCCAACCGCGCTCAACGCGGTGGTGGTTCGCAACCCCGAGGCGCTCAACGAAGCGCAAGCGTCCGATGCCCGTCGGGCCAAGGGCGAAACGCTCGGCCCGCTGGATGGCATTCCCTACACGGCCAAGGACAGTTATCTGGTGAAAGGCCTCACCGCGGCCTCTGGCAGTCCGGCCTTCAAAAACCTGATTGCCTATCGCGATGCCTTCACCATCGAACGGCTGCGCGCCGCCGGTGCCATCTGCCTGGGCAAGACCAACATGCCGCCGATGGCCAATGGCGGCATGCAGCGCGGGGTCTATGGCCGTGCCGAGAGCCCGTACAACGCTGACTACCTGACGGCGCCTTTCGCATCGGGCTCATCGAACGGCGCCGGGACGGCCACCGCCGCCAGTTTCGCGGCCTTCGGCCTTGCCGAAGAAACCTGGTCGAGCGGGCGCGGTCCGGCCTCGAACAATGGCTTGTGCGCCTATACCCCTTCGCGCGGGGTGATTTCGGTGCGCGGCAACTGGCCGCTGACGCCGACGATGGACGTGGTTGTGCCCTACGCGCGAACCATGGCCGACCTGCTTGAGGTGCTCGACGTGGTGGTGGCGCAAGACCCGGACACACGCGGCGATCTGTGGCGAATGCAACCCTGGGTGCCGATACCGAGCGTCGCGTCGGTGCGCCCCGCGTCCTACGCCGGGCTGGCCGCGACCACCGGTGCGCTCGCTGGAAAACGCTTCGGCGTGCCGCGCATGTACATCAACGCGGACCCTGACGCGGGCACCAGCGAGGCGCCGGGCATCGGTGGCCCGACGGGGCAGAAAATCAATACCCGCCCTAGCGTGATCGATCTTTGGGAAGACGCCCGGCGGGCACTCGAAGCCGCTGGTGCCGAGGTGGTCGAAGTCGACTTCCCGCTGGTATCGAATTGCGAAGGCGATCGTCCGGGCACACCGACCGTGTTCACCCGCGGCCTGGTGTCCAAGGAGTTCCTGCACCATGAGTTGTGGGACCTGTCGGCTTGGGCGTTCGATGATTTTCTGCGGGCCAACGGTGATCCGAAACTGAATCGCCTGGCCGATGTCGACGGGCCGCTGATCTTCCCGCATGACCCAGGCACCCTGCCCAATCGCGAAGACGACCTTGCCGCCGGCATGGACGAATACGTGAAGATGGCCGAGCGTGGCATCACGCCGTGGGATCAGATCACCACGCTGCCGGACGGCCTGCGCGGGCTTGAAGAAACACGTCGAATCGACCTTGAAGACTGGATGGACCGGCTGAAGCTCGATGCGGTGCTGTTCCCGACAGTGGCCGACGTCGGGCCGGCAAATGCCGATGTCGATCCGCAGTCGGCGGACATCGCGTGGAGTAACGGTGTGTGGGTCGCCAACGGCAACCTCGCCATCCGCCACCTCGGTGTGCCGACGGTCACGGTGCCGATGGGCATCATGCCGGACATCGGCATGCCGGTCGGGCTGACCTTTGCCGGTCGTGCCTATGACGACTCAGCGCTGCTGCGCTTCGCTTCAGCGTTTGAGTCGGCCGGCAGCAAACGAATGATCCCGCCTCGGACACCGCCGTTGCAGGGCTGAAATAGCAGCGCGCGGGATTGGGCCAGTGCAGGCTCCAATCCCGCCTTGTCATCAATTCACCCGGACTCCAAAACTCAAACCTTCACTGATCCAAGACAATCTCCAGTCGAACAAGAACCCTGTGGCGAGGGAGCTTGCTCCCGCTGGGTCGCGAAGCGCCCCCAAAAAGGGCCTGCTGCGCAGTCCAACGGGAGCAAGCTCCCTCGCCACAGATACGACGTTGCGTTTAAGTGAACAGCATTACTCGCCACAGGGGGCTTGTTCGGCTGGAGATTATCTTCGGTCTTAGGTGAGCGCCGTTTCACTGATGCACGGCGCCTGCGACGTTTCCATCAGCAGCTGATCCACGACTTGCGACAACGCGGCGTCAACATCCCCTCCCCCACGCAAGGCTCGCGCATACACTCTCCGCTGCCGGTCTGCACTGGTGCCGTCCCGGAGAATCCGGCGGGCCTGGGCGAACACATCCTCCACGCCCATCTTCTGCGCCGTGTCTCCAAGAATCTGTTGCGCCCTGAACAGCCATTGCGCCGCAGAGAACGGTCGATCGTAGCCTTCAACGATGAAGGCTGCGTGGATGCCGGACCGTTTCGCCCGCCAGCGATTTTCCTTGAGGATCCATTGCGACACTTGCGAATAGCTCAATCCCGGGCGAGGTTGGTCAATGGCATGGGCCACCAGCAAGCGAAACAAAGAGGCGATGCACAAGACGTCATCCAGGCGCGGACAGGCATCCGTCATGCGCATCTCCAGCGTTGGGTATTTCGCGGCAGGTCGTAAGCCCCACCAGCAATCGCCCGCCTGCTTGATCGTGCCCGTGCGGATCAGCATGGCGACGTAGGCTTCATAGGCGCTTTGATCTTCGAAGAATTCAGGAATGCCCATCCGCGGCCATTCATCACACGCCGTTTGACGGTAGCTCATGAAGCCGCTGTCGGCGCCGTCCCAAAAAGGTGACGATGTGCTCAGTGCCAACAACAGCGGCAACCACGGCAGGACTTCGTTCATCACTTGAATACGGTCCACGTGCCCTGGCACTTCAACATGCACGTGCAGGCCGGACAGCACGCTGCGCCTTGCCACGTGCTGGTAGTCTTCAAACAGTTGAACAAAATGAGGATGGTCGGTGGCGTGCTGCAAACGCCAATCGCTCAATGGGTGGCTGCCGGCACTGAGCAGTCCCAGACCGTGACGTTCGAGCGTCCCCCGCAACCTTGAGCGCGCAGAAAACAGGTACTGCGCTGCTTGCGCGACGCTGGTGAAGATGGGGGACGCGACCTCGATCTGCCCCTTGAACATTTCATGGGCGAAACAATCGCCGAGCACCCCCTGACACGCTTCAATCGATACGTCGGGAGGATTCTCGGCCATGCGCCGGGTGGCCAGGTCCGTAATGAAGTATTCCTCTTCAATGCCAAACTTCAGGTGCCTGTCCATCGCCTCACCCCTCACCTTGCCCTTGAATCAAGCCTAGCCTAACGCCGTATCGAGAAACATCATGAGCCCGAACCCTAGCATCAGGCCCAGCGTCGCCGGGGTTTCGTGTCCATTGCGGTGTGTCTCGGGAATCACCTCGTGGGAGACGACGAAAATCATCGCGCCCGCCGCCAGGCCCAGGGCAACCGGGTAACCCAGCGCGAAGCCGGTGGAAATGCCCAGTCCCACGACAGCGCCCAATGGCTCCATCAGCCCTGAGCCGACCGCGATCAGCGCCGCCCGCAACGTCGACACACCCGTCACTCGCAGCGCCAGTGCAATGGCCAGTCCTTCGGGGATGTCCTGGATGGCAATCGCGGTGGTCAATGGCAGACCCACCTTCATGTCCCCGTTGGCAAAACTGACGCCGATGGCCATGCCTTCCGGCAAGTTATGTAGCGTGATAGCCAACACGAACAGCCAGACTCGCTTGATGCGCTGTGCGTGCGGGCCCTTGCGACCAATCTTCTGATGCTCATGGGGGACAAAGCGATCCAGCCCGATCATCAGAGCCACGCCCAAACCCAACCCAAGGACCACGACACACGCCGCCAGCAGCTTATTGCCGCAAATGGCCTGCGCCGCCGCGATACCAGGAAGAATGAGAGAGAACGAGCTGGCCGCGAGCATCATGCCCGCGGCGAAACCCAGCATGATGTCCTGAGTCCGTGCGGCAATGTCACGCAAGACCACGGCTAAAACGGCGCCCAGTGCGGTCGCGCCGAAACCCGAGACGCCGCCCAGGAATGCATACCGCAAGTTGACTCGATCCGCCCCGGTCAAGGCGCTGTAGCCGCTGACCAGCAGCAGAGCGGTGACACCCACCAGAGTTGACCAGAACAGAATGCTCAGCCAACTGCCGCTTTTTCCTGGGGCAAACCAGGCGCGCCAGGGGCCTCTTGCAGGCGAAGAATGGTCCGACATCAGGACACCTGTTTTCCGTTGGAGCGCTTACGGGTCGCTTCAGGCGCAGCCATCCGGATCTGTTTTGATATCCGCAAAGCGTCTCGTTCGAACGCCATTGCAGTGGTATTGAACAGCCGATAAAAGTCCTGTGTAGCCTCTGCGGAAAAAGCGTCTGGATTGGAATTCATGGGGTTCACCTCAACTCTCCAGCACCACAAAAAACCGCACGCCGGGTGGCGTGCGGTGACCCTCGTCACGCATCGGGTTTTCCGTAGAGGCCCGCCCCCAAGTCAGCACCCGTGATCGGATCGCTTTCAGGGTCAGACATCGTGCGGACTTTCATGGCCAGCAACAGCTCCTCGTCTTCGGCGCTGAGCTGGACGCTTGCCGTGCCGTCCCCGCCATCGACTGCCGGCTGTGGATCGTCCACGTAATTCCAGTCCTCGCCCTGGTTCCATGGCCCGCGAGTGCTGCCTTCGCCTTGGGACAGGTTGAAATAGACGTTGCTGAATTCCGGCATGCCGGGAAGCTTGCCCTGCGGAAAGTTCGGCTGGATCGCGTGCAGGGCTTTTTCAAAGGAGAGTTGATGGGCGATCTCGCGCGTCATCAGAAACCCCAGCGCCTCTTTCACCCCGGGATCATCCGTGATGTTCATCAAGCGCTCGTAGACGATTTTGGCGCGAGCCTCGGCGGCGATGTTGGAGCGGAAGTCAGCGGTCGGCTCACCGATGGTGTCGACATACGCGGCCGACCACGGCACTCCGGCCGAATTGGTCAGCGGTGCCCCGGCGCCGTACAACAGGCTGGTAATGTGCGAGTCATTGCCCGCTCCATTGATCGCGCGGTACAGCTCGCCTTCTTCGTCCACCCCTTCTGCCAGTTGACCCTTGGCGCCCTTGTTGAGCATCACGATGATCGATCCGACGATCTCCAGGTGACTGAGCTCTTCGGTGGCAATGTCCATTAGCAGATCCTTTCTTCCCGGATCATCCTCGGCCAAAGCCTGGGTGAAGTAGCGGGACGCCGCCGCCAGTTCGCCTTGGGCGCCGCCGAATTGTTCGAGCAAAAGGTTCGCCAACCCCGGGTTGGGTTGGGCGACACGCACGGTGTATTGAAGTCGTTTGTTATGTAGAAACATGACGAATCTCCTCAGGCCTGAAGGGGCGTCGATACCCATCCGGCAAATGACCAAATGCGCCGCCCACAGTTATCTGAAGGTGCCGCGCCTGAGAAAATTTTAAAAAGATTGGCCACTCGCGACAGGCGGCATTGGAGGCGGGTTTTGGCATGCTTTTGTCACCAGTCGTCGGCGATCAATCAATCGATTCAAACTTTTATCGGTCGCCAGATCTCCACCGCTGTCACACCTGTTTTTCATCGTTCGACGGCGCTTGAGAAGCGGAAAAAAACGGGAGGTCTGTGTCAGGCCTCCCGCTGTTTTTTGCAGCCCTTTATGAAGCGCCGGATTATGAGGTGCCCAACCCTCGTGACAGATCGGCTGGTGTATCGGAGGCCGCGTGGTATTCCCCTTGCGGTTTCGTTTCTACGTCCGAGTGATCGGTGGTTTTGGTCACGGTGTCGCGCACAGCCTCGAACCCCTCCCTCGCCTGTTGCTTTACCTTATCGGCCAGGCCGGCGCTGGTTTTGCCCATGTAGCGTTGCTCGGTCGCTGTCGAAGGCAATGCCGCACCCAGCATGGCACCTAACGCGATGCCCGCGGCGGCGACCATCAGGGGTTGCTCCTTCAACAACTGACTGAATTGAGTCCCCAGCACCTGCGAACTGCGGACCAACCGGTCACTGGCATCATGCACGGCATGACTAATGGTGTCGGTAGCAGCACCCAGGTTGTCGCCCATGTGAGCGGCCTTGCCCTTGATGGTCTGATAACCGTCCTTGAGCGTGTCAGCCGTCTGGTGCAAATGGTCACGGGCACTGTCGATGCCATCAGCCAGACCGTCGGCCCACTCGCCGACTTTGTTCTGATCCGGGCCCACGCGATAGCCTGGACGGGGTGACGGCGGGCGATTCTGACTCATCATCAACCACAGCAAACCGACGGATGTCATGACGGCGGGAACCGGATTGTTGCGAACGCTGGTGCCCAGGTTAGTCAGGAATGTCGTGCCGTTGCTTTGCATCATCGTCAGCGCCTGATCGAACATCTGCCCAGGGGTGAACTTGCTTTCCAGCGCATCGACGATGTTGCCGATACTCGCCCGCTGAGCATCGATTTCACGCTCGATGGCTTCAGGGCTTTTTGCCGCTTCGATGTCGAATTCACTGTTCATGAGACTTTCCTCCGCAGCGCTTCCTGGTCTTTGTTCAAGGCATCCAGCGTGCGATCAGGCTTGAAGTGGGACGGCTCGAATTGTTTTTTCCCGGACTGCAGCATGGCGAACCCGACGATCATCACCACCACGCCGACAATCAGCGCCGCCAGCCACGGCGCCATCACGGTGCTGAGGCCATAGACTGCGGACATCAACAGAATGATGAACCCCGCCAACAGGACAATCGCCCCTCCCGCGACCCCGGCGATGCCGGCTTTGAGTGTTGTGAGACTGGCTTGAAGTTCGGCTTTGGCCAGCGCCAGTTCCTTGGTGAACAGCGCGGGCACTTCACGGGATAACTGACGTAACAGACCGACGACCGAAGCGTCATGGTCCGGCGCGTGTACCGGTCTTGAGCCTGGAAAATCTGGATCTTCTCTGTTCATCACAGTGCTCCATTGACGTTTGTCGAACCCGGTGTGGAGGTCGTCGCGAAGTTCGAAGGGTGGTCTTGCTCGCTCGGTGGGGCCGGCGTGTTGTCAGTGCGTGACGCGACGGAGGTTTCATAGGGGCGTTGCGCACCAAAACCGCCTGGCGGAGGCATCGAGTGGCCGGCTGCCGGGTTGTTGGCATCGGTGAAGGTGGCCGCCGGGGAACTGCCGGCCTTCAGGAATCGCGACAGGCCGAAGCCCAGCGCGATGCTGCCGGCAATGAACAGCCCTGGATTGCTGCGGGCCAGCTCGGCCCCGTCATGCAGCAGCTGTTCGGCACTTTTGCCGCGCAAGTTCCCGGCCAGACCACTCATGGATTCCGCCATGTCGGCGAGGTAGTCGGACATGCCGAGGGTGTCCTTGCTTTCGAGTTCGGAGACAACCGATTTCGCGCCCTTGGCCAAAGCCTCGATCTGATCGGCGGCGGTGTCGCGGTATTGCCCGAACTGAGCGTCCGCCTGTTGTCGTGCCCCCTCAAGTGCCTCCGTCACGTCCTCCTTCAAGTGCTCAAAGCCTGGCTCCGGCCCTGGGGAATCGGGCTTGTCTGGCTGACTCCCGGTGGTGCTGTCTGAAGTATTCATGTCATCCCTCGCCTTCTGTCTGTAATCAAGCGTTCCGGGAGTTCGCAGTGAGTGCAGCCTCCCTCACTGCAGATGACGAAGGGGGGTGATGGGGAGTTCCAACGGAGTGATGATCTGCTTTTCTGTGGGAGGCGAAACTAAATTCGTAGAGGGATAAGGGGTATCGCGAGGAGGCATGCAAGGTCGTTGTTTTTGAAACCGGGTCAGGCGGATCTTCATCACACCTGACCCGCACCGTCAGGCTTTGGCGGCCATCGCGGTGACTTCCACGCGCATGCCTTCGACCGCCAAGGCGGCCACACCGACGGCGGCACGAACCGGCCACGGTTTGGCGAAGAAGCGTTTATAAACCTCGTTGAACGCGGCGCGGTCGGCCATGTCGGTGAGGTAGATGGTCAGGTGCAGCACCCGGTCCATGGAACTGCCGGCACGCTCCAGCGCGACCTTCAGCGCCTGCAGCGTGCACTCGCTCTGCAGGGTGATATCGCCCAGTTCCAGGCTGCCGTCGGCGCGGGTGGGGATTTGGGTGGAGACCAGCATGCCGCCGAAACCGGCGACGTCGGAGGAGATGGAATCCGCGTCGGGATCAGGGGTGAACGTGATGTCTTGGTTTGCCATGGAGGATCTCTTTCTTGAAGGAATAACGAGGCGGTCGATGCCTTGAGCGCGGACAGTTTACAGGCCGAAGCCGGGATTGCATGTGCGCTTGAACCCCGGCAAAAAAAATCTCGAACTCCCTCTGCGCCCCTGCATCCAATGTGTAAGTCAACGGAGGTACACGCGATGAACAGCGATGACAGTGACATCGAACGGGATCGGAAAGACAAGGACGCCGAAGAGCTCGATTCAGAAACGCATCCCGAAGAGGATGAAGCCGAGGCGCTCCAACGAAAGATAGATGAGATAGAACGCAAAGTGGCGGATGGGAACTAGCGTGAAGGCCACCCCGCTTATCTTCAGCGGAGGTGGCCAACAGGCTGAACGAATGCTCTGCGCCTAGTTCGGGTCCAGCAACCCGCCACTCCAGTTGCGCGAAATCCGGCTCCCGGTGAATTTCGCCACCACCATGCCCTGCGACACGAGCCGGTCCCGATAGCGTGTGACCATCCGCCCCGCCTGCTCGGCCACCAGCACCACTTCGGAAGACGGATCACCGGGCCGTCGCAGAATCCGCGCAAAGCGCTGCCCTTCCTCGACGAAGTCACCGAGTTCCTTTTCAAAGATCAACACCCCGGGTTGCGGCGCGAGGATGGTTTCCATCTGGCCCATTTCCATCACTTCGACGGGCCAGTCACCGGGTGACAACGCCTCGTCGATGACCCCGCAACTGCACAGCCAGGCGTACAGTCCCGCGGCGTCCTGCTCGGCCAACCGATCGCTGACATCGCCCTGCCCACGCAGCTCCAGGGTCGCGGCCATGCGTTGCGCGGTGACGCCATCACGCAGCCACGGTGCGATGATGGTTTCTTCGAAGGAGCCGTCGCCGCCGTCATCCCAGATGATCGCCACGTCCATCTTCATCGCCGCCGCCAATTCGCGGGCACGGGGCCAGAAACTACGGTGCACGTAGAGGTAGGGCAAGGCTTCGTCATCGGTGTGCAGGTCGAGCATCACCTGCGCCGTGGACGCCAGTTGCACCAGGCTTTTCTGCCACTCCTGGACGTTGGTCGAAGGTTGCTCCATCGCGGCTGACTGGTCGAACGCGCGGTTGAAGTTATGCCCGGTCGCATCGTGAAAGCGACCGAGAATCCGCCCTTGGCGAAACTGCCCGATACCCAGGGGATTGGCCTGCGGCACCACCGTCACACTGCCCTTGAGCCGGCCCTCGGCCTCGACGACTAGAAGCCGTTGCATCAACAGATGCAACACCAGCATCCCGGCGATTTCATCGGCGTGCACTCCCGCCTGCAAATGCACCATCGGCCCGCTGCCGTCGCCCCCGAAACGCCACGCGCCGACCTGCACCGGATCGCCATTGTTGTTGCGAACACTGAACGAAATATCCTGCGCCATCTGCTTGTCCTCCCCCGTCATGAACGTTAAAAACCGGTGCATCACTGCGGCCGACACTGGAGATTGAACGCATGTTCAACTAAGCTCGCCAACCTGGCACTGCACCCAAGGATTCCCGTGTGACAACCCCCTCCCCAAAAAACCGTCGCGCGGAGCCCGATGAGCGTCGCGAGATGCTGGTGGCCGCCACGTTGCGTTGCCTGGTCCGCGACGGCCATGCGGGCATTTCCGTGCGCCGTATAGCCACCGAAGCCGGGGTGTCCGTCGGCCTGCTCAATCACCATTTCGGCAGCATCGATGCGTTGATTGCCGACACGTACCAGAAGATCGCCAGCGAACTGACCACCGCCCTGCGCCAGGAAATCCAGCAGGCCGCCACCCCGGCGCAAAAAATGGACGCGTTTCTCGTCGGTTCTTTTTCGCCAAGGGTCATGGACCCGCAATTGCTTGGCGTCTGGGTGGTGTTCTGGAGCCTGATTCGGCACTCCGAACACGTCAGCCAGTCCCACGAAAAAAGCTACCGCGCCTACCTCGATCTGCTGCGCCAGTTGCTCGATGACATGGCCGCCAGCGAAGGTTTCGTGATCCACGACACACGCCTGGCCGCCATCGGTTTATCGGCGATGCTCGACGGACTCTGGATCGAGTGGTGCCTCAACCCCGAAACCTTCAGCCCCGCCAACGGCCTCCACATCTGTCGCTGCTGGATAAAGGGGCTGCGTCACGGAGCATTCAGCACCGACGACATCCTGTGAGGGGTGGCGCCCGAAGATCATCGCCAGGGTGCCGCTGACCGCGATCAGGCCGGCACCGATCATCAGCGACACATCCATCAATGTGCCCCAGATCAGACTCGACAGCAGGAACGCCCAGATCAACCCGGTGTACTCGAACGGCGCGAGCAAGGTGGCAGTGGCCCGTTGAAAACTGGCAAACAGCAGGAACTGACCGATACCACCCACCAGACCGGCAACCAGCATGCCCAGCCACGCCGGCGTCGGTGCCAGGGTGAACGTCCAGGGCAGCGCGACGGTCATGCACAGCACGAACACCAAGTTGGTGATCAGCATCTGCTCCAGCACTGACGTCTGGTCATCCACCTGACGCAACTGGATGTAAGTGAACGCCCAGCACATCGCCGCCAGCAGCGTCAGCACGATGGGCCACGGATCGGCGATGTTGCTTGGACGACAAGCGATGATCACCCCGACAAACCCCAGGATCAGGGAAAACCACTGCCAGCCGCTGGCCCGTTCCTTGAGAATCACCGCCGCCAGCACCGTGACCATGATCGGCGCGGAAAAATACAGGGTGGTCATTTCCGCCAGCGACAGGTCCCGGGCGGCCGTGTAATACAGCAGCCATGCCACGATCGACAACAAACCGCGCACCACCAGCAAGCGCCGGCTCGGCGAACGCCAGGCCCGCTGGACCAGGCGCAGGCGCCCGGCCAACAGGCACGCGACGACCACCACCAGGCTGCGCCAGAACAGGATGGTGACCACCGAATAATCGGTCACCAGCCACTTGATGGCCGCGTCCTGCAACGTCAGAAACATGTACCCCAAGGTGCACAGGCCGATGCCCTGCAGCGAACGGTCGACGACCTGCGAGGTGCTCATTACACCGACCTGCGCACAGGCGTCCCGCGCCGTTCGGCAAAGGCAAACAGCGCCTCGATCAGGAACGTCAGACAGACGTAGACCCCGGCCACCAGCAACAACGGTTCATAAACCTGCAAGGTCTGCGCCCGCACCACGTTCGCGGCACCCAGCAGATCGACAATCGCAATCGTCGAGGCCAGCGCCGTGGATTTCAGCAACATCACGGTTTCCCCGGCCAGTGTCGGCAACAGCAACCGCAGCGCCCGAGGCAATCGCACCCGCAGCAGCGATTGGCGCGGTGTCATGCCAAACGCCGAGGCCGCTTCCATCTCGCCTTTTGGCACCGCCAGCAGCCCGCCGCGAATCACTTCGCCGACATACGCACCCACCGACAACACCAGGGCGAACACGATGTACCAGTAACCGTCGCGCAAATACGGCCAGAGAAAACTGCCGCGTATCAGCGGGAACTGCGCAAACACGCTGCCGAGCCCGTAGTAGAAGATGTAGATCTGGATCAGCAACGGCGTACCGCGCAACACGCTGGTGTAGAACTGGCTGGCCTTGGCGATCCCCTTGTTTTTCGAGATTCGCGCCAGCGCCACCAGCACCGCCAGCGCAAAACCGAGCACACTGGAAATTAACAGGATGGTGATGGTCGTTTGCAGTCCCCGGCCCAACAGCGCCGCGTATTCAACTATCCACGCTGGAATCATTTCATTCACTCAGCCAAAGGCATCCAGCGACGAATACGCCGCTCGAGCCGTCCAGACAGGTAGTTGGACACCAACGTCACCGCGTAATACAACGCCGCGGCCGTGAGGTAGAACAACAAGTAATGACGCGTCGAACCCGCCCCTTGCTTGGCGGTGTACAACAACTCGTTGGTGCCGACCACACTGATCAAGGCGCTGTCCTTGATCAGGTTGATCCACAGGTTAGCCATGCCGGCCATCGCATACGGCGCCATGATCGGCAGCGTGACGCGTCGGAACAGACCGAAACCGCTCAGCCCGAAGGCCTTCGCCGCTTCAATCTGGCCGAAGGGGATCGCCTGGATCGCCGCGCGGAAAATCTCCGAGGCGTAGGCGCCCTGCACCAGCCCCAGCACCACGATGGCGGCCAACGGACCGCTGACATTGACGACGCCGTAGCCCATCTGCGTCATCAGCGAATTGAGGAGCATTGAGCCGACGTAGTACAGCAGCAGGATCAACAGCAACTCCGGAATCGCCCGGAACAAGGTCGTGTAACCACGCATCAGCGCCGCAATCGGCTTTGGCGCGCCGAGCTTCAGGCAGGCCACCACCAGACCGATGAACAGCCCGACCACAAAAGCCCCGGCCGAGATTTGCAGGGTCATCCAAAGACCCTTCAACAGCGCACTGCCCCATCCTGTTTCGCTGAAGTTGATCAATTCGAACATGGCTGGCATTTCAGTCTCCAATCGGTGGCCTGGACGCACCACCGCCCTCTTGTAGGAGCGAGGCTTGCCCGCGAAGCTTTTGGCCGCTTCAAGGGCCCCTTCGCGGGCAAGCCTCGCTCCTACGGGGATGGGTGTTTCCTCAGGAAAATTTCATTCCATGGAGTTGTTTAGCGTGTGGCCGTCAGAACGCGGGTTTCACGCTGGTGCCGAAGTAATGCTGGGACAGGTCGTCGTAGTCTTTGCTGGCCAGCAAAGAGGTGATGGCTTTGTCGAGTCGGGCCTTGAGTTCGGCGTCATCCTTGCGCAGGCCGGCGCCCACGCCTTTGCCGAAAATCGGGTCATACGGCACGGCGCCCAGGTATTCCAGGTTGCTGTTGCGGGCATCCGGGGTCTGCACGAAGGCTGCCATCGCCGTACCGTCCGCCATCATCAGGTCGATGCGACCGGCAATCAGGTCGGCGTTGGCCGAGTCCTGGGTGTCGTAATACTTCACGTCAGCGATTTTTTCGTAGTACTGCTTGAGGTAACTGGCGCTCACCGTCGAGTTCTGCACACCGATGATCTTGCCCTTGAGGTCATCCGGATACGTTTTCACCGACGAGCCCTTCGGCCCGACAATCGCAATCACGGAGTCGTAATACGCCTTGCTGAAGGCGATCTGTTTTTCGCGCTCCTCAGTCACCGACATCGACGAGAAAATCACGTCGATCTTCTTCGCCAGCAACGATGGAATGATCCCATCCCACGCCACTTCCTTGATCTCGCACTCGGCTTTCATTTCGCTGCACAGCTTGTGGATCAGGTCGACTTCAAAGCCTTTCCATTCACCGTTGGCCTGCTTCTCGGTGTACGGCGGATAGGGTTCGGCTGCGACTGCGAACCGTATAGGTTGTGCTTGTGCCGCGCTCATCCCGGCCAGCAATACGCAGGCCACGCCCGTCATCCAGTTTGCCAAACGTCGATTTCCCATGATTTTTCCCCGTCTTTTTATGATGTTTTCAGCGAGTCTGATGAGCGTTGACGAATTGTCGGCAACGCTCGCTGCGTGGGTGTACAAACACGTCGTCCGGCGAACCGGTTTCCTCGATCAGCCCTTGGTGCAGGTAGGCGACTTGGGAAGAGACATCGCGGGCGAAAGCCATTTCATGGGTCACCAGGATCATGGTCCGGCCTTCTTCCGCGAGGGAGCGGATCACCCGCAGCACTTCGCCGACCAGTTCCGGGTCGAGTGCCGAGGTGGGTTCATCGAACAGCATGACCTTGGGCCGCATGGCCAGGGCCCGGGCGATGGCCACCCGCTGCTGCTGTCCCCCGGAGAGAAACGCCGGGTACTCGTTGCGCTTGGCCGCCAGCCCCACGCGTTCGAGCAAGGCTTCGGCCCGTTCAGTGGCCTCCGCACGGCTTTCACGCAGGACCTGGGTCGGCGCCTCGATGAGGTTTTCCAGCACCGTGCGATGGGGCCAGAGGTTGAAGTTCTGGAACACCATGCCCAGGCTCGAACGGATACGCACCAGTTGCCTGGCGTCTTTCACCAGCGGCGTGCCGGGACGATCGAAGTTCAGGTGAATGCTTTCGCCGTCCACCAGAATGCGCCCCTGGTCCGGCACTTCGAGCATATTGATGCAGCGCAGCAAGGTGCTTTTGCCCGAGCCGCTGGCACCGATCAGTGAGATCACATCACCTTCGCGAGCAGTAAGGGAAACGCCTTTGAGGACCTCGATATTGCCAAAGCGTTTGTGCAGGCCATCGACTTCGATCATGGTTTTGGGCTTGACCGGCTCAACCGCCGCTTCGCAGATCACACGGCTGATCACCGGCCGCGGCGCTTCGCCTTTCAACACCCGCACAAAGTCGCGAATGCGCTGGCAAGCCTGGGCCAGTCGTTCTTCACCCAGAGTGAACGAGAGCCGCACAAAGCCTTGGGCCGGCTCGCCGAACGCCGCCGCATCCAGCACCGAGACACGCGCCTCGCGCAACAGCCGCCAGGCGAACTCCAGAGAGGTCAGGCCGGTGTCACGCACGTCCACCAGCACGAACATGCCGGCATCGGGAGTAAGCACGGAAATTCCCGGGCAATCCGACAGGCTGGTCACCACCAGATCGCGACGACGGCGATAGATGTCGCGCATGTCGTGGGTCACCTCTTCATGGGCTTGAACTGCCTTGAGCGCAGCCTCCATGACAAAGCCCGGTAAACCGTAAAGCATGCTCAACACCAGGGTTTCGGCGTGAGCCACGAGGGCTTCATCGGCAACGATCCAACCGGTACGCCAGCCGGTCATCGCGTGGGATTTGGACAGGCTGCCGATCACCACGCAACGCTCGGCCATGCCCGGCAACGCGGCCAGGCTGAGGTGCTCGCGTTCGAAGGTCAGGCTTTCATAGACCTCGTCCACCACGACCCACAGGTCGTACTCGATGGCGAGATCAGCGATGGCTTGCAGCTCTTCGCGGTTGAGCACCACACCGGTCGGATTATTCGGATTGGAGAAGAACAGCGCCCGGGTGCGCGGGGTGATGGCCTTGGCCAGTACGGCGGCATCGAGCCGGAAACCTGAATCCGCCGAGCACGGCACGCGCACCAGCGTGGCGCCGGACGCCTTGAGCGTTGCCTCATAGGTCACGTACATCGGGTCCAGGGCAATCACTTCGTCGCCGGTATTGAGCAGGCACATCGAGGTGATGAACAGCGCGTTCTGTGCCCCCGCCGAAATGATGACGTTTGGCGCCGTCACCTCACGGTCAAACAGCACGCTGTACCGAGCGGCAATGGCTTCTCGCAAAGCCTGGCGACCGGCGATCTCGGTGTAATGGGTGTCACCCTCGCGCAGCGCATGAATCGCGGCATCGGTGATGAAGTCGGGGGTGGGGAAATCCGGGTCGCCGACACTGAGAATAATCACATCCTCACCACGGCGCTGGGCTTCAAATGCCGCATTGTGAATATCCCAGGCCGCTACACCGTCGCCTGAAATCCGCTCAACAAAGGGTGAAAACCGCATGCCAGTGCCTCGTTCGAAAAGAAGAAACGCAAGCCCGCGCAACCAGCCGGGGAGGTGGAACGAACATAGTCGAAGCTGAACACTCGTTCAACAGAAAAGTGAACAGGGTTCGCGTTCAGCGTAAACAGGTCGTTTTTACGACAGTCGTGCCGTTTCTAGGTCCGGAGATCTTGTCGTGAGCGCAGGGTCTGGTCGTTCGTTCGAAGTTGGCCACAGCAGCAATAAACAATCTGACATTTTTCAAAACATGAAGACTGGGTAGCCGATGGCCAAAAAGAAATCCGCGCCTTTTTATCCACTGCCTATTTTTCAACACCTGAATCCGGCATTATCTGTTTCAGAAATGAGTCTATTGTTTCAACGTTGGCACACTTGACTGTAACGCAAGTAAGACAGTAGAAAACCAGAAACTTCAGAACGTAATAGCCCCCTAAAAACAATTGTATATTCGAACTCAAATAGCCACTTAAACGGACAACACAAACACTCCTTTGTATATTAATTATTTATTTAAAATCAACAAATTACATAACAGTAGCCACCCTCAATCACTGACTCAACTGAAAACAAGCTTCTTCATTCCATTTGATCATAAAAAAAATTCGAACGATTTTAACTCCTCTAATATGCTCAACTCAGAAACCTCTGAGAAGCACATTTAAACAACGCTTCCCGCAACACCAGGAATGAATACTTATTTCCACCATTGGAGTGTTAACAGTCCACTACGCAGAAACATCCTTTTTCTACGTCGCCGGCAAGTTTGCTGTCAGCGCAAGGGAATGAACATGAAAATCAAAATTCTATGTATACATGGCATAGGCCACGAAGAGGCAGATGAGAGTTTTCAGGAGTCCTGGCACCGGGCGATTACCACGGCAGTGGCGCGCGTGGCGCCAAATACCGACGTCGAACTGAATTATCTTCAATACGACGAGCGCTTTTCCTCCAGTGGACTGGGGGCAGCCGACATCGCCGAGGCCACGCTGCGCCTTCTGACCAGCGCGGTCATCCATTCAGTGGGTGACGTGTTCAGGCGCAATCGCGGCATCGGGCAGTTTTCCGATCGCCTGCGCTGGACGGCCGGCATGGTCGCCCAATGGTCTGCGGACGAAGCGTTACGGACCACTCTGCGTAAGGACCTCGCCAGCGTTATCAGCGATTCGCAACCGGACATCGTCTGTGCGCACAGTCTGGGTACGCTGGTCGCCTACGACACGTTCCGTCGGGATCCCTCCCTGATGAACAACCGGGCGCTGATCACGTTCGGCTCACAGATTGCCAACCCGGCAGTGCGCGAGACATTTGGTGGGCGCATCGAAGGCATCGACGATGCGCGCAAGTGGTACCACCTCTACAACGAACACGATCAGGTTTTTACCGCGCCGCTGTATCTGCGCGATACCAACTTCACCCAGGTCATGACACCGTTCGATAAGCCCGACGACGTCCTCAATCATGACGCGACTTACTACCTCGGCCATGCCGAGACCGTGACCAATGTCTGGGGCCCCCTGTTGCAGGCCGGCAAAGCGAAAGGCTTCGACAAACGGCTCGCCGCCGTCGACAAGTCACTGGGCATTGCTGTCCCCAAGGCGCGCACGGTGCGGCGCTCGCGGGACAAGGCGTTGCTGATCGGCATCAACAATTACCCCAATCCGTCCGATCGACTCGAAGGTTGCGTCAATGACGTTTTCCTGATGAGTTCTTTGCTGCAAGAGTCGAAGTTTTCGCCGGACGATATCCGCGTCGTACTCGATGACCGCGCTACCGCTGCTGGCATTCGCGATCGCCTGCATTGGCTGCTCGACGACGCCCAGGCCGGTGACCGCCGGGTGCTCTTTTATTCTGGGCACGGTGCGCAGATTCCCAACGCCAATGCCACGGGTGAAGCCGACCGCATCGACGAATGCCTGTGCCCGTGGGACTTCGACTGGACGCCGGCACACGCCATCGTCGACAACGACTTTCGCGACCTCTACATCCAGCTTCCGTATGACACGCAGTTCATAACGATCTTCGATTGCTGCCATTCGGGCGGCATGACGCGCGACGGCGCTCGGCGTGCTCGCGGACTTACGCCGCCGGATGACATCCGCCATCGCGCGTTGCGCTGGGAGCCCGGGCTGCAAATGTGGGTGGAACGTGACTGGGTGAAACGGGCCCGCAAAAGTGCGCAGAAGGCCGAATCGGCCAATACCGTGAGCAATCGCGACGGCATCCGGAGGGTCGGCCAGGCCATCGCGGTGCGCGGTTACGACGATAAGCTCTACGACAAACGACGCGCCGCTTATAAACACGAAGGGCCCTTTCTGCCGATCCTCATGTACGCCTGCGGCGAATCCCAGCTGTCTTACGAATACCGCCACGGCGTTATTTCATACGGTGCGTTCACCTACGCGCTTGCCCAAACGCTGCGCTCATCCAAGCAGAGACCGACGTTCAATGCCCTGGTTCGAGCCACTGGCAAGCTCCTGGCCGAGCTGGGTTATGACCAGAAGCCGGCGATCGTCGGGCCGAAGGATTTGCTCGGCAAAGTCGTTCCCTGAGTCGCCATCGTCTGGAGATTGATATGAGCAGTGAAACGGTAAGAAGTATTCAACAGGCATTGATTGCCGACGGCTTTTTTCCCGGCGAAGTCGACGGGATCTGGGGGAGAAGAACCATCGCCGCAGTGAAAGCCTTTCAGGACAGCGTTGGACTGGAGGCCGATGGCATCGTCGGTCCCAAGACCTCCGCCGCCTTGTTTTCTGATGTTGACCATGTCCCTGCGGGCCCGCTTCTACCGTGGCTGGCGGAAGCGGAAAACTTGATCGGTACCAGGGAAGTCCTTGGCGACAAGAACAATCCCACCATTCTGGATTGGGCCGACGATCTCGACCTTCACTACCCCGGCGACGAGGTGCCTTGGTGCGGTCTGTTTGTTGCGCATTGCGTGGGTTCTACGATGCCCGAAGAAGTGCTTCCTTCGAATCCCCTGGGTGCGCGGCAATGGGAAAAATTTGGCGAATCCACCGTGCCACGACTCGGCGCGGTGATGGTCTTCTGGCGTGAATCAAAAAACAGTGGCAAGGGTCATGTCGGGTTCTATACCGGCGAGGATAGCAACGCGTACCGGATTCTGGGCGGCAATCAAACGGACAAGGTGTGCCTGACTTGGGTAGGCAAAGATCGATTTCTCAAAGCGCGCTGGCCGCGCAAGGCAAGCTCTTTGGGTGGAGGCGACGCCATCATCGTCATGAACAGAACCGAGGATTTGTCCAGGAACGAAGCTTGAGGGTTCGCGAAATCAAATCACATACCGCATAAAACGGGCGCTTTGAAGAAGGCGCCCTTTTTTTGCCCTGCCGGGCAAATGCACAACGCTTCTCTGAGCGACGTTTAAAAGCGAGTTGCTAGCCATCTGCCATCAGTCGATAATCCTGCCCCCGGTAACACTCACGTAAGGAAACGCCGTGAAAAAACTTCTATTGTTGGTCCCTCTGTTCGTCCTGCTGCTGCAAGGTTGTGGCGTGACCATGACCCGTTATGAGCCGAGCTTTGAAAACGTCCAACAGCTCAAGCAAACCCCACCCCTGCAATCGATCAGCAATGCTCAGGTCAAGGCGGATGCCGGTCAGGGCTCACTGACAGTCCGGGCCAACCCGATCAGCTCGCCGAGCGGCAGTATCACGCAACATATACAGGACGCGATTACCGAAGAACTGGGTCGGGCGGGCCTGCTGAACCCGCAAGCTCAGCGACATCTGGATGTGCTGGTCGTCAAGAATGAACTGACCGCAGGCATGGGCACTGGCACGGGCCAGCTTGCTGCGCGCTTTACATTGCTCAAGGGCAACGAGGTGGTTTACGACGCGACCAAGGATGTCAGCCGCCAGTGGGACAGCAGCTTTTTCGGCGCCATTGCGATCCCCAATGCGGCCAATGCCTACAACCCGATGGTTCGTGATTTGCTGAAGACGTTGTACAGCGACCCGCAGTTCATTCAAGCCCTCAAGTAAGGGCAAAAAAAGAGCAGCTTGTGCGGCTCTTGTTTTTTGTCAGGCCCGCGGCACATGTGCATCGAGTGCCGAGTATTTCAGGCTTTTGCTCTCGACGACTTGCTTGAGCAGAGCATTGACCTGGCGGCTGAAGGTATCGCTGATTGCCTCTTTCGGGGTGTTGGCCATCAACGGCACAAACCAGATGCCCATCCAGGTATTGACTCCGTCATGGTTGCTCGCGTTGGTCAGCGTCTGCCCTTGGGAATCCAGCGTCTCCAGGCTCATGGTGTATTGGTCGGTCGCCAGTGTCGGGATGACGGTAAACGTCAGGCCACTGATAAAGGCCATGACCATCTGACCACCGCCCGGTGGATGGTTGTAAACCTTCAAGCGCAGGTTGTAATCACCCGGCTGCTTCTGGAACTCGTCCAGTGTGACGCGACCGAACAGACCGGAATCGGTCAGCACTTTTTGCAGCTCCGGCTTTAGCATGTCGCGTGCTTGCGGCATTTCAACGGCTGAAGCGCTTTTCGGCTCGCCTTGATAGAAATCGAAGTCTACGTAGACATTCGGTTTGTTCGAATAACTGGCCATCGACGGCAAATTGACCGGAGCGACTTCGTCTTTGGTAAAGCTGGCGCAACCACTTAGCCCGAGCACCAAGGCCAACCCTAGAATTTTCCCAAATTGCATGACAACTCCTTTAAATGATGGCATTGCGCCTCCACACCAGAGGGCGGCCGCGAATTCTAGAGCGTTGCCAGCAATAGTAAAAGGCCATCACTCAAAAACGGCAGGCCTCACGCCCACCCTTCCAGGCGCAGCGTGGCCCGGACCAGACGCTGCTCCTCGCTTTCGATTTCCCTGAGGTTCTCGCAGATGCTCTGGATGTGCGCGATGGCCGCCTTGCGCGCCTGCTCCGGCATGCGGCCGGTCACGGCGTTGTAGAGCCGGGCGTGCTGACGGTCGATCTGGCGTTTTTGCGGTGCGCGGTGGTAGAGGTTGTTGACCGAGGCAAACACGGTGTTGAGCAGCAAGTCCGTCAGCGAGCGCAAGGTTTGCACCAGCACCGGGTTGTGCGAGGCCTCGCAGATCGCCAAGTGAAAGGCATGATCGAGCCGGGCGTGTTCGCTCGCTTCCATCGACCGCGTGCGGGCATCGAGCAGCGCTTCATAGCTGCGGGTGATGAGGACAAAATCCGCCTCGGTCCCGCGCAAGGCGGCCAGGCGAGCGGACTCTCCCTCAAGCAGGCTGCGCACCTCGAACAAATCGTAAAGTGTGCGCGGTTGTGAGCTGAACAAATGCATCAGCGGCGATGCGGCGCCGTGGCCCGACAGATCAGCGACAAAGGATCCCTTGCCCTGCTCCGTCTTGATAATCCCCCGGGCGCGCAACAACTTCAGGCCCTCGCGCAGCGCCGTGCGCGAGACGCCGAGTTTTTCGGTCAGGCGCCGTTCCGAAGGCAACAATTGCCCGGTCTTGAGGACCCCGTCGACGATCAGGCGTTCTATGCGCTCACAGACCACGTCTGCGACTTGAGGATTACGGGTCACTTTCGCACTCTCCATCGAACCTCCCACTGGTATGACCAGCCTCACCGGCAAAACCCGTCACGTTCGAATACGACCCTAAGTTTATGTATAGGCAGTTATTTTTCTCAAAATCGAAGAAACAACCCCTGAAGAACTGGTTCGACCACTCAAACAACACATGGACAGTAGGTCGCGTCAGGCCAATGATGCAAGTGAGCTTTCACCGCAAACAGACCTCTAATAAAAACAAACGGAGGGTCGCGAACCGCCTATGAACATCCTCTACGATGAACGCGTCGACGGCGTTCTGCCTGATGTCGACAGAGCCGCCCTGCTCCAGGCACTGAGCGCTCGCCTGCCGGACCTGGAAGTCCTGCATCAGCGCGAAGAACTCAAGCCGTATGAATGCGACGGACTATCCGCTTACCGCACTACGCCGATGCTGGTGGTGCTGCCGCGCCATATCGACGAAGTCCAGGGTGTGCTTAAGCTCTGCCATGAGTTTCACGTCCCGGTGGTTGCTCGCGGCGCCGGCACCGGTTTGTCCGGCGGTGCTCTACCGCTCGAAAAAGGCGTACTGCTGGTGATGGCGCGTTTCAACAACATCCTGCACATCGACCCCGCCGCACGCACGGCGCGGGTTCAACCGGGTGTGCGCAACCTGGCGATTTCCCAGGCCGCCGCACCGTTCGGCCTGTATTACGCGCCGGACCCCTCCTCGCAGATCGCCTGTTCAATCGGCGGCAACGTGGCCGAAAACGCCGGTGGCGTGCATTGCCTGAAATACGGCCTGACCGTGCACAACCTGCTCAAAGTCGACATCCTCACCGTCGATGGCGAACACCTGAGCCTGGGTTCCGAAGCCCTCGACTCGCCCGGGTTTGACCTGCTGGCATTGTTTACCGGTTCCGAAGGCATGCTGGGGGTGATCACCGAAGTCACGGTCAAACTGCTGCCCAAACCGCAAACCGCCAAGGTGCTGCTGGCAGCGTTCGATTCCGTCGAAAAGGCGGGTCGTGCAGTCGGCGACATTATTGCCGCCGGCATCATTCCGGGCGGTCTGGAAATGATGGACAACCTGGCCATTCGCGCTGCAGAAGATTTTATTCACGCCGGTTATCCGGTCGACGCCGAAGCCATTCTGCTGTGCGAGCTCGATGGCGTCGAAGCCGACGTCCACGATGACTGCGACCGTGTGCGCCAGGTGCTGGAACAGGCCGGCGCCACCGAAGTCCGCCAGGCCAGGGATGAGGCGGAACGCGTGCGCTTCTGGGCCGGGCGCAAGAATGCGTTCCCGGCAGTGGGCCGCCTCTCGCCGGATTATTACTGCATGGACGGGACGATCCCGCGCCGCGAGCTGCCCGGCGTGCTGCAGGCGATTGCCGCGCTGTCGGCTGAATACGACCTGCGGGTGGCCAACGTTTTCCATGCCGGTGACGGCAACATGCACCCGCTGATTCTGTTCGACGCCAACCAACCCGGCGAACTCGACCGCGCCGAAGCCCTGGGCGGCAAGATCCTCGAATTGTGCGTGAAAGTCGGCGGCAGCATCACCGGTGAACACGGGGTCGGCCGCGAGAAAATCAATCAGATGTGCGCGCAGTTCAACAGCGATGAGCTGACCCTGTTTCATGCCGTCAAAGCCGCGTTCGATCCGGGCGGCCTGCTCAACCCTGGCAAGAACATCCCGACGCTGCATCGCTGCGCCGAATTCGGCGCGATGCACGTTCACCTGGGTCAGATGCCCTTCCCTGATCTGGAGCGATTCTGATGCGCAGCAAACACGACATCGATGACAGCGGCGCGCTACTGGACCAGGTTAATCAGGCCCTGCAAAACGCCACGCCCCTGCGGATCCAGGGCGCCAACAGCAAAGCGTTTCTGGGCCGTATCGCGGCGGGCGAAGTGCTCGACACCCGCAGCCACCGAGGCATCGTCAGCTACGACCCGACCGAATTGGTGATCACCGCACGCTGCGGCACGCCGTTGGCAGAACTGGCCGATGTGCTGGATGCGGCGCAGCAGATGCTGCCGTGCGAACCACCCTCCTTCGGAGACGGCGCCACCGTGGGCGGGATGATTGCCAGTGGACTGTCCGGGCCGCGGCGCCCGTGGTCAGGCTCGGTCAGGGACTTTGTGCTCGGGACACGGGTCATCACCGGCCACGGCAAGCATTTGCGCTTCGGCGGCGAAGTCATGAAAAACGTCGCCGGCTACGATTTGTCGCGCTTGATGGCCGGCAGTTATGGGGCACTGGGTGTGATCACTGAAGTCTCGCTGAAAGTGCTGCCGAAACCTCGGCAAGCGTTAAGCATCAGCCTGGAAATGGACAGCGATCGTGCCTTGCTGCGCCTCGCCGAATGGGGCCAGCAACCGCTGCCGATCAGCGCCGCGTGCCACGACGGTCAGCGCCTGCACTTGCGGCTTGAAGGTGGCGAAGGTTCGGTGGCAGCGGCGCATGACCGCTTGGGTGGCGAAGTGCTGGACGCTTCGTATTGGGCGGATCTCAACGAACATCGACTGAGCTTCTTTGATGAAGACCAGCCGCTGTGGCGCCTGTCGGTCCCGCACAACACGCCTCGACTGTCCCTGCCCGGCCTGCAAATGATCGACTGGGGCGGCGCCCAGCGCTGGCTCAAATCCGATGCCGAAGCGGCGTTCATCCGCAAGGTCGTCGCTGAAGTCGGCGGGCACGTGACCTGCTACAGCCACGGCCTGATCGACAGCCCCTTCCAACCGTTGCCGGACGCGCTGATGCGCTATCACCGCAACTTGAAGGACCAACTCGATCCACGGGGCATCTTCAACCCCGGTCGCCTGTACGCGGAGCTTTGACCCATGCAGACCACCTTGAGCGAACAGGCCCGCCAACTGCCCCGCGCCGAAGAAGCCGAAAGCATCCTGCGCACGTGTGTGCACTGCGGTTTCTGCAACGCCACCTGCCCGACCTATCAACTGCTCGGCGATGAACTGGACGGGCCGCGTGGGCGCATCTACCTGATCAAACAGGTGCTGGAAGGCAACGAGGTCACCCAGAAGACCCAACAGCATCTGGATCGCTGCCTGTCTTGCCGTAACTGCGAAACCACCTGCCCCTCGGGCGTCGACTATCACAACTTGCTCGACATCGGCCGCGCGGTGGTCGATGCGGCTGTGCCGCGTTCGCTCGACCAACGCTTGTTGCGCGAAGGCTTGCGCAGCGTCGTACCCAACCCGGGGTTGTTCAAAGCACTGCTCAGCAGCGGTCAGGTGTTCCGTGCGCTGCTGCCCAACACGCTGCGAGCCAAGCTGCCGCGCCGTGTGTATCCGGCCAAACAACGTCCGACCGCCCGCCACACCCGGCAGGTGCTGATGCTCGAAGGGTGCGTGCAGCCGAGTCTGTCGCCGAACACCAACGCGGCCACCGCGCGTGTCCTGGATCGACTGGGGATCAGCGTGACACCGGCGCGCGAGGCCGGTTGCTGCGGCGCGGTCGATTATCACCTGGACGCCCAGGCGGCCGGCCTTGATCGCGCGCGCCGCAATATCGACGCGTGGTGGCCGAGCATTGAACAAGGCGCCGAGGCCATCGTGCAAACCGCCAGCGGTTGCGGTGCCTTCATCAAAGACTACGGCCACCTGCTCAGCACCGATGCGGCGTATGCCGAGAAGGCCAGAAAGGTCAGCGCACTGGCCAAGGATCTGGTTGAAGTGTTGCGCGAGGAGCCGCTGGACCAGCTCGGCATCCACAGCGACCAGCGCCTGGCCTTCCATTGCCCCTGCACCTTGCAGCACGCACAGAAACTCGGCGGTGCGGTTGAGGCGCTGCTGACGCGCCTGGGTTTCAACCTCACGTTCGTTCCCGACGGTCACCTGTGTTGCGGCTCGGCGGGCACCTATTCGATGACCCAACCGGAGCTGTCCCGGCAACTGCGCGACAACAAGCTCAATGCGCTGGAAAGCGGTCATCCCGAAGTCATTGTCACGGCCAATATCGGCTGTCAGTCCCACCTTGACGGTGCGGGCCGAACCCCTGTGCGCCACTGGATCGAACTGGTCGAAGCCGCGTTGCCCTCATCGAACCCCGGAGTATCCCCATGAAAAGCAAAGCCGTCCTCAGCCAGACCGAAGTCAGCCGGATTCTCAGCGCCGCACGCAACGAAGCACAGAATAATCAATGGGCCGTGACCATCGTGATTGTCGACGACGGAGGCCATCCTTTGGCCCTGGAGCGCCTCGACGGTTGCGCCCCGATCGGCGCCTACATCGCGACCGAAAAGGCCCGCACCTCAGCCCTTGGCCGACGGGAATCGAAAGGCTATGAAGAGATGGTCAACGGTGGACGCTACGCGTTTTTGTCCGCGCCGTTGCTGACGTCCCTGGAAGGTGGCGTACCAATCATCGTCGATGGCCAGGTGATCGGCGCGGTCGGCGTGTCCGGCGTCAAGGCCGAGCAGGATGCACAAGTGGCCAAGGCCGGCGCGCAGTGTCTGAACTGAACTGAAAACCCGATCAACACCGCATAACCCTGTGGGAGCGAGCCTGCTCGCGAATGCGGTGGATCATCTGATATCAATGTTGATTGACACACCGCTATCGCGAGCAGGCTCGCTCCCACAGGGAATTGCGGTGGGTCCTACACCTCAGTTTTACTTGCGCGCCAATTTGTATCGCACGCACTCTTCATAAAAATTCTGCCGGACATCCGCTGGCTTGAACCGCGACTTGCTGTCGTAAGTCTGTTCGGTGATGCCCATCGCCATCATGCGCATCCACGCCTTGCTGAATTTGTAGGCCTGTAGCTTCTGCCGGGCGGCATACAGGGAGACCCCGGCCAGCTTGAGTTCCTGAGCCCTCGCCGCCGTGCCCGCCCCCCAGCTGCACATATACCGGTCATTGGACGCCAGTTCCTTGGCTTGGGCAGAGGCTGCAACGCTGGCCAGGGCAAACGAGATCATCGTGACAAATACTCTTCGCAATTGCATTCCGCCTAACCACCTGAAAATGAAGTGGATTTTGGCGACAACCGTGACGCTTCGGGGCCAGCAAATTGCCTCTTTTTCAGCTATTGCAGCTTGAGCGTCTACAACAGCATCGAGACCGGCACCGAAATGCCGGCGCGCCTGCGGGCCGTGCTCGGCGACGATCAGGATGTGCGCGTGATCATTGTCGACCGTGCGCCGCAGATCGGCGCGACGATGGGTGACGGCATTCGTCCCTCCATCATCGAAGCGTCCGAACACCTGGGCGTCGAATGGGTGGTCAACGCCAGTGTCGCGGCAGTTTGCGTTTACCATCGTAATGCCTGCACCCTGATATGAATCAGCCAGACACTGGCGGTCATGGTTTAAGATCGTTTGAAGCGTCCTCCGGACTTGATAACCACTTCATGCGCTTAAACCTGAAGGTTCGTATGCCCTCCTCGCTACCCTTGCCGGTTCAATGCCCCCGCCAGCCCGCCCGCACGTGGCTGCGGTCACTGCTGTTGCTGAGCGCCATCCTGCCAGGCATCGCCAATGCCGGGCCCAGACCCGACAACATGGTTTATCTGCGCACGATTGACCCCACCATCGAGCAAGATATCCGCTACGCCAGCGCCCACAACTTCACCGGACACTCGCTCGACGGATACGATGCCGCCGAGTGCCTGCTGTCGCTGGACACCGCCCAGGCCCTCGCCCGGGTGCAACGGGCACTTCAAAAGCAAGGCTACGGCTTGAAGGTGTTCGACTGCTATCGACCCAGCCGTGCGGTGGCCGATATGGGCCGCTTCGCGACTGAGCCGGGGAACCCGCGCAAAGCCGAGTTCTATCCGCGCGTCGACAAGCAGGACTTCTGGCGGCTGGGGTATGTGGCGCGGGTGTCGAATCACTCCAGAGGCTCAACCGTGGACCTGACGCTCATCGGCCCCAAGGCTCTGACCGCCGACACCTGGATACCCAAGGCCGCGCAAGTCGATTGCACCGCGCCTTATGCCCAGCGCTGGCGCGACGGCGCACTCGACATGGGCACCGGGTACGATTGCTTCGATGAGCGTGCGCACACCGCCAACCCGACGATCAATGCGACGGCGAAGGAAAACCGTCAGCGGCTCAGCAGCGCCATGGAGAAAGAGGGTTTCGCCGGTTACTCGAAAGAATGGTGGCACTTCACTTTCGGTGGAGACGGAGCGCCGAAGAGCGTGATGGATTTTCCCATCACACCGCTGAGTACCAACGAGGTACTGGACAGCAGTCACCAATTGATTGTGGTCACCACAAAAAACTGGGATGACATTCAGGGCATCGCCCAGCGCTATGAACGAGACGGGGCCAGCTTTCGAAAAGTCGGCGACGGCTTTGCGGTGGTGGTCGGCAAGAACGGGATGGCGTGGGGTAAAGGGTTGGGCAACGTTGAGCCTGGTGAAGGACCGGTCAAACGTGAAGGTGATGGGAAAGCACCTGCCGGGATCTTCAGACTCGGGACTGCGTTTGGTTATGACGCGACGGCCGCGACAAAGCTGCCTTATCTTGCGCTGACCTCGACCACAGAGTGTGTGGATGACAGAAAATCCGAACGTTACAACGAATTGGTCGACGGCGCGGCGATAGCCAAGGACTGGAACAGTTCCGAGCAGATGCGCGAAGAGGCTGGGTATCGCAAAGGGATCTTGATCGAGCACAACACGCCAGCGTCACCGGGTGCAGGTTCGTGCATCTTTTTCCATATCTGGCGGGGACCTGCTTCGCCTACGTTGGGGTGTACGGCAATGGATCAGGGGGATATTTCGCGGTTGTTCGAGTGGCTGAATCCCCGTGAGTCTCCGGTGTTGGTGCAGATGCCTGAGGGGGAATATGAGCAATTGCGCGAGCGATGGAAATTGCCTCGGCGTTGATGGAAGAGGTGAATCGAGTGCTGGATAACAGGTTCCGGCCGGCTAATCATGGAGACCTATAGCGGCTGACTTGGTCAGCCCTGCTTCAAATCAAGGCAGTAGGTGTAATACCCCGTGTCGCGCACGTAACCCAACGACTCATACAACCGCTGCGCGCCGAAATTATCCGTGGCCGTTTCCAGCACCATGCCCTTGGCGCCGGTCGACAGCGCAAAGGCTCGGGCAGCGTTCATCAGCAACCGGCCCACGCCCTGCCCCCTGGATTCGGGTTTGGTGAACAGGTCGCTGAGCAACCAGGTGCGGTGGGCGTCGATGGAGGAAAATGTCGGGTACAGTTGGACGAACCCCAGCGCATCACCGGAAAGGTCCGATGCGAAAAAGATCACGGACTCATCCCGGTCAATGCGTTCGGCAATGAACTCACGGGATTGCGGCAGGTTCGAGGGCTGGCCGTAGAAGCCTCGATAAGCGTCGAAGAGGGGGGCGATTTTGTCGATGTGCGTTGCCTCGACGCGCAAGACTTGGACGGCCATGCCTGGGGTCTCCCTAGGGGTTACTTGGGTTGCGCCACCGTGCGCAAATAAGGTTTCACCGTTTTGAAACCATCCGGGTATTTCTTCTTCGCGTCCTCGTCAGAGACGGAAGTCGGAATGATCACATCCTCACCCGGACGCCAGTTCACCGGCGTGGCAACGGTGTGCTTGGCGTTCAGTTGCAGTGCATCGAGCAGACGCAATACCTCATCAAAGTTGCGCCCGGCACTCATCGGGTAGATGAGCATCGCCTTGACCTTCTTGTCCGGCCCGATGATGAACACGGAACGCACCGTGGCGTTGTCCACGGCGGTGCGTGCGCCGCCGCTGGCATTCGGATGGATCATGTCGTAGAGCTTGGCCACCACCAGATTTTCGTCGCCGATCATGGGGTAGTTGACCGCATGCCCCTGGGTTTCTTCGATGTCCTTGGCCCAGCTCGCATGATTGCTGACGGGGTCGACGCTGAGCCCGACGATCTTGGTGTTGCGTTTATCGAACTCTGGCTTGAGCCCTGCCATGTAACCGAGCTCAGTGGTGCACACCGGGGTGAAGTCCTTGGGATGCGAGAACAGGATCGCCCACTTGTCGCCAATCCACTCATGGAAATGCAGCGTGCCCTCGGTGCTTTCGACGGTAAAGTCCGGTGCTTCGTCGCCAATGCGGATGGTCATATCGTTCTCCTGACTGTGAGCTTGTAGGGAGGCCGTCGCAACGCCAGTCGCTGTTCCAACGGCATTCGGGATCTGTGTTGAACCGATCAACGCGGATCAGTATAGGAGACGCTTCAAGACCTGCCGGTGACCGGCGCATTCACTTTGTAAGTCGTTGATTCAGGCCTCCGTACGCTGTCAGGCAACACCGCCAGCGCGACGTGCCAGCATGCGTCTCAGGCTTTTCGACGCCGGCCATTCATGCGTAATCCAGCAACAGTGTTTGTCCAGCGGGCCGCTGTTTGAGGGAGGGGTAACGCCCTAGCATCGTCTCTACCCGGTAAGCCAATGGCGACACCGGAGCAACCCAGACGAGACGGTGAATAAAATGAAAATACTGAAAGTGGCGCTTTTCCTGGCGCTGGGCGGTATCGCCGCACAGTCCTTTGCAAACGACAGCCAGTCAACGGCCGAAGCCGGTAAGACGCCGGTTGAACGCTACACCTACAGCACCCAACTGGACATCAAGAAAGTCATTGCCGTGACCGACATTGCGAACGAGTGCGGCCCCGTCCCGGCGCAAATGACCTATGAAGATTCCAACGGTCAACGCCATGTCCTTCAGTACCAGGTGATGGGCACCGGATGTTCAAATGGTTGAACGCTGCCAGGATGATGGAGGGTCGACACTCCATGCCTGCAGCCTGTGTGAATCAACTTTTTTTCGCTGAGCCGACGATGTTTTCATCCGCGGCCAACACGACCGGAATGGAGTGTTTGAGAAACGCTACCCAGGTCTTTATTTTTGCATCGACGAACTTTCGTGACGGATAGATCGCATACAGATTCAGCGCTTCAAGGTGATGGCCGGGCAATACACGCACCAACGTGCCGGCCCGCAAGCCATTGACCGCCGATGCAATGGGCTGGATACCAATCCCCATCCCATTGGTGATTGCGACGGTCATGCCATCGGCGGTGTTGATATGAAACGGTGACAACGCCACGTTGACGGTTTCCACGCCTTCGGGCCCGTCCAATACCCAGTTTTCAACCGGCATGACGGTGTTCACGATTTTCAGACAGTCATGTGCAGCGAGCGCGGCCGGGGAATCCGGATGTCCGCGTTTTTTCAAGTACGCCGGCGACGCGCAGAGAATGCTGTACGTGACGCCGAGGCGCTGCGCCACGAAGCCTGAATCGGGCAAGTCCCGGGCCAGCACGATCGACATGTCGTAGCCCTCCTCCAGCAAATCCGGCAGTCGATTAGTCAGGGTCAAATCAAACATGACCGTAGGGTGCAGCTCTCTGTATCTGGCAATGGCGTCGATCACGTAATGATTGCCAACGGCGGACATCGCATGGATTTTCAGCCGCCCTACAGGCTGGGTGTTCGCGGTGACTGCTTCCTCGTCGGCCTCCCGCACCTCGTCAAGAATCCTCTCGCAGCGTTCCAGGTAACGCAGGCCGGCTTCGGTCAGCGCCAGACGGCGGGTCGTGCGGTTGATCAGTCGGGTTTGCAGCCTGGCTTCCAGACTGGAGATCGCTTTGGAGACGTTGGTGGTGTTGGTGTCCAATACCTGCGCCGCCGCCGTAAAGCTGCCGCTCTGGGCCACCGCCACGAAAAACCGCAGGGTCTGGAACACGTCCATCGTTTTCACCTCGGGGGATGGAAAAAAGAGGCGGCCTTGCAAGGCTGCCTCTTCATCATGGGTTACTTCTTGCGCGGAATAAATCCTGGGACGCCGGTTTCGACTACAGAGTTGAATCGAATCCGGGTCGTGATGTCCTCCTGAATTTCAACCATGGCCCGTTGCGGCAAGGTCGAAATATCGAAGTTTTCCCGGATGTGACTCGGTGTCGCCGACGTGGTCAGGAACGCCACGCCCCGCTGCACCGACCAGGCCAGCGCCACTTGCGCCGGGGTTTTCTGCACACGTTGGGCGATCTGGGTAATCACCGGCTCTTCCAATACATTGGGCTCCATGCCGTGGCCCAGTGGCGCAAACGCAAGCACGATAATCCCATGCTCTTTGCAGAATTCGAGCAGTTCCCATTCCGGCAGGTACGGGTGAGCTTCAACTTGCACCACGGCCGGTTTGATCCGCGCCACTTCGACGATTTCTCGCAGTTTTTCCAGGGTAATGTCCGACAAGCCGATCGACTTGCAGCGGCCTTCATCCACCAGGCGCTCCAGCGCCCGCCAGGTCTCGATCAGCGTGACGCCGTCGTCGTAGATAACGTGGCCCTCTTCATCTCTCGGGTCCTGGTTGTCGCCGGGTTGAAAGGCAAACGGCGTGTGGATCAGGTAGCAGTCGATGTAATCAACTTGGAGGCGTCGGCAACTGGCCTCGAACGCCGGTGCGACGCGCTCGGGACGGTGGTTGGTGTTCCACAGTTTGGTGGTGACGAACAGGTCTTCGCGGCGGACTTTTCCGGCGTCCAGCATTTCCTTGAAGGCCACGCCCACCTGTTCTTCATTTCGATAACGCTCGGCGCAATCGAAATGGCGAAAGCCTGCTTCCAGCGCGTCCTTGACCGCCTGGGTGGTGACGCTGAGGTCGCGAAACAGGGTGCCGAATCCCACGGCCGGCATTGCGCCGGAGCCGTGATTCAACGGAAATTTCGTGTCACGAAGGTCATCGTTAAAGTGCTCGTAAGTCATGTCTGTACTCCAATCTCTGGGGCTATTGATACGAAGGTTTCGGGGCTTCGCGGCTGGCAACGCGCTGCTCGAACGCGCCGACGGAATTACCGCCGAGCGCCACGTACAGCCGCACGGTGTCGAGGTATTGCGCGGTCTTCACGCGGATCTGACCGAGCAACGCCTGCTCATAGGCACGCTCCGCTTCCAGCACCTGAAGGATGCTGTTCTCGCCTTGCGCATAGGCTTGCTGGTTCAAGCGCAAACTGGTGTCGGCGGCGCGTAACGCGTCTTCCTGCGCCAGGTTTTGCTCGGCGTCATGGTTGATGGCCTGCAGCGAGTCCGCGACCTGGCCGAACGACTGAATGACGGTCTGCTGGTAGCCAGCGAGCGTCGCCTTGTAGCCGTCGACGGCCGCCTGACGTTCAGCCTTGAGCGTTCCGCCATCGAACAGCGGCCCCGCGATCCCCGCCGCGAAACCCCAGAGTGCAGCGCCGCCATTGCCTGAGGCGGCCTGGGCCAACGACGCGGACAACGTGACGCGCGGGTAAAGATTGGCGGTGGCGATGCCGACGGCCGCGCTGGCCATGTGCAATTCGGCCTCGGCTTGCAGAACGTCCGGCCGGCCGTGGGCCATTTCCGAGGGCACGCTGACGGGCACGTTCGCCGGCAATACGAACTCGGCAAAATCAAAGTCCGGCGCGCTCCAGTCACCCGGGCCTTTGCCCGTCAGAATCGACAACGCGTGGCGTGCCGCATCGCGCTGCTGAGCGAGGGGCGGCAGCAGCGTGCGGTCCTGGGCGAGCCGGGTTTCGGCCAACGAAACGTCGATCTGCGTGGTGGTGCCGTTGGTGTGGGCCATGCGCACGAGGTCGAGGTTCTTGGCGTCATTGGCCAGCAGCTTCTCGACGGCCGCGATCTGCGCGTTGGCGGAAGCCACCAACAATGCCTGGCTGGCAACGTCGCCGGTCAGGGTCAGGTACGCCGCTTCATAACGATGCTTCTGCAGCGCGGTAAACGCTTCTTGCTGTTCGATCACGCGCTTGTTGCCGCCGAACACGTCAAGGTCAAAGCCAACCCGCGGCCCGATTGCATAGAAGTTGGAGGTGGCAGGCTCCTTGGCGTTGTGTACCCGCTGGCGGCCTGCCGTCGCGCCAAAATCGACTTGCGGATACAACGCACCTTCCGCGGCAGCTACCGAAGACGCGGCTTGCCGGATTGTTGCGTCCGCTGCCACGAGTTCAAGATTGCCCTCGATGGCGCGACGCACCACGCTGTTGAGCTTGTGCGACTGGAAAGCTGTCCACCAGTCACCGCGGACCTTTTTACCCAGGTCGATATGCTGTTCACCGGGCGTGTTGCCGCCCTGACCGAGGCGTTGCTCGGCCTGTTGATCGTAATGCTGCGACAGACTCGGCGGCTGCATTTGATAGTCAGGGCCGACGGTGCAAGCGGTCAGGAATGCCAGCGCCGATGCCGCACCGAAGGTGGTCTTGAACAGTTGTCTGTTGATGAAGCGTGCAGAGGATTTCATTGGGCAAACTCCACGAAAACTAGTTGGTCGGAACGGGCTTGCGAAGAAAGACAACCAGTGGACTCACCACCAGCATCGCCACCATCAAAATCTTGAATTGGTCGACCACCGCGATAAACGCCGCTTGGCCGGTGATCATTTCGTTGAGGCCAGCCAAGGCTTGCAGGGACATCGGGCCGACGCGGTACGGGGTCAGGTTGCTCGCCAGCGCCAGGTGCATCGCTTGTGTGTTGTTGAAGAAATACAACTGCACAATCGCCACGCCCAAAGTGCTGCCGTACACACGGGACAGATTGAACAGACCGGTGCCTTCAGGACGTAGCGTCGGATCGAGCGTGCTGAACGCAACGTTGGTCAGCGACGGCATCAAGATGCCGATGCCAATCCCCTGGATCGCACCGGCCACCGCCACGGGCGACCAGTCCATCAACGGCGAATAACCGAGCATCAGCCAGTTGGCATAGATCACCACACCAACCCCTGCCGCCACGAACAGCCGACGGTCGAAACGCTCAGGCACACGGCCCATCAGCAGGAACGCACCGACCAGCCCGATACCCCGGGGGATGGTCAAAGAACCGGTGGTGTCCGGCGGGTAGCCGAGAATCTCGTCGAGCATTGGCGAGGTCAGCGCCATGGTCGACAACAGCACGAAACCGACGGCAAAAAAGATGATCGTCGACAGCACGAAGTTGCGGTCGTTGAACAAACGCTTATTGAGGAAATGCACCTTCGTGGTCAGCACATGCACCGCAAACAGGTAGAACCCCAATGCACAGCCGATTGCTTCCAGCCAGATCTCGGTCGAGGCAAACCAGTCGAGGCGTTCACCACGGTCGAGGAGCATTTGCAGGCTGATCAACCCCAGCGTGAAGCTGCCAAAACCAAAGAAATCGAACGTCGGCCGCTTCTCGGCTTTCTTTTCGGCCAGCAACAACGTCATCACCAGGCCGATAAACGCCGACAACGGGAGGCTGAGATAGAACGTCGGCCGCCAGCCGTAATGTTCACCGATCCAGCCACCGATGCTCGGGCCACTGACGATGCCGAACAGCACGATGGCCGTCCAGGTCGCGCCAAACTTCGCGCGCTTCTCAAGGGGCAATGTCTCCAGCGAAATCGCCATCGACAGCGGTGCCAGCACCCCACTCGCCAGGCCCTGAATAATGCGGGCACCGACGAACTCCAAGGGCGTCGTGGCCTGGGTGGCAAGCAGCAAGCCGAGGACGAAAAACGCCAGCGCGGCTTGGTACACCCGCTTCAGGCCAAATCGCCCGGCGAGCCACTGCGCGATCGGCAGGGTGATGGCGCTCGCGGCGAGGTACGAGGTGAAAATCCAGCCCGCCTGATCGTCGGTCATCGACAGGCTGCCCTGAATCAACCTGAGCACGGCATTGGGAAGTGGCAGGTTCGCCGACTGCATATACGTTGCAAGCAACGCAGCGAACCTTAACGTTCCCGCACCTTGAGGTCCGGCAAGATGAGCGTTCATCAGAAGTTACCTGCGGTCAGCAAAGCCTTGAGCGGATGCCACCACGGCGTGCGGTAGCCGGTATCGATCTTGACCGTGGCGCTGGTGCCCGAGAACAGCGGCAATGTGGGGTCGGTCTGATCGAGTTCGAGCCGCACCGGTACACGCTGCACGACCTTGACCCAGTTGCCGGTGGCATTTTCCGGCGGCAGCAAGGCGAAGTCCGAGCCGGCACCCGGGCTCATGCTGGTCACGTGGGCCTTGAATACGTGATCCGGGTAGGTGTCGATACTGACCGTCGCTTCCTGGCCAGGACGCATGTGAGTGACATCGGTTTCGCGGAAGTTGGCTTCCACCCAGATATCGCGTTCGGACAGCAGGGCAAAGGCTGGCGCACCGTTGTTGACGAAGTTGCCGACCTGCAGATCGTCGACCTTGGCGACGATGCCGTCATCCGGCGCATACACCGTCGCGTACGACAGGTAGAGCTGCGCTTCGTCGAGCTGCGCCTTGGCTTCGCGAACCGTCGGGTGGGCATTAACGTCGATGTCTGGATTGCCGTTCAAGGCCACGACGGTGCTGGCGATCTGTTGCTCGATTGACGTGACCCGTTGGCGGGCGACTTTAAGGTCCGTGTCGGCGCGCTCGTAAATGGCGCGCGAGACAAACTCGGTCGCGACCAGCGCCTTTTTCCGGGCAAATTCACGTTGATCGAAATCGGCGGACTCTTTCGCCGATTGCAGCTCAGCCTGCTGCTGCCGGTAGTTGGCCTTGAGTCCATCGATCCGCAGGCGCGCCACGCTGATCTGTGCTTCTGCACGGTTGACGGCAATCTGCAACGGTTTCGGATCGATGCGGAACAGCACCTGGCCTTTGTGTACGCGCTGATTGTCCTCGACGGCGATCTCGACCACTTGCCCGGAAATCCGCGCATTGATCGATGCCTTGGCCACTCGGGCGTAGGCGTTATCGGTCGAAACAATCGCCGCGCCCGCTTGATGGTGGGCATAGCCAACCGCGGCGACAATCAGCGGCAGACCGATGATCAGCAATGGCCGCAGTTTCTGTTTGAAGGGTTTCTTGATAGGCGTATCGCCAAGGTTCGGCGCGGGGTGCTCGAAGCTCTGCGAAGCCGGGATGTCGAACTGTTTAGTCATGATCGAATACACCTTTCACCGGGACATCGGGCCGGCAAACAATGCGGCGGCCCCGACGTCAATAGTTGCTGTGAGGAATCAAGCCCGAGCACGGACTGGAGGATCGCTCCGCCGCACCTGTTTCGTCGCCGCAACACTCAGTTCGAGTTCCGCTTCAACAAACCGTAAACCAAGGAATTTCTGGTTCCTTAATTTTGTGCGATGGTGTAAGAATATCCCCACGCCTACCCTCCATCAAGGTTTTTATACGACATGGCACAAAAAAAGATTACCGAAGGAAAAGGTCGCGGCCGCCCTCGCGCGTACGACCCGCAGACTGCGCTGCAGCAAGCGCTTGGTGTGTTCTGGAGCACCGGCTATTCCGGCGCTTCGCTGGACAGCATCGCCACGGCAGCGGGCATGAATCGCCCCAGCCTCTATGCCGCATTCGGCGACAAACACGCGCTCTACATAAAAGCGCTTGAGCAATATTGGGAATTTGCTGCGGCGGCGATGCATGAAGCGCTGACGGACACCACCCTGCCCCTGCGCGATGCCTTGATGCGTTTTTACGAGGGGCAGCTATCGATCTACTTCTCGGGTGACGGCCAACCGCGCGGCTGTTTTGCGATTGGCACGGCGACCACCGAAGCGGTCGAGGATGCGGAAATTCGTGAAGTGCTTTCCGAGCGGCTCAGCAGGCTCGATGCCGATCTGGAAACACGCCTGCGCACGGCCATTGATTCCGGCGAACTGAAAGCCGACGTCGACGCCGCCGCCCTCGCCGTCCTCGCGTCTTCCTTGCTGCACAGCATTTCGATACGCGCGCGGGCAGGCAAATCCCGAGAGGAATTGACGGAACTGGCACGCAATGCGGTCGGGGTGATGTGCGGTGCGTGAAGGACTTGAAGACATCCTGGCGGAACATCTGGCGGTGATTTTCTGCGGCATCAACCCGGGCATGACGGCCGCCGCTCAAGGGCACCACTTTGCCGGACGAAACAATCGTTTCTGGCGCACGCTCCATCTGGCAGGCTTCACGCCGGAGGAGGTGCGCCCGGAAAACGACCGGACGATCTTGAATTATCACTGCGGATTGACGGCCGTGGTGGATCGGCCCACGGCGCGGGCGGATCAGTTATCCCTGCACGAATTCACCGCCGCCGCCGCGAGTTTTGAACAGAAGATCGCTCGCTATGCGCCACGCTACGTCGCGTTTCTCGGCAAGTCGGCGTACAGCGCGCTATCCGGCCAGCGAACCATTGCCTGGGGGCTTCAGGCACACACCTTTGGTAATGCCCAGGTCTGGGTCCTGCCCAACCCGAGCGGGCGAAATCTCGCCTTCACCCTGGACCAACTGGTGGCCGCGTACCGCCAACTCTGGTCGGCAGTGAATTAGCCTGCACCGAGGGCATGCACGGCAATGCCCTCTACCCGGCGTCGATCAACAAAACTTGCGTTCAGCAACCGTAAGCTAAGCTTAGAGCAGCTTATTGCACACGATGCTCGCGTCTGCAGGTTTGGGGTTGTTCTGGAGAGCGTCTGCAACAGCTATTTCAGACAGGCCCAACCTATTCACGCAGGACTACGTGATGACCGAGCCCCTCCTCAGTTTTGATCAACTCAAACGTGCTGCCGCCTCCGGCGAGATTGATACTGTTCTGGTTTGCATGGTCGACATGCAAGGCCGACTGGTCGGCAAGCGATTCCAGGTCGAGTTTTTCATCGACAGCGGCCACGAAGAAACCCACTGCTGCAATTACCTGCTGGCCGACGACATCGACATGGAACCCGTGCCGGGGTACGCCGCCGCCAGTTGGAGCAAAGGCTACGGCGACTTCGTCCTCAAACCCGACATGTCGACCTTGCGGCGGGTGCCCTGGCTGGAATGCACGGCGCTGGTACTGTGTGATGTCCTCGATCACCACCATCGGCGGGACCTGCCGCACAGCCCGCGGGCGATTCTGAAAAAGCAGATCGAGCGACTGCGCGAACGCGGCTACACCGGCATGTTCGCCTCGGAACTGGAGTTCTATCTGTTCGACGAGAGCTACGAGGCCATCCACGAGCGCAACTACCTCAAACCAAAAACCGCCGGCCACTACATCGAGGATTACAACATCCTCCAGACCACCCGCGAGGAGCCGGTGCTGCGGGCGATTCGCAAGCATCTGCAGGCGTCCGGCATTCCCGTGGAAAACTCCAAGGGTGAATGGGGCCCGGGCCAGGAAGAGATCAACATTCGTTACGCCGATGCGCTGACCATGGCCGACCACCACGTCATCATCAAGCACGCCTGCAAAGAGATCGCGCAGCTGCAAGGCAAGGCGATCACGTTCATGGCCAAGTGGCGGTATGACGCCGCCGGTTCCAGCAGCCACATTCACAATTCGCTGTGGGACAAAAACGCCAAGAAGCCGCTGTTCTTCGACGCCAAGGCCGAGTTTGGCATGTCGAAGTTGATGCGTGCCTGGGTGGCCGGCCAGCTGAAATACGCCAACGACATCACCTGCTTTCTCGCGCCGTACATCAACTCCTACAAGCGCTTTCAGGCCGGCACCTTTGCGCCGACCCGTGCGGTCTGGAGCCGCGACAATCGCACCGCAGGCTTTCGTCTGTGTGCAGAAAGCAGCAAATCCATCCGCATCGAATGCCGCATCGGCGGCGCCGACCTCAACCCTTATCTGGCCTTTGCCGCGTTGATCGCTGCGGGGCTGGCCGGTATCGACGAGAAGCTCAACCTCACGCCGCCCTTTGAAGGCGATGCCTACGTTGACGAACACTTGCCTGAAGTGTCGAAGACACTGCGCGAAGCCTGCGCCGCCCTTCAGGGCTCCACCATGTTGCGCGAGGCATTCGGTGATGAAGTGATCGACCACTACGTGCACACCGCCGAGTGGGAGCAGAAAGAGTACGACCGGCGCATCACCGACTGGGAATTGCAGCGCGGTTTCGAGCGCTATTGAGACCGCCATCATGACTGCAACGATTCAACTCATTTCACCGGTCGATGGCCGGGTCTATGCCGAACGTCGCTGCGCCGATGCTGCGCAGATCGAGCAGGCGCTGGCGGCTGCCGCAGCGGCCCAGGCGCAATGGAAGCACCGACCGCTGAACGAGCGCGCCGACTTTTGCGGTGCCGCCGTTGACGCGATGCTGGCCATGAAGGACGAAATCGTCCCGGAACTGGCCTGGCAAATGGGCCGCCCCGTGCGCTTTGGCGCGGGCGAACTGCGCGGTTTCGAAGAGCGCGCCCGGCATATGATCGCCATTGCACCCGAAGCGTTGGCAGCCATTGAACCCACGCCTGTCACCGGTTTCCGCCGCTGTATCAAGCGCGAGCCGATGGGTACGGTGCTGGTCGTCGCCCCTTGGAACTACCCCTATCTGACGGCAGTGAATACGATTATTCCGGCACTGATGGCCGGCAACAGCGTCATCCTCAAACACGCCTCACAAACGCTGCTGGTGGGCGAACGGTTCGCCGAAGCGTTTCGCCGCGCCAATCTGCCCGAAGGCCTGTTCCATAACCTGCTGCTCAATCATGACCAGACCGCCGCAATCATTGCCTCTGGCCGCGTGCAGCAGGTGAACTTCACCGGCTCGGTCGGCGGTGGCAAAACGATGGAAAGCGCAGCGTCAGGCCACTTCCTCGGCCTGGGCCTGGAACTCGGCGGCAAGGACCCGGCCTACGTCCGCGCAGACGCCAACCTCGACCACGCGGTGGAAAACCTGGTGGACGGCAGCTTCTTCAACTCCGGGCAAAGCTGCTGTGCCGTCGAGCGCATTTATGTCGATGAAAAAATCTACCCGGCGTTTGTCGAGCGATTCGTCGCGCTGACGAATCAATACGTACTGGGCAATCCATTGGACGAAGCCACCACACTCGGTCCGCTGGTCAATCCGGGCGCGGCTGAATTTGTGCGCGGGCAAATCGCCGATGCGCTGGCCAAGGGCGCAACAGCGCTGATCGATCCGAAGGCCTTTCCCCTCGACGCACCCGGCAGCGCCTACCTCGCGCCCCAGGTGCTGGTCGATGTCAGCCATCACATGTCGGTGATGCGCGAAGAAAGTTTTGGTCCAGTGGTCGGCATCATGCCGGTGACCAGCAATGACCAGGCCATTGCCTTGATGAACGACAGCGAGTTCGGGCTCAGCGCTTCCGTCTGGACTCAGGACCTCGCCGCCGCCGAACGCTTGGGCAACGCGATCGACACCGGCACCGTGTTCATGAACCGCTGCGATTACCTGGACCCGGCCCTGGCCTGGACCGGTGTCAAGAACAGCGGTCGCGGCGTGACGCTATCGCGCCTGGGCTACGAGCATCTGACCCGAGCAAAATCCTTCCATTTGCGCCATGAGATCTGAGCCATGAGCCTGACCGGAAACTGGAACTACCCCACGAGCATCCGCTTCGGTGTCGGTCGCATCGGCGAACTGGCCGAGGTCTGTCGCAGCCAGGGTATCCAGCGACCGTTGCTGGTCACCGACAGCGGCCTGGGGCGCGCGCCGATCACCACGGCGGCTTTGGATTCCTTGCGTGCCGCCGGCCTCGGCGTCGCGCTGTTTTGCGACCTCAAGCCCAATCCTGTCGAAGCCAACCTCGCAGGCGGACTCGATGCCTGGCGCGCCGGCAAACACGATGGCGTGGTGGCTTTTGGCGGCGGCAGCGGCCTGGACATGGGCAAGCTCATCGCTTTCATGAGCGGCCAGACCCGGCCGGTCTGGGATTTCGAAGACATCGGCGACTACTGGACACGCGCCAACGAGAGCCAAATCGCTCCGGTTATCGCGGTGCCGACGACGGCGGGCACCGGTTCGGAAGTAGGCCGCGCAGCGGTGATTATCGATGAACGCACCCACACCAAACGCATCATCTTCCACCCGAAAATGATGCCGCGCGTGGTCATCAGCGACCCGGCCCTGACCGTCGGCATGCCGGCCAAAGTCACCGCCGGCACCGGCATGGACGCCTTGGCGCACTGCCTGGAAGCCTACTGCGCGCCTGGTTTTCACCCACTGGCCGATGGCATCGCAGTGGAAGGCATCCGCTTGGTGGCCAACGCGCTGGTGCGGGCAGTCCACACCCCGTCCGATCTCGATGCGCGCGCGCAAATGCTCGCCGCCGCCGCGATGGGCGCCACCGCATTCCAGAAAGGCCTGGGCGGCATGCACGCCCTCTCGCATCCGGTCGGCGCGCTGTACGACACCCATCACGGCATGACCAACGCCACCTTCATGCCCTACGTACTGCAATTCAATCGCCCCGCCATCGAAGAACGCATCACGCGCCTGGCGGCTTATCTGCGTCTGCCCTCGCCCGGCTTCGACAGCTTTCTGGCCTTCATCCTCAAACTGCGCAAAGACATCGGCGTGCCGCACACGCTGGTCGAGTTGGGCGTGGATGACCAACAGGCCGACCTGATCGCGGACATGGCCATTGTCGACCCCTCTGCTGGCGGCAACCCGCTGCCATTGACCCGGGCTGGCGCGGCAAGCATTTTCGACGCGGCTTATCACGGCCGTATCTAGAGCAGTTGTCTGTCCAGACATGGGCATGGACAGGGTGTACCGGTTGGAAAAGGAGCAGTACGACAAGGGGTTGAAAGCCAGCCCATCCGGGACACGGATGGATGCGTATCAAAACCTGAAGGGGCACACAACATGAAGCCAGCAAGCCAAGCCGGCACCAACGCGTCGCACGACGATGACGTCAAGGTGCTGCACAGCATGGGCTATGCCCAGCAACTCTCGCGACGAATGGGCGTTTTCTCCAACTTTGCCATTTCCTTTTCGATCATCTGCATCCTCTCGGGTGGCATCAACTCACTCGCCCAGGGCACCTCGGGCGCGGGTGGTGCGTCCATCGGCATCGGCTGGCCGGTCGGTTGCCTGATCTCCGGGGTCTTCGCCATGGCCATGGCGCAGATCTCATCAGCCTACCCAACCGCTGGCGGCCTCTATCACTGGGGCTCGATTCTCGGGAACCGCTTTACCGGGTGGCTGACGGCCTGGTTCAACTTGTTGGGGCTGGTGACCGTGCTCGGCGCGATCAACGTCGGCACTTACTACTTCTTTTTTGGTGCTTTCGGACCCGCATTGGGGATGGAAGACACCATCACGACACGGATGATTTTCCTGGCGATCCTCACGGGGTTGCAGGCCTTGTTTAACCACCTGGGGATTGGCCTGACCGCGAAGCTCACCGATTTCTCGGGCTATCTGATCTTCGCCACTGCACTGGCGCTGACCATCGTCTGCCTGATCTCGGCGCCCAGTTATGAGTTTGCCCGGTTATGGACCTTCAGCAACTACTCCGGCGAAGCAGGCGGCAACGTCTGGCCGCAGGTCTCGAACGGCTGGATCTTCATGCTCGGCCTGCTCTTGCCGATCTACACCATCACCGGTTATGACGCCTCCGCGCACACCTCCGAAGAAACCCGCAATGCCGCCCTGTCCGTGCCACGGGGCATGGTCATGTCGGTGGTCTGGTCGATGCTGTTCGGCTGGGTGATGCTCAGCTCGTTCGTGCTGATGCTGCCTAGCATGGACGAAGCGGCGAAGCATGGCTGGACCGTGTTTTTCTGGGCGATGGACACGCAAGTGAACCCGACGGTAAAAACGGCGCTGTACGTGGCCATTTTCATCTCGCAATTCCTCTGCGGACTGGCGACCGTGACCTCGGTCTCGCGCATGATCTTCGCCTTCTCCCGCGACGGAGGCCTGCCCTTCTCCAGAGCATTGTCATCGGTCTCGCCAACCCTGCGCAGCCCGGTGGCGGCAATCTGGACCGGCGCCACCCTCGCGGTGTTGTTCGTCTGGGGCTCTTCGGTGATCTCGATCGGTGAAACACCGGTCTACACCATCGTCGTGTCCTGCACGGTGATCTTCCTGTTCTTCTCCTTCATCATCCCTATCGTGCTCGGCCTGTTCACCTACGGGACCTCGAGGTGGCCAACCATGGGACCGTGGAACATGGGACGCTTCTGGTTCACCGTGTTCGCCCTCCTCTCGATCCTGTCGATGGTGATCATCTTCGTCATCGGCATCCAGCCACCGAACGATTGGGCGCTGTACATCACCATCGGCTTTCTGGTGCTGACGGCGATTGTCTGGTTCGGTTTTGAAGCCCGCCGCTTCCAGGGGCCGCCGGTGGGCGACGTGATCATCAGGCGTCAGGCCGAAATCGCTGCGGCGGAAGAGGCGCTGAACAAACGTTTCGGAGACTGATACCACCACCATAAAAACGGGACGCCAAGCGTCCCGTTTTATGAAAACAGATAGATCAGGAGTTGTTTAATAAACTGACATTCACTTCCTACAGGCACTGATAGCTTCGACAACGCCCACAAAGCCACTACCGCCTGAGCCTGTTCCCCGGCAGCAATCCCGAGGTGTGTTGGCGCTGTGCGGGTACCGTCGTCGATTACAGCAGAGGAGTTTTACGCTGCGTTGGGTTATCAGAACATCCGCGACGAGTTCCATGGGGCTGAGCACACCATCGTTATGGAAAAGCGGCTTGAGGCTACCCCCCTAGTCGCTCAGTTTGCGGGCACGGTGATCACAGGCGTTTGTGGCGCCACGCCCGTTTCGGCCAGCGAAAACAGTACAAGAATAAACAAGAACTCCGATTTGGATTTCATGTCACGGTCATCGATCCAGAACCAATAGTCGCGATAGCGAACGGCTGCATAGGCATCGATTGGCCGCTCCCTGCTTGAGTGAATGCGCACTAATGGTTCGTCCCATGGGCTTGGATGCTCAGGCGCGGCAGGCGCCGGGTTTGCACGTCCTTCTTGCACATGGGCAGGTGGAACCTCGATGGTAGCGGCCAGCTCCACGAAGATTTCCGACATGGAACGAGTGAGTAGCACGACCTCGGTATCATCCTGCTGCACCATGCCGAACTTTAGATTCAGCTCGCTGGCATCGGGGCTCAAGTGAAGGAGTTCGCGCACCTTTCGGCGATCGTTCTCGATGTCGTCGGAGACGTCCCGCGAGATCAGGACGAGCATGCTTTCATCGTTGCTTCGTTGATTGATGCGCATCCCTAGCGACTCAGAGCGCTGGATCCGTCTGAAGGCCTCCAGTAACTCGTAGAAACGCGGATCTGCTGCTCGAAAACGCGAGGGGGATGTGGATCGGTTATAGACACCATTAACGGCGCTGGTGGTCAATTGCAGGACGCGATCAATAGGATAGCCGGCCTGAATCAGGGAAAACACGGCAGCCGGCGATAGGGGCTGCAGTAAATAGCGAGAGAATCTCTCCCCGGAAAGCGGGGTGTAGCTGATCGTCGGACGATCCGTGTACACCCCGGATGCCCCTATGGCCTGGCTGTTTCCATCGCTGGGAAGTCCAGAATACCAACTCGCTGCGAGGCTGACCTGGCTCTGCATCGCACTGGAGGCGATGACCGAGGAAACCTCGAGGAACACGGGCGCATCTGCGTAGCGTAATTTGACGATATTGAGCAGTGTCTGTTCTTTCCAGGTCGAGGCAATAACTGCACTGTAATCTGTACGGTCACGTTGAATCGAGTTCGGTCCCATCGTTGTGCACCCGGTCACGCAGCAGGCAACGAAGAAGAGCGCTACTTGACGAGTACGGCCCGGCAATAGCCTGGTCTTCGCCGTTGAAAGATCGTGATCCATGACCTTGCCTCACAACGTATTGTTCTGTTGCACTGGGCAATCGGGTTCAGCACGCGAGGTAATGATCTGCGCACTGGATCGGTTTCATAAGTCTTCTTCTCTCAACACTTTGATGCGCCCCGATTTTTCAGCGGCCACCAACGAGGCATGGTCTTTCGCGTTTTGCTTGGCGTAGCTCTGGGCAAATTCGCCAATAGCCAGATCGAAGGTGTCCGACTTGCCCAAATAGCCGCTGATGAGCGCAGCATCCCCGGATTTGGCGTGGGCACGGGCCAGTGTGAGACCGCACAACTCGGCATACAGCTTCATCTGATCGACCGTCGCGCCTTCGACAGGGGCCGCCATTTTCATGTCTCGCAACTGCCGTACGAAGAAATGCCGGCCATTTTCCCCCTGTGTCCAGCCCAGGAAAATATCGCTGGAGGCCTGCATCAGGCGTTGCCCGGTGACCACGCGCTCACCTTGATTCTCAAAGTCACTCTTGCCCGCAAAAGGAGCCAACACCGAAGGACAGGCTTCCTTGAATTGAAGGAGCAACGGGTGATTTTCAGCAGAAAAGAACAGGCCGACAAAACAATAGGTGCCGACGCTTCCGATCCCGACAGCCTTGACGACAAAGTCTTCGAGACGGTAACGATCGAACAGCACACGCCGTTCAAGCGGTAGCGATAATCGATAGTCTTGCAGCGCCACCTGCACACGTTGTGCAAAGTCCTTTTCATAGATATGAAACAGTATCGGTGGCTGATCGAGCAGGCGTCGACGTCCCGCTACTACGCTGCTGATTGTCGGATAAAGGTATTCGCCGATGCGTGCTTTGGCCTTGGCAATCAGCTGAACTCGGTTCTTTTTGATTTTGGCGTTGGGGGCCATGTCGATGATCGTTTGAGCGTCCAGGCGGTCATACCAGACGTCCAGCGGGCTCATCTTCGACAGTTTGCGCAGGCGCTCGCGGTAAGCACGAACACACTGGACCGCTATCGCCTGGGCGTCTTTGTCGCTGAGCCGGTTGTCACGGGCAGCCACGACGAAACTGATTGCGAGGCGTTTTACATCCCATTCCCAAGGGGCTGGAAGCGTTTCGTCGAAATCGTTAATGTCAAAAATCAGGTTGCGTTCAGGAGTGGCAAAAAGTCCGAAGTTCAAAAGATGACAATCCCCGCAGGCTTGGACTTGAATGCCTGTGTTCGGCGTATTAGCCAAGTCATGAGCCATCACCCCGGCAGAGCCACGCAAAAAGGTAAACGGGCTGCGTAACATGCGCCCGTAGCGAACCGGAATCAGATTGGGCAGGCGATATCGGTTAGACGCTTCCAGGATTTCAATAGGGTCGCGGTGTTTACGCTTCGGCTTCCAAACGGCGTGAAGTGCGTGCGGCACGCTCTCGGATAAACGCTCACCTGCTTCCAGTCGTTCCTTGCGCGAGCGAAAAATCGGTTCATCGTTCTCCATGCCTTTTGCGTCCTTCAACGTACCTTTGATAGGACTCTGCTTGTTGCGAGACATGTCCGCTCCTTTGTTCTCTGGGGCACCATTGAGTCAACCACGGTTGTAATGAGCCATATCAGGGCAAGGCCGTAGCCATTGTTCATCAAAACGCTAACACCAGATGGCATTGGCATTTCTGACAAAAATCAATGCAGCGACGGGAAAAGCGTTCAGTGATGGGATGCCTTCAAGCAGATGTGCCAACGCCCGGATCTACCGGGCGTTCGATGGAAAAATAAATCCGTCCCCTTTTTTTGCCTTTTTTTTCCTCTCACACTTCCCCCCACGCAACAGCGGCATTGTCATCGTAATGGGGGCAGATCCGATCGTGATACGAACAGTGCAAGCACGGCAGCCACCAGAAGAAATAGTCCACTCGCGATGAACGTAGCCTGGTAGCCAGCTCCGTCATAAAGCAGCCCACCCAGCGTCGCGCCGAGTGTGATAGCCAACTGAATAACCGCCACCATCAAACCGCCTCCGGTTTCGGCATCACGGGGAAGCGTGCGTGATAGCCATGTGAACCAGCCCACAGGCGCGCACGTAGCAATCAGGCCCCACACACCCAGCAAAACGGCTGTCGCCCACATCGAGTTGCCGAAGACGAGTAGAGCCACAGCAATCCCCGACATCAGCAGTGGAATGATCATCAGCACTCGATTAAGGCTTCTGTTCAACACCGGGCCGATCACCATGGTGCCCACCAATCCGGCCATTCCGATAATCAGCAATAGCAGTGACAGTCCAGACACATCAACGCGGGTCACCGACTCTAGAAACGGACGCAGATAGGTGAATAACGCGAACTGCCCCATAAACAAAAATGCCACTGCGGCCATGCCCAGCGAGACGTTGGCGCTACCTAACAGCCGAAACACATCAAGTGCAGATCCAGACTCAATTTGCCCAGGCATTTTCGGCAGCGTGAATGCTTGCCAACAGAGCGCCAGAGCGGCAAGCGGAACCACGCAGAAGAATGCACCTCGCCAGCCGATCAGCCCGCCCATGAAACTGCCAATGGGGGCTGCGACTGCAGTGGCGAGTGCGGTACCGCCCTGAATCAAAGCGATGGCTTTAGGCACAAAACTTTCGGGAGCAATCCGTATCATGACGGCGGTCGACATTGACCAACTGCCACCAATGGCGATCCCCAAAATGGCTCGACCCACCATCAGTGTCGAGTAGTTCGGGGCAAAAGCGACGAGCGTGCCAGAGGCAATCATCAAGGCCGTCAGGAAAAGCAAAACGGGTCTTCGGTCGAGCCGGCGAATGACTGAAGAGATGAAAAGGCTGGTGACAACCGCGAAGAGGCCGGAAATTGAAATCGCTTGTCCGGCCTGCCCCTCTGTCAGCGCGAGATCCGTCGCAATCGGTGTGAGCAAGCTCACCGGCAGAAACTCCGATGTCACCAACGCAAAGGCGCACAGCGACATCGCCAGGACGGCGCCCCATACCTGTCGGCTCGCGGCTTGAATAGGTAAGGCAGTGCTGCTCATCTGATTTCCTTCAATACGTAAAGCGCCAATGCCTGTTGAGAGCGCATGGCCTGATAGCCCAACGATCAGTGTCACTTAAGGTTGGTTTGGAAGAACGAGGTCAGCTTGGCAAACGGGATAAGATCGACCCGGTCATAGAGATCCACGTGGCCCGCACCTGGAATGATGACAAGCTCTTTGGGTTGACCAGCCAGACGATAGGCCTCTTCACTGAACTCACGGGAGTGAGCGTTTTCACCGGCGATAAACAGCATCGGACGTGGCGAGATCGTCTCGATATCGTTGAACGGATAGAAATTCATGAACTTGGTATTGCTGGCCAGCGTCGGGTGAGTGGTCAGTAACGGCGACTGCCCTTTGGGGGTGAACTCACCGCGTGGCGTGCGGTAGAAATCGTAGAACTCGCGCTCGATAGCGTTGGACTTGTCCGTCAGCTCATGGACAGTTCCGCTGGTGTACTGGGTTTCGCCCCCGATGAACTCGACATAGCGCTGCTCGGCAGCAGCGGCGATCGCTTGTTTCCTCTGCTCGACAGTGACGGAATGCTTCAGGCCATTTCGATTGGCCGCGCCCATGTCGTACATGCTGACCGTGGCAATGGCCTTCATCCGAGGGTCGATCTTGGCAGCGCTGATGACGAAGCTGCCGCTACCGCAAATGCCCAGGACACCAATCCGGTTCCGATCAATGAACGTCTGTGTGCCAAGGTAATCAACAGCGGCACTGAAGTCCTCAGCATAAATTTCTGACGAGACCGCGTTGCGCGGTTGCCCATCGCTTTCGCCCCAGAACGACAGGTCGATGGCAAGGGTCACGAAACCTTGCTCCGCCAGTTTCTGGGCATACAGGTTCGAACTCTGCTCTTTGACCGCGCCCATGGGATGGCCAACGATGATCGCTGCGCTTTTGCTGCCTGGTTTCAAATCTTTAGGAACAAACAGATTCCCTGCAGTTTTCATCTGGTACTGATTGTTGAAGGTCACCTTCGTCATCGTGACCTTCTCACTTTTGTAAAAATTATTGGCTCCGTTAGACATGTCGGCTCCCAGTGCAGAGAGCGACGCCATCAGAAGGCCGAGCAAGATAACGAGTTTTCTCATGTGCTGCTCCCATCAGTGAATAGGTGCTGATCGACATGGTTGCCGGGCCTGGATCAGCGGATCGTGTGGGCTCTGCCTGTGACCACAGGTGAGGCTTGCCCTATTCTCTGGGAATACGCAGTGCTTGATAATCTAATGAAAGCTTGTTGAAGTTATAAGCACAGCTAATCAATTGCGATAGGCAGGCTCCGATGCCACGACATAATTTGAACGACCTTCTGGCCTTTGTGACGGTCGCCAGGGAAGGCAGCTTCACCCGAGCGGCCGCCCTCTTGGGTGTCACGCAATCCGCCCTGAGCCAGACTGTTTCCGGGCTTGAAAAGCGCCTGAAAATTCGCCTACTGACGCGTACCACTCGCAGCGTTTCGCCGACGAGCGCGGGGGAACGCCTGATGCAAGCCATTGGTCATCGTTTTGACGAGATCGAGGCTGAACTGGATGCTTTGACCGAACTTCGTGACAAGCCTGCGGGCACGGTGCGCATTACCTGCGGCGATTTTGTCCTGAAGACAATTCTCCTTCCGCGACTCACGCCTTTGCTCCTTGAATACCCCGATATCAAGGTTGAGTTTGATATCAACTATGGCTTCCGGGACATCGTTGCTGATCGCTTCGATGCGGGCATCAGATTCGGCGACACCGTCGATAAAGATATGATCGCCGCGCCTATCGGACCTGAAGTACGGATGGCTGCGGTGGCATCGCCTTCGTATTTCGCACGCAACAGCATGCCCAAGAAACCGCAGGATCTGGTGAATCACACATGCATCGACATACGCTATCCAACCCTTGGCGGAGTTGACGCCTGGGAATTCGAAAAGCGTGGTCGAAAGATCAACGTGCGTGTCGTGGGCCAGGTCATTGTGAATACCAGCGCACATGTCCCGGCAGCGGCAGTTAACGGTTTGGGCATCGCATACTTACCGGAGGAAGAATTTGCACCGCACATTGAAGAGGGCCGCTTGGTGCGGGTACTGGAAGACTGGTGCCCTTTATTCCCGGGTTATCACCTGTACTACCCAAGCCGTCGTTTGCCGACTCCAGCCTTCTCGCTCGTTCTGAATGCTCTACGCGGTGAGGCTTTCTATTAACGCGGCGGATGGGATGGGGGTTGTGTTGGATCGAATGCGGTTACCGCCTTTGATGCAGGGCATTGGAAGGCGGGAACAACGACTATCGGGCGGTAAAATCTCTAAACGAGGGCATTACGAGCGGCCCTTGGGCTTGGACGAAATGTGCGGGTATCGTCTTCCGACACATTAGCGTGCAGCGTGTCGGGATAGACGGTGGCGCTGGAGCCAATGCAGATCGACCCCAGCACCTACGGCCCGGTTTGCCCGGAACGGCCGCCCAGGATTACTTCAGTTTCGCCACCATGGCCACGGCGACTGCCTTGGCCGACTGTGGGTTCTGGCCGGAAATGACTTCGCGATCTTCGATCACGTTCTCGCTCCATGGCTTGGCTTCGGAGAAGTTAGCACCGGCTGCCGTCAGGCCATCCTGCGGGAACAGTTTCATATGGCCGCCGCCGAGGAAACCTTTGGCCTGCTCCTCTTCCGCGTCGGTGAAGGCGGTGACTTTGTAGCCCTTGTAAATCCAATTGGCTGGCGCTGCCGGCTGTTTGCCCGATTCCAGTGCGGAGACAAAACCGTGCGCATCCGGGATCGCCGACAACATGGCTATGGTGCCATGGCAGGTGAAGCCGGTGATCTTGCCTTTTTCATGGAAGTTGGTCAGCAGTTGGCCCAGTTGCTTGTCCTTCAGCAGATCCTGCATCGGGATATGACCGCCAGGCACGAATACGGCATCGAACTTGTCGTAGCCGATTTTCTGAACCTGCGCGAAGCTGATTGCCGGCGAGCCGCTCTTCGAGGTCAGCTTCAGCGTGTCCAGCAGCGCAAGACTTTCCTGACGGGCCTTTTCATCGCCGCCCCAGAAGCTCACATCATTGGATTTCTGGTCTGCGGTTGGCGCCTTGCCGCTAGGGGTGGCAAATACGACGGTTTGACCCGCCTCGATGAAGGTCTGCACCGGTTGCATTAATTCGTTCAGGAAGAAGCCTGTTTGCATGACCTTGCCGTCTTTCAGGTCCAGTTGAGCCTGATCCGACAGTACAACCAATACCGTGCCGGCGTTGGCATAGTTAGCAGCAGCGGTTAGCAGGGCGGCAATAATGGTTTTTTTCACGCGATTCTCCAGTAGCAATGGTTTGTTGGCGCCATCTTATTACTAGAGCAGAGAGTGATAGAGCCCCTGAATTGAATTTCACTTATTACACTGGGTAATCAATAGTTGGAGCTTGCTGTCGCTGAAGTGCTAGGCCTGTGGTTGAAATTTTCTCGGTGAAAACTCCGGGGCATGGATAACCCTCCGTATCAACGATCGTAGGGATTTCCTCAAACAGGACGTGCCAACGCCCGGAAATACCGGGCGTTGGCCAATTGAAAAGACTGTGATTGTTCAGCCAGGCATTGATTCGCGGCTGAAAGCGTCCAGCTCCCGCACCAGGCTCTGTGCTGCCAGCATGACCAGTTCACGACCTTTGTCTGGCGTCGCCAGCGCCGGGTCCGAACCCATGCGGCCATCGGGGTGGCGTGCGCGGAAGTCCATCGCTTCGCGGATCGGGCCCCAAGGGGCGATCTGCGGCGAGTATTCAGCCGATTTGATCGAATCCGGGTAGGCCCATTGTGTGACCGCAATCTCGGACGGCGTGGCATGAACGCCGTGCCCCGTAGGAAACTGCTCGCGCGCAAGCTCCCCTACCCCCTCAAGGTCCCACCAATTGCACAACTTCAGCGCGAACCCTGCTGGGCGTCGAGCGAAGCTGGCTTCGGCGTAGAGCTCAGAGAACGCCGCCTCAATCGATGCAACGTTGCCACCGTGGCCATTGAGGAAGAGGATTTTTTCAAACCCGTGAGCGGCCAGCGAGCGCACCCAATCGCCAATCGCCGCAATGAAGGTCGACGGACGCAGCGAGATGGTTCCAGGGAACCCAAGATGGTGCTGGGCCATGCCGATATTGAAGGTCGGTGCAATCAGGATGTCTGCGTTTTTTTGCGCTTCACCGGCAATGATTTCCGGGCACATCCAGTCGGTTCCCAGAAGACCGGTAGGACCGTGTTGTTCGTTCGAACCAATCGGGATCACGATGGTGCGGCTGCGTTGAAGAAATTGGCCGATCTCGGCCCAGGTCGACAGGTGTAAAAGCATTTGAGTTCTCTCTTTTAAAGGGTTCCTTGCGGAACATGACAAAGGACGCGGGTGGCAACAGATCAACCCGCACTGTATTCCGGAATCGCGCCGTCACGCGTTTTCGGCTTGGTCGACAGGATCACCAATGCTGCGCACAAAAATACGCAACCCACGATAACGACGCCAAGATTTGCGCTGCCGGTTGCGGTTTTTGCCCAGCCGATTATGGCCGGCCCCCAGAAGCCGCCGGAAAGACCGATGGTATTAATCAAGGCAATGCCCCCTGCCGCCGCCTCGCCCTTGATGTGTTCGGAGGGCATCGCCCACAACACGGTGTAGGCCATGAACATCATGGCGGTTGCCACGGTCAGCAGTGCCAGCGCGGCCATCAGGTTGCCGTCGGCAAAAGGGTACATAAGCAGCAGGATCGCGCCGATCCCCGCCGGCACTGCGCAGTGATAGCGTCTTTCACCGACACGGTCCGACCGGCGCCCTATCCAGTACATGCCGCAAGCGGCGGCGACATAGGGAATCGCGGCGTACCAACCCAGTTGCATGGTGTCGTTGACGCCCTGGGCCTTGAGGATTGCCGGCAGCCAGAAACTCATGGCATAGATCGAGAAGATGATGCAGAAATAGGCGCTGGCGAGAATGTAGATTTTCGGGTCGCGCAACACTGCACGGAACGAATGGACGCGCCCGGTCGATTCACCCAGCTCACTGGCCAGCAAGGCCTTTTCTTCCTGGCTCAGCCAGCGCGCCTCAGCGGGTCGATTGGAAAGGATGAAAAAAGTCAGCACACCGAGGAAAACGCACGGCAAGCCTTCAATCAAAAACATCCACTGCCAGCCGGCCAGACCACCAACGCCTTCGAACGTGGTGATCAACCACGCAGACAGTGGGCCGCCCACAATGCCGCCAATGGGGCCGGCGATAAACACGATCGCAATGGCCCGCGCCATACGCTTGGGACCGTACCAGCAGGACAGGTAATAAATCATGCCCGGTGCAAAACCGGCTTCGAACACACCCAGCAGAAAGCGCATGGCGTAAAACATCGGCACGTTGCGCACGAACAACATGCAGGCCGAGGTGATGCCCCAACACACCAGAATACGGCTGAAGGTTTTCCTCGCACCGACCTTCGGCAGCATCAGGTTGCTCGGCAACTCGAACAATACGTATCCCAGAAAGAAAATACCGGCGCCCGCACCATAGGCCGCATCGGAAAGCCCAAGGTCATTTTGCATCTGCAGTTTGGCAAAGCCGACGTTGATCCGGTCCAGATACGCAAATACGTAACAGATGAACAGCAGCGGCAGCAGTCGCCAGTTGAGCTTGCGGTAAAGGGCTGAAATGGCATCACTTCGTGCCGGCGCCTGAAGAATTGACATGCGAATCTCCCGTTATTCTTGTTGGTCCGAGTTCGTGTCAGAGAATGTTGCACCGGCACCTCATGACCAGCAAGAGCAACTAAGTTCGTGTAGTGTTGCTCTACAGACAACGCAACATCTCTGGAGAGAGTTCCCGGCATGCGCGAAATCAATCAACAACGGCTTCGGTATTTTCATGAGGTGCTGACTCACGGATCGATTCGTGGCGCGGCCGACAACATCAATACGTCGCCCTCGGTGATCACGCGCCAGATCAAGCTGCTGGAAGAGGAAATCGGCGCCAAACTATTCGAGCGCCAGGCACGCGGTGTTCAGCCCACCGAGGCCGCGGCGCACTTGCTGGAGTTCTGGCGCGGCTATCGATCGCACCAGGAGAAACTCGAAGATCAGTTGCAAGCGATCAAGGGCCTGCAGCAAGGCCATGTACGCGTCGTCATCAGCGAGGGCTATGTCGACGCGTTGGTCGACAACGTGCTCGCGCCGTTCTGCAAGCAGTACCCCAAGCTCGATGTGCGGCTGGACATTCTGCCCGTCGACGATGTCCTCAACGAAGTCGCCGAAAACCGTGCGCACATCGGCCTTGCGTACAATCCGCCGCCGCATCCGCACATCGACTACCGCGCGACGTTTTCGCAACCGGTGATGCTGCTGGTTCGCCCGGATCATCCGTTGGCATCGCGGGGCGCGGCGGCAACCGTCGAGGATATCCTCGCCTGCCAACTGGTCCTGACACCCACGACGTTCGGTATCGGTCATGCGATCAAGATGCTCGAGTATGCCGAGAAAATCGAGATCCGCCCGGTACTCGTCAGCAACTCCCTCGCGGCGCTCAAGCGCATGGTGGAGGACGGCGGTTTTGCTTCGTTGCTCGGCGAATTCGCGGCCTATCGGGAAATCGCCAACGGCAGCCTGGCGGCGGTATCGATCGACCATCCGTTGTTTCTTGGGGTTGAAGCAAAACTGTTGGTGAAATCCGGCCGACCGTTGGCCGCCCCTGCTCAAGAGCTACTGAACTGGATGTTGCAGCGCTTGCCGATGTTTGCGTCTGATACGGGAGTGCCGAGTGCCTGACCAGAGACAAGTCATCCCTATTCCCTCGCCTTCTCTCCTGATGGAACAGACGCGTTCGAGATGCTCGGAAGGCCAAAGGAACAACCTGCCCAGGTTGTAGAACAACGAAACAAGATCCGCTCGGCTCAAACCATCAGAAAAATGTGATCTCGTAGCCGAATCGCGAGGCTGCGTTGACGATATGTTCCCCCATGATCTGGCGTGCCGCCGTCGCATTTCGATCGATAAAAGCCTGCACGAGTTCTTCATGCTCCCCGCGCGCCGCGTGAGGAATGTTGCTGAACACCGGGCCGCGCCGCGCGAAGTTCATGGTGATCAGTGCGCGCATTGGCTCGAGCACTGTGCGAATCATCGTCTCGAGATAGTCGTTGCCCGACGCTGCCGCAACGGCCCTGTGAAAATCGAGGTCGGCGTTGACCGTTTCCAGGGTCGGTTCGCCTTCGTATTGCATGCGCAAGACCGCGGCCTGAATGACTTTCAACTTGGCCGGGGTCATGTGCGAGGCGGTGAGCGCGGCGGCCTGGCTTTCCAGGACGGCCCGCACTTCAAACATGTTTCGGATGGTGTTGTCACCGTCCAGCATCGGCGCACTCGCCTGCGGTGCCAAAGGCTCTGACGCTTGGGAGGTGGCGGAGACGAAGACGCCTACGCCCTGGCGAGACTGAATCAGCCCCTGCGCCCGCAGCGTGGCGATGCCCTCGCGCACCACGTTGCGGCTGACGCCGAAGTTCTGCGAGAGAAACTGTTCAGTGGGCAAACGGTCTCCCGGCCGCAGCCGCCCGGAAGCAATCTCATCGCTCAGCGAGCGGGCGATGTGCTCGGCCAGATGAGGTCGGCGGGTTACGGGTTGCACATTCATTTCACTCATTCTTTTTTCTCCCCTTACTTGTCTACTTAATCTACATCAGAAGACTTGTTCCTGACAGTTGAAACTGAAATTCGCAAAACACATCAACCATTTAATCCAATTAAAACAAGGACTTATCTAATAAATAGGTTAAAGCTTGCTGAAATACCGCAGTTGTTCTGTTGAAGGACAACAGGATGTGATGTACGTTGCCCTCAACCTGATACGGACGAATAAAAAATTGCCGTGTCAGCTTCGCAACCCGCTTGAGGCGCAATCCTATGAAAATTGCCAGCATTGAAACCATTCCGCTTCGTATTCCCTTCACCACGGGCGGCCCGTCGGCCGGCGGGGTCTGGGGGCCGAAAGACCTGCAAATGGTCGACTCTCTCGTGGTCAAGATCACCACCGACGACGGGATCGTTGGCTGGGGCGAAACCTTCGGCTTCACCGCTATCCCGGCGGTAAAAGTGGTGATCGACACCATCCTTGCGCCTGAACTGATTGGCAGCGATGTCACTCGACGGGAGAAATTACAGGGCGATCTGCAGAGGAAGTTTCACGTTTTCGGTCGCAGCGGCGCGTTCATCTATGGCCTCTCGGCGATTGACATCGCGCTGTGGGATATCGCGGGCAAAGCCGCCGAAAAACCGATTTACCAGTTGCTGGGCGGCAGTGAGGCCACGTCTCTTGCGGCGTACGCAAGCCTGATCCGGTATGCAGACCCCGAACTCATCCGCGTCAATGTGCAGCGCGCAGTCAACAGCGGTTTCCGCCACCTCAAGCTGCACGAAGTGGATATCGACGTCATCCGCGCTGCGTGCGAAGCCGCTGGCCCCGGCGTGGAAATCACCCTCGACGTCAACGCTCCGTGGACGGTGCGCGAAGCGCTGGACATGACCGAGAAACTTCGCCCGTTGAACCTGCGCTGGATCGAAGAACCGGTGTGGCCGCCGGAAGACTACTCGGGGTTGGCAAGGGTGCGCGCACACGGCGGCATCCCGGTTGCGGCTGGCGAAAATGCCTCGACGCTCATGGACTTCCAGCACCTGCTTGAGGCCGGCGCGGTGGATTTCGTGCAGCCAAGCCCCGCCAAAATGGGCGGCATCACCGAACTGCAAAAAGTCTATGCACTGGCCAACGCCCATGGCGTCACCGTGATGGTCCACGCCTTTTATGACGGCCCCGGCCTGCTGGCGGCGGTGCATGGAAGTGCAGCCCTGGGCGGCGCCAAGTCACTGGTCGAATGGCGTTACTTCGACCTCGAAGCGCAACTCTATGGCGACGCCATCATCCCGCGTAACGGACGCATCGACGTACCGCAAGGGCCGGGACTCGGCATCGAGCCTGACCAGGACGTCATCCGGGATTACCGCTTCAAACCTTGACCCCATAAGCCGCTGGCTCATTGCAACGTTGATCGACGCCGACGTGTCGGCCTCGATCAGCCATGACGACATTCTTGATAAAAATAAATACGAGGATTGATGACATGTTAGACAGGATCGTAGGACCCATCTTGCCCGTCGCCTTTGTGATCGCGCTGGGCTATATCGCCGGCAAGCGCGGACGGCTGACCCATTCGGACAGCCTGCTGATCAGCCGCCTGGTGCTGGGCTGGATATTCCCGGCGCTGCTTTTTGTCGGGATGGCGAGCACGCCCCGTGAACAGCTCTTCGACTTCAAGTTCATCGTGGCGACGTTCATCGGCATCATGGGCATGTACACGATAGCGCTGGCGATCGGCTGGTTCAGCACTCGCGATCTCAAGGTGGCAACGCTCAAGGGCTTCGTGAACGGTTATCCAGACGCCGCCTTCATGGGCATCCCTATCCTGGGTGCAATGTTCGGCGCGGGCAGCATCTACTCGGTGCTGGTACTCAACCTGGTCGCGAGCCTGGTGATGATCCCGCTGACGACCATGTTGCTCACCATCGCTGATGGAAAGGCCAATGGCGGCCAGGCGTTTTTGTCGAGCCTTTCAGGGGCGGTACGTCGTCCGCTGATGTGGGCGCCGGCCCTGGGGATTCTACTGTCCGTGCTGCAGGTCGAGTTGCCTGCGCTTGCGGCGGAGTCTTTCACCCTTCTCGGCAAGGCCACGCCCGGTGTATCCCTGCTGTGCCTGGGACTGATCATGTCGTCGGAGAAACTGAAAATGTCCGGTGAAGTCTGGGGCAACCTTGGGCTCAAGCTGCTCATTCACCCGGTGTTAATGTTCGGCGCCACGGTACTGCTCGGCACTCATGGCCTGTACGCACAACAGATGATCCTGCTTTGCGCCCTTCCATCGGCGACGATCCCGGCGATGTTTGCGAACCAGACCGGCGCCTATCAAAGCGAAGCCGCGACCTCCATTCTGGTCAGCACCGTGCTGTCGATCGTGACGTTCTCCTTTGCGATCTACCTGATTGATGGCGGGCTTGCCGCTGCTTGACTGCTGGCTCGCGCAGGCGCCAGGCTGGAATCGCTGCAGCGGCAGAGGCGTTAAATAAACACGCCGGAGGCTGATACCACCGCCCTAAAAAACGGGACGCCAAGCGTCCCGTTTTTACAAACACAAATAGAACAAACAACAAACAACCTGTGGCGAGGGAGCTCGCTCCCGCTGGCCTGCGCAGCAGGCCCATCTGTTAAGGCCGCCTCGCCACCCAGTGCAAGCAATCCCCCTCACCACAGGTCAGCAACTACTTAGACGGCTCAACCCTATCCAACACCCGGTTCGCCGTAATCTCCGCCACCATGATGCTGTTTGAAATGCCCAGCAAGGCATAGCGCGACTCCCCCTCCAGATGATCCACCAACTGATGGACCATCACGTCGACCGACGCCAACGTCTCGACCAAAAAAACCGCCAGGGTTTCGGCTGTGGCCTCCGGGTCTACGGAAAACAGTTTGCTGGAGGTACGCGGGGTGGCTTTGATATCGGCGCTTGATGGGAAGTGGAAATCGAGGGCGCGTTCGGCGGCTTCGTTGAGTTTTTTTGAATCGGGTTCGTAGGGGGACACTGGATCGGTGTCTGGTGGGTTAGGTGTAATTTTGAACATAAGCTCGCTTCTCAAATTGAGCGCCAACCTTCTTGCTGCTAAACGAGAGGGAGGCAGCTGTACGCAGGTTAGCAGACCGGGGAAGCTAGCAAAGCCGGCGCGCCCGAAGGCGCCCTGCGCACAACCACCATCAAGTGCAGGCGTGGGAATGCCTGACTGACAAGAGCTCGTGCAGCTTGCTTGTAACCCCGGGCTGCTAAACCCGATCACTGAAGGGCAGTGACGGGAATCAAGTTACCGAGCAGCCCAAAAGCGCACAAGCCGGCGGATTCTGGTGCAGCCGTAGGCAACGGCGCAAGGTTTTGTAGCTTTCAGGACGTAACCTTGAGGGCGTTTAAACATGCGCGCTCAAGGGGTGTTGAAAAAGCTGATACGCGCTTCCTACAGGCGGTGAAAGCTTCGAAAAAAACTCAGGAAGCCACTGCCGTATTTACAAGATGACCGTCGCAAGTGTGATAGCAACGTGGTCTCTTGAATCAGCCTGTTATCGACCAAAAGCAGACACTCAAAAAGCGTCCTGGACGATCAGGTTCTCATGTCATGAAATCATCCAGCTGTCGTACCATCGTCACATCGACAGAACGGAGGTTGATATGGGAAGTGGTCAGGGCAGACGAATCGTTGTCATTGGTGCAGGCATCGTTGGCGCGTCATTGGCGTATCACTTGGCCGGTAAAGGCGCGAATGTCACCTTGGTAGAGGCTGAAGATATAGCTTCGGGAGTGACTGGCAGCTCATTCGCTTGGCTCAATACCTCACACCCCGAACCTGATCCAATTGCGCAACTGCGCGGTTCTGCCATCAAGGAGTACCGCCGACTCGAAACGCAGCTGCCTGGTCTGGAGATACGATGGACAGGTGCCTTGTCTTACAGCGTGATGGCGATTGGAGCGCTGCCGATCCCAGGTCACCAAGCTTCGGCAAATCTGGTGTCTCGATCGCAGATTCTCGACCTTGAACCAAATCTCAAGAACCCTCCCCAGTCTGCTCTATATGCGGCTGAAGAAGGAGCGCTGGACGCAGTGGCAGCTACGCATGCGTTGATCGCAGGTGCCCAGGCGTATGGGGCGAAGATTCTCACTCAGACGCGAGTGCTCGGTTTTGTAACCCAGAGTGCAACGGTGACCGGAGTCGAAACAACAATAGGCATCATCGATGCCGATATTGTCGTATTGGCAGCCGGGACAGGCATCACGAAGCTGACAGACATGCTTGGAGTGTCCCTGCCGATAGAGGCCTCGCCTGCCATTTTCATCCGTTACAAGTCACAACCCAACCTCGTGCACACCCTCATCTCCAGCCCTGAAATGGAAGTGAGGCAAAGTTCGGATGGTGCGTTGCTGGCGGCAGAAGATTACCTGGACGACGCCATGGAAAATCAGCCGGCAGCGATAGCGCTTCGAACTGCCAAGACAATCCAGAACGAACTCCATGGTGTTGTTTCCATAGATCCGGAATGGGCTTGTGTCGGACTCAGGCCCATGCCTGCCGATGGCATCCCCATCATCGGTTATCTACCCAAAGTAGGTGGCGTCTATGTTTGTGCAATGCACCCCGGAATTACTTTGGCGGCAATAGTGGGACGTCTGGCCAGCGAGGAGATCATCGATGACAAGGCGTCCAGTTCCCTTTGCCCATGCCGGCCCGATCGATTTTTGCAAGCGTAGGGGATCCTCTTGTGAGGCAGCAATAGGTCATTTCCGGCCTCTCGCGGAGATAGAATAGCGACCGCTGGTTCTTTCTGTGATGAGCTGATGCTTCGTCCGGTCGATATCAGGCATAACCCGTAGTCGATGCCTTATGAAGCTCCACCCTTAAAAATTCCAACACTCAGCGATGGAATGAGAATGTCCAAAAAAACCATCTATGCCAAAGAATTCGACATCTGTGTTTCGATGTCAGATTTAGTAACCTGGGAAGGTGACCGGAAGGCTCCCAGCGCCGACCTGCAGGCGGTATTTACCACCCTTGAAATTCCCGTCAACATTATCGAACTCCACGAGTTGTATTTCGCCCACCTTTACAACGGCTACGGCGACGTGCATGTGTATCATGCTCAAAATAACGGAGGCAGTATTTTCGCAATCGACTTGTATCGAGAACTCACGGACCAGCAAGATTTGACAGGTCTATTTCTGCGTATTGAAAGCCCTGCATTTGATCAGGCACTCGCCCATCTCCGGTCATTCTTTGACAGCGCCAGGTGCCAAGTTGCCTTTGAGCAGGCAAGCTACTCTAGGCGACTTCGCGAAACGCTTGACGAAAGCAGATACCCTCGACTGGTCGAAGTCGATCACGACTTCATACAGCAGCATTACACTCATCGGTGACGCTAGCCAACCAGACACTGCACAAGTCCGATTCAGCGTTGGCTTTTAGCAATTGCGCCAATACTGTGTTCACTTGCCGATCGCCTCCTTGCGACCAAAGAATGCGATCACCCGGCCCAATGCCGTCTCGGTACCGGCACGCAGGTCCATCGGCTCAGTGCGCAAAGACCAGGTCTTGGGCAACAATCGACCAGACGGGAACGGAACGCAGGTCACCATAATCGAAGGAATGTTTGTTATGAGCCACCTTAACAACGACTTGAGGGCCGATTTCGTTGAGGCACTTGAGGAAATCTCGACGCTGATGTCCATTGCATACGACCAGCTCGGCCCTGTACCGGAAGACCATGCATTAGCTCAGGCAGGTTTAGAGAATGGTGGTGAAATAGTTCTGGATTATGTCGATCACAACGAGGCTGGAGTAGCGTTCGAACACCTGCTTTACATGATTAACGAACCACCGCTCGTTGTTTCTGAAAAATGCATAAAAATTTTAGGTCGGATCGCGAAGTCCTTGAAGATGCCATTCACGAGGTGACAAAAATTTACCCATCTGAAGGTCAGCTTTGGGTCGATAACTGCCCTTCGCGACGGGTAGAAAACGGCCCTAAACGGACATTCATAACAGGCAATTATTGGCCGACGGTTGTCTGTCGCGAAATAGTTATTCCAGCGTCATGAGCTATTAAGATTGAGTTGTAAACAGGCTCTTCGCATTTAAGGGTGTAGAAAAAATCTGACCGGCTGGAAAAGGAGTCGAGGATCTTAGAAAATGTAAGCTCTCACACCAACAAAAACTAAGCCCCCGACGTGAACAATCTTACCTTTTCTAGCCCTGATCTTTCCAGCTTTTGCCAACTGAATAACCTCGGCCTGACTGCCACTGGACAACATCTTTGTGCAGAGCGCGCCGTCATCGAATGTCGTTTAACCAAAGCACCCGAGCCATGCCCCAAGTGCGGGGCTGCTGGTGTTTCACGCGGTACTGTCGATAGGCATCTTGCTCACACACCTTACGGACAACGACCAACCAGATTGCTGCTGCGTATCCGTCGCTGGCGTTGTGCTTGCGGCTGTTTCTGGCATGAAGATACAAACAGTGCAGCACCTCCACGTTCAAAGCTTTCATATGGGGCGATACGCTGGGCATTAGCTGCCATCGTGCTGGATCATCTGTCGGTATCTCGTGTTGCGAGCCAGCTTGATGTTGCATGGCACACCGCTAATAATGCCATTATCAACGAAGGACGGCGCCTGCTTTTTAATGACTCGACACGTTTTGACGGTGTGACCGTGCTGGGCGTGGATGAGCATGTTTGGCGACATACACGCTGTGGTGACAAGTACGTCACCATCGTGGTTGACCTTACGCCCGTGCGTAACAAAAACGGGCCGGCCCGCTTGCTCGATGTGCTGGAAGGCCGCTCCAAACAAGCCTTTAAGCAATGGCTACAGAGTCGCCCCAAATCGTGGCGTGACCAGATCGAAAGCATTGCCATGGACGGTTTTACGGGGTTTAAATCTGCAGCGCAAGAAGCCCTGCCTCAAGCCCAAACCGTGCTGGATCCTTTCCATGTCGTGCGCTGGGCAAGCAACATGCTGGATGAATGCCGCCGGCGTGTGCAACACGACATCCTGGGCCGCAGAGGGCGTAAAAATGACCCGCTCTACAAAAGCCGTCGAACGCTACTGACTCGGATCAGCTACCTGTCTGACGCCAACAAAAAGCAACTGTTCCAGCTGTTTGCAGATGAGCACCACCTCGAAGTGGATTGCACCTGGAGCATGTACCAACGGGTGGTCAGCGCCTACAACGAGCCGGATCGAAAACGTGGTAAAAAACTCATGGAAGAGGTCATAAATATCATTACAGCCAGCGACTTGCCCAAAGCGCTCATCGAGGTGAAAGGCTTGGGGGAAACGCTGAAAAAATACGCTGAGAGCATCCTTGCCTACTTCGACCGGCCAGGAACCAGCAACGGTCCAACAGAAGCTATCAACGGGCGACTTGAGCACTTACGAGGTACCGCCTTGGGCTTTAGAAATTTAACCAATTACATAGCCAGGTGCTTGCTGAAGTCAGGAGGGTTTAGAAATCAGCTACACCCTTAAATGCGAAGAGCCTGTAAACAATCGCATTTGTAATTAATCGCTGCATCTTAATTGCTGGTGCGTTGATGGTGGTTTTTAACCATGCCAACCGCGTATCCGTTTGACTTAGATCATCCCGTCGATGCAACACCCTGCTGGCTCAATATTGAATGTTTTTGCATCGACGTGGTTGAAATGCACACATTAGCGCAAGGTTTATTTATTCAATTCGTTGAGGTGCGACAGTTTTACATCCCCGTAGAGAACTCAGGTGGGTGTTTGATTGCAGTTCGTATCGTGCGTAAGGCGTCATCGTATTGACAAAGTAAATGCAAAGCCCAGTCGATACGTGTGCGGATGCGAATATCATTTTCGTCTGAGGGAATTTCGCTATTCATCATCGATTCAACATTTCTTATGATGAGTTGTTCAGGCAAATACATGATCCGGCTGTTTTTGTAGCTCGAAGCACGCAATTCAGCAATTGGATAGGCTCCCCCGAGCCCAGCCGAAACCCCCACCAGGAGCGCAGGCTTGTGTCCAAGTTCACCGAGTCCTGCGTACAAAAAGAAATTTTTCAGCGCCGGGCAAGCCATGCCATTCCACTCCGGGCTGATCACGATCAGTGCGGTAGCTTTTTTGAGGATGGTTTGCTGGACATTCCAGATTCCATCAATGTCTTCTTCTGGCCACAGCGGTAGCCGACTGGAAGCCAAGTTCAGCAGTTCGCCTGAATCACAAAGACCAAGTTGCTCTAATCGGTCGCGCAAGTATTTTGCGACTTTGAGTGATTGGCTGTTTGATCTATTCGATCCAGACAGCAGAACGATATGACGGCTCATTGCGCCACCTTCTGTTTAGCCTTGTGTGCTTTGGGGGCGACACGGCGTGAACGCACGATGGGCCAGAACAACTCTTCTTTCCAGCTGATCGGTGACAAGTGTTCGATACCGTATAAGGGCGGACGCCGGCGGGTAATTTTGGCCGTACCGAACAGGATGTCCCAGAAGAACAACAGGTTGCCGAAGTTGCCCTTGTAATGCGTGACACCATCCTCGGCAGTCAAGCCGTGATGGGCTGAATGAGTGGAGGGGGTGGAAATCGTTCGCTCCAGAACCCAGACAATAGGACGCAACACACGGATGCCATACAGTTTGTCATCCCACGCAACGCTGCTGTGCGCTGCGAAGATGACGATCATCTTCAGGATCAGATAAACATAGTAAATATGCGCAAGCCCTAGATAGATCAGTATGCCGGACAGCCAGATGCCGGGCATCAGCATGTAGTAGAAGCTGTTGTTTCGATAAACGATGCGGACACTCATGTAGGGCGCGGAGTGATGAGCGCGGTGCAGCGCATAAAGTGCCGGGACCCGATGTGTCAGTCGATGCCACCAGTATTGAGTCATGTCATCCAGTACTAGAAACAACACGAACCCTGCGACCCAAGGAATGGTGGCCAGGGCGCCTTTCATTTCCGGAACAGCCAGGCTCAGGATTTTTCCACTGAGCCACATGACACTGGGGAACGTGATTGCAACCAGGATCCCGGAGCCTATGACTTCGATCAGTACGTCACGCTTCCCGCTCAACGGGTGTCGGAGCGAAGAACACGCGAGTTCCAGCAAGATGAAGGCAAGGAATATCCCGGCCACTACTACGGAAGGATTGTTGGCGAGCATTATTGTATTCATGGCACTCTCGATTAAGGCCCTTGCGGGCAATGCCATTTCATTAGAAGCCAACGAGTAAGCCGTCCCTATGCGCGAAACGGACAAAATTGAGCGAGAACAGGTCAATCGTTCGCCCCAGCGCTTTCACCGCGGCAAACTGGGCCAGGTGCTGGAGCGTTTCCTGGATAGCCAGGCCCTGAGAGAAAACAGGGATTACAGCCTGATCGAGCTGGATCAGCTTTGGCGCGAGGCGGCGCGCATCGATCCGGCGATCGGGTTGAAACTGTTCACGCTATTCACGCCTCAGGACTGGCACGTCCTGGCCTATCTGTGCTTGTACAGCCCCGACGTTTTATCATCCATGAAGCTTTGGGCCCGGTACGCGCGGCTTGCGGCGGACACAGACACGGTGAGACTGCTCAATGATGAAAACGGCGTCGGCATCGAGCTGTGCGTCGATGCGCCCAGTGAGCTGGCGCGCTATGTCATTGAGCACTACGGCGCAATGTCCATCGCGCAGTTGCGGCGTGGAACAGGGCAGCAGGTGCAGCCGGTCCTGGCAAGATTTACTCACGCTCGTCCGTCGTATTACAAGCAATACACCCAATGGTTTGGGGGTCGTGTCGAGTTTGACTGTCCGATTAACTGCTTCTATTTCGATGCTCGAAGCTTGAGCCTGCCGATGCAGACACGTCATCACGGGATGCTTGAGTTATTGACCCAGGAACTGGATCGACGGATCGCCGTGCATCGGAATTTCAGCGGTTGGTCAGCCAAGGTTGCTGAAGGAGCGCGACGATCTCTAGCGAGAGGTGAAACTCCCAATCTGGACAATCTGGCGAAGGCGCTGCACCAGACGCCAAGGACCTTACGGAGACGACTGGAAGAGGAAGGTACAACCTTCAGGCAATTGCTCGATCAGATTCGCGCAGAATTGGAACTGCATCTTGAATTGCAAGGAGAGTCATTAACGGAGATTGCAGCTCAACTAGGCTACAGCGATTTGACGGCGTATCTCCACGCCCGAAGTCGATGGCGTGACAGGAAGTAATGTGGCGGGCCCGAACTTTTCGGAACAACAGCGTTACCTCACAAATCACCTCATCCCACGCCAGTAATTTCCTTTGAAAAAAGGGGACGGATTTATTTTTAACAGCGCTTCAGGCACCTGGATCACAAATAAATCAGCCCCCTTTTACACATAGCTGCCGGTGCGACAGGGAGCAATGGGCTCTTTGAGATAGGCATATGGATCATGCCCATTCATGCGGGCTTAGATATCCAGACAAATTTTGCCGAAATGCTGGTTGGTTTCCTGATACTTGAACGCTTCGACAATCTCGCTCAAAGGGAAATGACGATCAATAATCGGGCGCATGCCATTAGCATTGATGGCCCGGATCATGTCTTGCTGCTGGCTGCGGCTACCCACCAATACACCCTGCAGACGCACTTGCTTGATCAGTGCCGGTACAAAATTCATTGCACCGCTTACGCCACTCAATATCCCGATGACGGAAATGTGACCAGCAACCCGAATTGCAATCATCGATTGCTCAAGCGTCGCAGGGCCGCCGACTTCGATGATGTGGTCAACACCACGGCCACCCGTTAGAGCGCGTGCAGTTTCGCCCCAGTTAAGGTCTTTGCGGTAATTGATGACATGATCGGCGCCTAGAGCTTTCAGACGTTCAAGTTTTTCGTCGCTTGAAGAGGTAGCAATGACGGTAGCACCGGCCATTTTAGCGAACTGCAGGGCGAAAATTGAAACGCCACCAGTGCCTTGGACGAGCACGGTGTCGCCCGGCTTGAGTGAGTCATCGGCCATCAGGGCGCGCCATGCAGTAAGGCCAGCGGTGGTAAGCGTCGACGCTTCAGCATGGCTGTAGCCAGTAGGCGCGAGGGTAAACGATGTGGCTTTGGCCGTCACTTGCTCACGAGCGTAGCCGTCAATGCCATCGCCTGGCACGCTGACAAAGCCTTCAACCAGTGGCACACCGTCGATCCACTCCGGGAAGAAGGTGCTGACGACCGAGTCACCCACCTTGAATTCAGTGACATCAGGGCCGACAGCAATGACTTCACCTGCACCATCGGCCATGGGGATGCGTTTTTCGCTAGGGCCCCACATACCGCTGACCACCGCGAAGTCGTGGTAGTTGAGCGAGTTGGCGTGAAGTCGTACGGTGATTTCGCCAAGCGCTGCGGCTTGGACTTCGCTGCTGCCAACCACAACGTTTTCATAGCCGCCACCGGGTTGGACGAAGATCGTTTTGCTGCTCATAGGGGGTTCCTTATGTTTTCTAATTACGCGAAATAACGAAATGAAAGTTTAAAAATTACAATTCGATGATCAACCTGGCCGCAAAGTCGTCAATCGCCTGCTCATTGCGCCGGTAGTAAGTCCACTTTCCGATGCGGGTGGTTAGCACGAAGCCTGCGCGCTGCAAGATAGCTAAGTGTGCAGACGCGGTAGAAGGTGAAAGCCCTGCCTTGTGCTGCAAATGGGTTACGCACACCCCTATCGCAGGATCTCCATGATCCTGAGGTGGGAAATTATTAAGTGGGTCTTTGAGCCACTCCATCATTTGCATGCGAGTGTCATTGGCCAGGGCTTTGAGCTGTTCGAGTATCATGGTCGGCAATGCTACGCTTTTTTACGAAATGTTCAATAAATAATCTATTAGCATTGGCAAGGGTTTGAAATCAAACAAACTCATCCAGCTGAATCACCCCTACTTTTGTCGATGTACTGAATGACTGCTTGAACTGTTCCGCTCTGGTAGACATCCCCGGTCTATGTTTGAACGTCTGGCCGATTGCTGTCCTTCGTACCAGGCAGAAAATCGGCCAGAAGCAGTATGGGCGGATAGCCAATAGGCACAGCCTACCGCTTCACTCCTCGCCGCCTCCATACAACCCCAACCGCCGATCCCGATGCAAATCATTACGCGCACTAATCCGCTTATTCCGCGCCTCAGCGAGGTTAAGTGTGGCCAACAAAATCTGCTCTCCCCCCTGCTCCGCCGGCCCCGCCAACGGATAACCATCAGCATCGACAATCACCGAACCTTGCACCCATCCAACCCCGCGTTCATGCCCATGCCGATCACACGCGGCAATAAACATCCGGTTCACCGACGCATTGGCCTGAACCCGCACCACCTCGGCCGGGCGCTCGGTTGGTGGCCTCGGTCCATCGGGCCAATTGACGGGAGCGCAGAGCAATTCTGCACCGGCCAGCGCCGGCAGTCGCACCCATTCCGGAAACTCCAGGTCGTAGCAAATCAGCATGCCGATCCGTCCATGGACCGTTTCGACCACCGGCGGCGCTTCGTTGCCGGGTCTGAAGATTTCGCTTTCCGCGTCCCACAGGTGTGCCTTGCGATACACGGCGCGCAGGCCTTGGGGGTCGATCATCGCCGCGCTGTTGGCCAGTGCATCGCCTTGCAGTCGTTCGCAGAATCCGCCCACGACAACGACATTCAATTCTTTCGCCAACGCCGTCCACAGGCGCAGGGTCGGTCCGTCGGTTGTTTCGGACAGGGACAACGCTTCGTCGCGGTCAGCAAACAGGTAGCCGCTCTGCACCAGTTCGGGCAGCACCACCACTTGGGCGCCTTGCAACGCCGCCGAGCGAATCGCTCGTTCTGTCAGTGTCCGGTTGTAAGCGAGGTCGCCTATTTTCGGTGCCACTTGGCAGCAGGCGACCACGGTATTTTTCACGCTGTTCAACGTCCCTCCTCCACTGGCTGATGAGCCATGGCAACAATGTCGCTCTCGGTGATCGAGTCGATGATTCGGCGTTCGTATTCAAGGTCGATCGAACGGCTGAGCAGGTAATACGCCAGGCCCGAAACCACCAGGCCGACCAGCCAGGCGATGTCCACGCCTTCGAGCATGCGCGCCAGCGGCCCGACGAACACTTCTTTGCCGGCGGCGGCATCGAAGATGTAGAAGAACGGCACCATCGCGGCAAATCCGATCAGGTACGAAACGATCCCTCGGAATTGCCAGGCGCCGTAGATGCCCTTCGGTGTGAAGAAATGCGGGATCGCGTAGCGGCCTTTGCGCACGAAGAAGTAGTCGACCAGATTGACCGCGGTCCAGGGCACGAGAAAGTACAACAGCAGCACGAGGAAGGTGTTCAACAGCGCGATGCCATCGCCCTTGATCGACAGCACGCAGGTCAACAGGATGACGCTGATCGCGGAGATCGACATGACCCGGGCGCGAGGGGTTGGCGTGATTTTTTTGATCGAGTCGACGCCGGTCAATAACGTCAGCATGGCGCTGTAAGTGTTGAGCGCGATGATCGGCAGGAAGCCTGCCACGGAGACGATGACCAACACGTTGCCCAGGCCCGGGATCATCGACGATCCGACCTGGTTAAGCGCCACCAGCGCATCCGCCGCTTTCAACTGCTGCGCGAGCCAGGCGCCGAGGCCGATCATCCAGCTCCCCGACAACGATGCGCCGATGAACACGGCGGCGATCAGTTTTGGCCGACTGGTGTTTTTCGGCAGGTAACGGGAATAGTCGGAGACATAGGGCGCGTAGGAAATGTTGTAGCTCGCGCCGATGGCAAACAGCGTGGCGAACGCAACCCAGCTGAAGCCCAGGTCGGTCGCCGGGGCGACGCCTTCCTGGCCTGCACCGAACATCAGGGCGATGGTGACTAGCGCATACAGCGGCAAGGTCGCCAGCAATGCCCATTTGAAGGCTTTGTGCATCAGGTCGTGGCCGTAGATCGACAGCAGCGCGCCGATCAGCACCACGACGATGGCGACAATGGTCGGGTCGATGCCGAAAACGTGTTCAAGGCCGTTCATGATCAGCGAGATGTTCACCACGTTGAAGCCGACGAACACAAACATCGTCGCCATCAAGGCCAGGATCACTCCGCGATACCCGAACTGGGCACGGGACTGGATCATTTGCGGGAGGCCCATTTCGGGACCTTGCGAGCCGTGAAAAGCCATGAAGATGGTGCCGAACATGATCCCGAGCGCACCGGCCAGCATCGTCCACAGCGCCGACAAGCCAAGGCTTGGGCCGACAAAACCGATGGAGATGGTGAAGAAGTGGAAGTTGCCTAAAAACCAGAAAGGGCCCTGGCTGCTGAGCTTGGCGTGACGTTCGTTTTCCGGAATGTAATCGATCGAGTGGCCTTCGATGGCCAACCCGCCACTCGCCTCGAGGGCGTGCGCAGAATGAGGAGACCCTGACATACGATTGTTCCTATGCAGTTGATTGTTGTTTTTATGGGCAAAGCGCCGGTTTCATTGCAATGTAGGGCCTGGGTCAGGGCTATAAAATATCGCAGGCACACTGTTTACATAGATCCGCGTCTATGTGAATGAACATTGAGGGACACCCATGCTGGGCACTGTATCGGAACTGGATCTGCGTTTGATCCGGGTCTTTTTGACCGTCGTTGAAGCGGGCGGCATCTCGGCCGCGCAAACTGCGCTCAACACCACTCAACCGACCATCAGTGCGCAATTGGCGACGCTGGAAGCGCGGGTGGGATTTCGACTGTGCGAGCGCGGTCGCGGCGGATTTTCGGTGACGCCCAAGGGTGGTCAGTTTGTCGAAGCGGCCCGCCGATTGCTGGCGGCAGCCGAAGGTTTCCGGGTTGAGGTCCAGCACATCAATCGCAAAGTGTCGGGCAACATCAATATCGGTTTGCTCGGCCAGATCGATCCTTTTGCCAACAAGAAAATCGCCCTGGCCATCGCGCGTTTAAGGGCTCGTCATGAAGGCCTGTATTTCCACTTCACGGAACTGTCTTCGTCGCTGCTGGAAGAGAAAATCATCAATAGCCATATCGATCTGGCGATCGGTTACTTCTGGCACCGCTTGCCCAACATCGATTACTTCCCCTTGTTCCAGGAAACCCAGATCGCCTACTGCGCCCCGGCTCACCCGCTATTTGAGCACGTGGGGGATCTGACCCGGGATGACGTCCGCGATTACGACTGGGTATGGCCCAGTCACCCCTTGCCGGAAATGCCTGCACCCACCTCGATCGAACGCCTGACCGTGCTCACCGACAGCATGGACGGCGCGGCACTGCTCATTCTGTCAGGCCAGCATTTGGGCTTTTTGCCGCAGCACTATGCGGCGAAGCATGAACAGCTGGGGCAGTTGCATCCGCTGAATCCCGAGCTGCTGCGTTATGAGGTGGGGTTTCATGCGGCGGTTCGGCATTCGGCGCGGCAGCGGGATCTGGTGAGTGCGTTCCTGAATGAGCTAATCGATATTTTCAGTTCTTAATCGCTATCTCGCTGGCCGGGATGACGTCGATCCGTGCCACGGGCCCCGTCAAGTGCGCCAGCTCCGCGTTGTGCTGGGCGATGATGTCTTCGGCGGCGAGGTTGCCGTTGTCGACGGTGGAATGCGCGTCGGCGGCGAGCACCACGTCATAGCCCAGCTTCAGGGCCTGGCGGACGGTGGCGTTGACGCAATAGTCGGTTTGCAGCCCGCAGATGATCAGGCGGTCGGAGCCAAAATCTTGCAGTAGGGCTTGTAAGTGGGTCTGGTAGAACGAGTCTCGGTTGGTTTTTCGCACCCGAAGGTCTTGCGGTGAAGTCTTCAGGCTTTCGGCCAGTTGCCAGCCTTCAGAACCATGTTGCAGCTGGTCGCCCTTTTCTTCGTGCTGGATGAGGATGACCGGAATCCCTGCCTCCCTGGCCTTGGCACTCAGGCCGTTTATATTCTCGATGACGCGTTTGATCTTAAAACATTCGTACTCGCCAGTGCACAAGGCGTCCTGGACGTCGATGATCAGCAATGCAGTGGTCATGGGCTCAGGCCTTAAAGTAGTCCTTCAGATTAAGGGGTACGCCACCTGCTCCCTGGGGCCGAGCAAAGAGTGCGTACCGTCGATAATGCCGCAAAACACCTACGATGGAATAGCTTGAAATCGCTGCCTGTCCGCGAATTTATCCAGTCGGACACAGCCCGCCCCAACACCGCTAAGCTGAATTGAAAATTCATTAAACCACATCAACTATTACGGTATTACTTTATCTATTGTAACGAACAACATTAAACACTTCCAAAGCACAATAAGTGTGGTCATACACGAGTCATTGCTTTAGGGTGAATCTTCGATATCGAGAAGTTTCGCCAGGGACTGCGACCTGTTTAATGACAGGACTGCGGCTTTGCCGCTGGCTCTTAATGGATTTCAGCCAGTGACGTGTAAGTAATACCTGACCGTTCTATTTGAACGCTATGGGTACTTACAATCCTGATTCCCGCTGATGCCGTTATATTCATTGAGCACATATGATATGAGTGACAACAAAGTCCTTGTCTTGCGCACTTGCGCCAACGACATGTCGGACCATGCCGGCCAAGTCTGGCCGGACGCCGGCCTGGTGGTGTGCAAACACTGGAAGCCCAGCAAGAAACTCGAGAACGGCCTGGTCGGCTTATTGTGGGGAGAAGGTTCCTCTACTCAACTGAGTTTGCGAGCCGATGCCAAATGGGTTGTGTGCGAAGTTCATATTGATCAGATTATAAAACTTGATGAAGACGGCATGATCAAGTTCCCGGAGGCGGAAGTTGTTCACACGGGCACTCAAGACAGTTCGATCAATTACATTGCAGCGCACATTGAACACTATCAATCAGCAAACATCCCTTTAATCGACACCCCACTTGAATCACCAAATAAAACCTCCAGTCGCGAATTCGAAAGTCGGCGAGCACAGGGTTACAGTCCTTCCGGCATCGGCGCTAAAACCGACGCCTCGCAAACTTTCGAAACTGCTGTGTACGGCAGTACGCTCACGGGTGGGCATCAAAGTTATCTGCTGGCGGGTTACGGCAGTACGGAAACAGCCGGCGGTCAGAGCTCATTGATTGCCGGTTACGGCAGCACCCTGACGGCCGCCGACAGCAGCTCATTGACCGCCGGGTATGGCAGTACGGAAATGGCTGGCGATGACAGCTCGCTGATCGCCGGGTACGGCAGCACCCAGATCGCCGGGCAGAAAAGCACACTGACCGCCGATTACGGCAGCAGCCAGACAGCCCAGGACGGCAGCACCCTCACCGCCGGTTACGGCAGTACCGAAACGGCGGGAAGCGACAGCTCGCTGACCGCAGGCTATGGCAGCACTCAAACCGCCCAAGAGGGCAGCGCCCTCACCGCCGGCTACGGCAGCACCGAAACAGCCGGATCGGATAGCGCCTTGATCGCCGGTTACGGCAGTACACAAACAGCCGGCCACGAAAGCACCCTGACCGCCGGGTATGGCAGCACCCAAACCGCCCAGGAAAACAGTTCCCTCACGGCCGGGTACGGCAGCACCGCCACGGCGGGATCGGACAGTACGTTGATTGCCGGTTACGGCAGTACACAAACTGCCGGTCATGAAAGCACGCTAACCGCCGGGTATGGCACCACCCAGACCGCACAGGAAAGCAGTTCGCTCACCGCAGGCTATGGCAGCACCGCAACGGCCGGGCACGACAGTTCGCTGATCGCCGGATACGGCAGTACGCAAACGGCCGGTTATGAGAGCACGCTGACCGCCGGCTACGGCAGCACTCAGACTGCCCAGGAAAGCAGTTCCCTGACGGCAGGCTATGGCAGCACCGGAACCGCCGGGTACGCCAGTTCCCTGATCGCCGGTTATGGCACGACCCAGACCGCAGGCTATGAAAGCAGTCTGACGGCGGGTTACGGCAGCACCCTCACCGCTCAGGAAAGCAGCTCCCTCACCGCCGGTTACGGCAGTACGGAAACCGCCGGCGGCGACAGTTCGCTTATCGCTGGCTACGGCAGCACTCAGACCGCCGGTTATGACAGCAGTCTGACCGCCGGCTATGGCAGCACCCTCACCGCGCAGGACGGCAGTTCTCTCACGGCCGGTTACGGGACCACGGAAACCGCCGGGCATGAGAGTTCGCTGATCGCCGGCTACGGCAGTACCCAGACGGCGGGATATGAAAGCCACCTGACCGCCGGTTATGGCAGCACACAAACCGCAAGGGAAAGCAGTGTCCTGACGGCTGGCTATGGCAGCACCGCGACGGCGGGCGGCGACAGCTCGTTGATCGCCGGCTACGGCAGCACGCAAACCGCCGGCCACGACAGTACGCTGACGGCAGGTTACGGCAGCACCCTCACCGCTCGGGAAAACAGTTCACTCACGGCCGGCTACGGCAGCACCCAGACGGCGGGTTACAAAAGCACTCTGACCGCTGGTTATGGCAGTACGCAAACCGCACGGGAAAGCAGTGTTCTCACCGCCGGCTACGGCAGTACCGGAACCGCCGGCAGCAACAGTTCGCTGATCGCCGGATACGGCAGCACGCAAACCGCTGGCTACGAGAGCACGCTGACGGCAGGTTATGGCAGTACCCTCACCGCTCAGGACAACAGCTCCCTCACCGCGGGTTATGGCAGCACCGAAACCGCCGGCTACGAAAGTTCGTTGATCGCCGGTTACGGCAGCACGCAAACCGCCGGTTACGACAGCACGCTGACGGCGGGTTACGGCAGCACCCTCACCGCTCAGGACAGCAGCTCCCTTACCGCCGGTTATGGCAGCACCGAAACAGCGGGTTACGACAGTACATTGATCGCTGGCTACGGCAGCACCCTTACCGCTCAGCACAACAGCACCCTCACCGCCGGCTACGGCAGCACCGAAACCGCGGGCCAGGACAGCTCCCTGATCGCCGGCTACGGCAGTAGCCTGACCAGCGGCATCCGCAGCTTCCTCACGGCCGGATACGGCAGCACATTGATCAGCGGATTGCGCAGTGTATTGACCGCCGGTTATGGCAGCAGCCTGACCTCCGGCATGCACAGCACCCTGACCGCCGGATACGGCAGCAACCAGATCGCCAGTTATCAAAGCTCATTGATCGCCGGTCCCGACAGCACGCAAATTGCCGGGCACAAAAGCATGTTGATTGCCGGCAAGGACAGCTCACAGACCGCGGGTTATCGCAGCACCCTCATCGCGGGCGCCGGCAGCGTCCAGACGGCGGGTGATCGCAGCAAATTGATCGCCGGCAAGGACAGCACTCAGATCGCCGGCGACCGCAGCAAACTGCTGGCTGGCAGCAATAGCCACCTCACGGCCGGTGATCGCAGCAAGCTGACGGCGGGCGATGACTGTACGTTGATGGGCGGCGATAAAAGCGTTTTGACGGCGGGCAAAAACAGCATCCTGGTGGGCGGCGCCCGCAGCAAGCTCATCGGCAGCCTGGGTTCAACGTTGACCGGAGGCGAGAATGCGACGTTGATTTTCCGATGTTGGAACGGCAAGCGATTCAAGAATGTCGTGGCGCATACCGGCAAGGATGGCGTGGAAGCGCATGTGCCGTATCAGGTGGACGAGGCGGATAACCTCGTCACCAAGCCCGACGAATAACTTTCTCGGTCGGGCCACCCTCGCAGCTTGAGGGTGGCCATGGACTTACGCCTTAGTAGCCGAGCGACAACCCCGTATTCCTGCGCGGGTCATTGGCCCCATAGAAGCGGTTCTTGCCCACCGGTTTGCCTTCCAGCGAAGGCGCGCCCACCAGGATCGCCGCCAAATGGTTGGGATCCTGCGGCCCGGCAAACTTGTGGCCCCAGCTCTCAAGCATCTTCACCGTGTCCGGACTGGTGGTGAAGGTCTCCAGGTTGGTCTCTTCCGGCAGCCATTGCTGGTGGAAACGCGGTGCATCGACCGCTTCCTGGATGTTCATGCCGTAGTCGATCACGTTGAGCATGGTCAGCAAGGTGGCGGTGATGATGCGACTGCCGCCGGGGGTGCCGACAACCATGACCACTTTGCCGTCCTTGGTGACGATGGTCGGGCTCATGGACGACAGCGGTGCCTTGCCGGGCGCAATAGCGTTGGCTTCGCCTTGCACCAGGCCGTACATGTTGGGCACGCCGATTTTTGAGGTGAAGTCGTCCATTTCGTCGTTGAGGATGACCCCGGTTTTGCTGGCCATCACACCGGCACCGAACCAGTCGTTGAGGGTGTAGGTCACTGACACCGCGTTGCCCCATTTATCGACGATGGAGTAATGCGTGGTGTTGCTGCCTTCATGGGGTGCTACGCCGGGTTTGAGCTCGCGGGACACGCCGGCTTTTTGCGGATTGATCGCCGCGCGGATTTTGGTCGCGTAGTTCTTGTCCAGCAGATGCTCGATCGGGTTTTTAACGAAGTCCGGGTCGCCGAGGTAGCTATTGCGGTCCACATAGGCATGGCGCATCGCTTCGATCTGGTAATGCATGCCCTGGGCCGAGTGGTAGCCCAGATCCTTCATCGGGTAGCCTTCGAGAATGTTCATGATCTCGCAGATCACCACACCACCGGAGCTGGGCGGAGGTGCCGACACCACGTGATAACCGCGGTAGTCACACTCGATCGGCGCCAGTTCGCGGGTCTTGTATTTGTCGAGGTCGGCCTGGGTGATGATGCCCTTGTTGGCCTGGCTGGAAGTGACGATGGCGTCGGCCACCCAACCTTTGTAGAAACCGTCTTCGCCCTTCTCGGAAATTTCCCGCAGGGTCTTGGCCAGATCCTTCTGCACCAGTTTTTGCCCGACCTGCATCGGTTCGCCATTACTCAGGAAGATCGCGCCGGAATCCTTGATGTCCTTCTTGAACACGTCGGTGGCGTATTCCAGCAATTCGACATCGCCCTGCTCCAGCACAAAACCGTCTTCGGCAAGTTTGATCGCCGGGGCGATTACTTCCTTGCGCGGTTTGGTCCCGTATTTCTTCAGCGCCAGTTCCATGCCGGACACGGTGCCGGGCACGCCAACGGCCAAGTGACCACGGGTGCTCAGGTCCGGCACGACGTTGCCCTCTTTGTCGAGGTACATGTCTGCTGTCGCGGCCAGCGGCGCTTTTTCGCGGAAATCGAGGAAAGTCTTGCGCCCGTCCGCCAGTTGAACGGTCATGAATCCACCGCCCCCCAGGTTACCCGCAGCGGGATAAACCACCGCCAGCGCATAACCCACGGCGACAGCAGCATCGACGGCGTTGCCACCGTTCTTGAGCACATCGACGCCTACATGGGAGGCCAGGTGCTGGGCCGTGACAACCATGCCGTTTTCGGCCGCGACCGGGGCCACGGAGGCTGCGTAAGCACTGAGGCAACTGAGCGCCAATGAGGTCGCAATCAGCGATTTGGCAAAAGGTTCGAACTTCATGAGTCGGTCTCTTTTTGTTTTTAGGCTCTGTTTAAAAACGGAGAAAACGCTTCAAAGCAGACGCAAGTATGGCCGGGATTGCGTTTTGCGCCTCCTCGCCGAGGCAGTATGCTTGGCCGCTGTTCAGCCCCTTCTGAGGAGTTCGCCGGCATGACTTACACCTTCACCACTCTGGCGTCCCCGGTCGGCGAGCTGAAACTGGTTGCGAAAGATTCAAGACTGGCCGCCATCCTCTGGGAAAACGACAAGCCGAACCGGGTTCGGCTTGGCCCGATGAGCCAGACACCGGATAACCCGATCCTCCTACGCGCCGTTCAGCAGTTGCAGGAATACTTTTCCGGCACGCGCAATAGCTTCGATCTGGAACTGGATTTTGCCGGGACGGACTTTCAGAAGAAGGTGTGGCAGGCGCTGCTGACCATTCCGTTTGGCGAGACGCGCAGTTACAGCGAGATCGCCGAGCAGATCGGCAATCCAAGCGCAGTCCGGGCGGTGGGCGCGGCGAATGGCAAGAACCCGATTTCGATTGTTGCGCCGTGCCATCGGGTGATTGGGGCGTCGGGGAAGTTAACGGGGTTTGCCGGCGGACTTGAGGCAAAGGAACGGTTGTTGACGCTGGAAGGTTGCGAGTGGTCCGGGGCTAGCCGGACGGGCGAGCTGTTTTAAGCCGACTGCCCCCCGATCTCTGTGGCGAGGGAGCTTGCTCCCGCTCCAGTGCGCAGCACTGGCAAAAATCTCCGACTAAGCCAGTATTTTGGGGCCGCTTCGCAGCCCAGCGCGAGCAAGCTCGCTCGCCACAGGGTTAAGGGTTCAGATCTCGGGACTCAGGTCTCAGGTAGCGGTGAAGATATTTTTCATCGCCGCATACTGCAGCAGCATGATGGTCTTCGCATCGCAGATCTCCCCGCGATAAAACGCCTCGAGCGCCTCGTCGAATGTCCACTCCAGCACTTCCAGTTCTTCGGTTTCTTCTTCCAGCCCGCCACCCTCGCTGACTTTCGACGCCGCGTCATATTCAGCGATGAAGAAGTGCAGTTTTTCGGTGACCGAGCCTGGGCTCATGTAGGCCTCGAACACCTTTTGCACGTGGTGCACGCGATAACCGGTTTCCTCTTCGGCTTCGGCGCGGATGCGTTCTTCAGGTGCCGCGCCTTCAAGCAGCCCCGCCGCCACTTCGATCAGCAAACCATCGTGGCCGTTGACAAACACCGGTAACCGAAACTGACGCGTCAGGACGACGGTTCTTTTCTCGCGGTTGAACAACAGAATCGCCACGCCATTGCCACGGTCATACACCTCGCGGGTCTGGCGCTGCCAGTCGCCGTTGTTACGCAGATAGTCGAAGGTGATTTTCTTCAGCAAGTACCAGTCGTGGGACAACACCTGGGACTCGATGATGTTGACCCGCTCGGCTGTGTTCGCCATCACAACGCATCCTTTTTTCGTCAGAAGGTCCCCATGGTAGGCGAAAACCAAAAAGCCCGGCATCTCTGCCGGGCTTCTTTTTACTGCTGGCTGATGACGTCAGGTATCGCGCTGTCTTCCTGTGAAGAGAGCTGCTTGCCATTGATCAACGGCCCGTAACGACGGCTGAACTCCCAGTTGTAAGGCACGTGGTCCCTATTGACCCCGTTGTCCCAATTCACCGACCAAGTCATCAGGCCTTTGATCGAAAGCCCCTTGGCATCCAGACGTTTGAAGGCATTCACCACTGCCGCCGGATTGATCACGTAACCGGTGGCCGCCGCGTCGACGTTGGCAGGCAGGCCGATCACGAACTTGTCCGCCGGGATCTTCGTGAACCCGCGAGTGCCGCTCACCAGGCTTTCGGTCAGGTAAAACAGGAAGTCCTCTTTCATCGCGTCGTTGTTCTGGGCAATCCACGCGCCATTGCCGCTATTGGCTTCCGGCACCCAGATTCCGTCGCCGCCCTGGTTGTAATACTGCGGGGCGATGAAGTCGTAATAGCCTTCCAGGGCCTGGAGGTAGCCGACGTATTTGCCGGCAGTGGTCAGGTACGGGAACTCCGGCGCCATGCTGATGATGAAGTGTTTGCCTTCACCGGCGTAATGGTCCTTGACCAGCTTCAGCGCGGCAGGCAGGACGCTCTTGTTGTCGGCGAAATCAATCGCGCTCTGTTCAAGATCGATGTCCAGCCCATCGAAGCCATAGGTTTCCACCAGACGGATGATTTCGTTGGCCAGCGGCTGTTCGTTACCTTTGTGCAACTCGATGTGCGCGTCGGCGCCACCGAGGGAAATCAGCACCGCCCTGCCCTGACTATTCAGCACGCCGACCTGGCGACGGAACTCGGCGTCGGACAAGTTGTACGGCTTGAAGGTCGGGATGCCGTTGCCCTTCATGAAGGCCACGGCCACCACGTTGTAATCCTTGGGCACATCCTGCAGCGCGATGTTGGCGAACTGTCCACGCTGATAACCGTCGCTCGGCCCGGCGGGCCAGTTGTGCCAGAAGCCCATGAGGATCTTTTTGCCGGCAATGCTCGGCATCAACGAAGCGGCGTCGGCGAGTGGTGATTTCAATAACGTAAAGTCGAATTTTGACATGTTCTATTCCTTCAGAACGTGTGGGGGGATTAACGCTGCGGGCTTACTTGAAGTCCACGTCAAACGCTTGGTAGAAGGCGTTGCCGGTGTTGGCCACGATCCACATCAGCACGATCACGTGATGGCCTTTCTTGTTGCCCGGCAATTTCACTTCGTGGTTGATCTTGGCTTTCATCTCGGCGGAATGGCTGTAGTACGGGACCTGGGTGTAGAAGTCGTCGAAGAACGATGTCGGCTCCAATTGCGCACGGCCGATGCGCTGTTCCGGGCTCCAGCCATCCTTGGTGATGAACCAGCTGTAGCCACGGGTGACATGGGGCGCGGTGTATTCCCAGGTGACCTTGAAGGTCTGGCCCGGATCGACGTTCAACAAAGGCCAGGTGAAGGGGCGGCCGAGCTTGAGGCTCATTTCCTTGTTGGTGAAGTTGATGCAGTCTCGGGCATCCGTCTTGCCACCGCTGAGGATGTAGCGGTCGGCAGGTGGCGTGACACTGTCGCTGTCGGTTTGATACGGCGCCGCGAAGGGCCCCGCCGTCAGCGAAGGGAAGTTTTTGCCGCCTTCCATTTCGTTGACTTGCCAGCTACTCAGCAACCCCAGCTCTACGGCGACCGCACCGCGGCTGGAGGGGGATGTGACACGACCGTGTCGAAGTTGAGGTTGAGTCTGTGGTTGGTTCATTTTTTCACTCCGTTGATTTTGAGAACTCTCCTTCCTGAGGAGAGGCCTCCAACCTAACGGCGCTGTTTTTTTTGTCCATCAGCCCATTTGAGCCCCGAATGAACCCGCCTTCGCAGATCACTCGCAAATACTGGATATAAAACCAGTACCCTGATCCAAGTCCTACGTCCTGTGTAGCAAAAGGATTACATCACCAGGTAGCAATCGGGGCATCGTACCGACTAGGGAAGCTGTGCCTTGTATTCCTTTTCGTATTGGCCGGCCAGGGCCTCTTTCTGCTTGTCGTCGAGCAGCTTGCCGGCCATCTGGAAGAACTTTTGCTCTTCCTCTTCCAAGTGATGATGAACCTTCTCGGACAGCTTCTTGGCGGTCGCCAGCCAGGCCGGGCTGGACATTTGTGTCTCATCCAGCTCCTCCATCATTTCGTCCATCTCATGGTGTTCGGAGATGGCGTGGCGGCTGAGATCGACGCCATTGTCGAACGCCATCAGCGGGATGTAGAAATGGCGCTCTTCGGCGGTTTCGTGGGCCTGGAGTTCAGACTTGAGCTGCTTGTAAGCCTCGACCCGCTCCGCGGTGTCGCCGCTGGTCTTGATGAGCGCTTTGGCATAGGTGCGCTGGCGGTCGTGACTTTCACGCAGGGCTTCAAAAATATTCACGGGTGATCCTCATTGGCCGCGTTCCGGAAGGACGCTCTTCAGGCTAGACATCCGGGCGCGAGCGAGGGTTCCACTCAAGGGGCTGGAACAACCGCAGGGGGTCGCGTTAGGCTTGCGGCTGTTGCCCCTCATGGCCATAAGGATTGAGCTGATGGAACTGCGTATCGAACAGTCGCAAAACCCCACCGAAGCCGAGGAGCAGGCGATCCTGCTGCCGTTGCGCGCCTATAACGCTTCAAAGGCCGGCGTTTCGAAGCAGGAGCCCATTGCCTTGCTGATTCGCGACGAGCATGACGAGATTCTTGGCGGTCTGTATGGTCGGGTTTTTTATCAGTGGTTGTACATCGAGTTGCTATCGGTACCGGAACAGGGTCGGGGACAAGGCATAGGCTCGAAGTTGATGCGGATGGCCGAAGACGTGGCGCGGGAGAAGGAATGCATCGGGGTCTGGCTCGACACCTTCGACTTCCAGGCGCCTGAGTTCTACAAGAAGCTGGGCTACAGCGAGGTGGGGCAGATTGTCGACTACCCGCCGGGGCATAAGCGCTTCTTTTTCCAGAAGCGCCTGATCAACGACGCATAACCTGCTCGTATGATCCACACCATCCAACTGTAGGAGTGAGCCTGCTCGCGATCGCGGAGTGACATCCAACATTGATGTCGACTGACCCGCCGCTATCGCGAGCAGGCTCACTCCTACAGGGGATGGAGGTCAACGCCTCAGGTCAGAGGCAGGTCGCCAGCGCCGCCAGGCGGCGCTTGGCCACAAAGTCATCTTGCTGTGCGTAGTAACTCAACACGGTGCCTGACGCATCGGTGGTCACGTCGACAAAGGACTCCGCAGAACGCGTGTAAACGGTGGACCCACCCTTCTCTCCCGGCTGCAAATACGCGCCGGCATCGACACCGAACACCGCCTCGTCCTGCCAGGAAAACTGCACGCACTGGGCGACGACTTTTTCCGGCTTGTCCGATTTCAGGGTTTTGTAAGGGGCTTTGGTGCGGGCATCGTTCATCACCGAGCCGGCGCATCCCGCCAGCAACGTCACGGCCAGCGCCACCATCAGAATTCGCATTGTGTTCGCTCATCAAGAAAAAGCGGACTGTATCACCGTGGCACGGCGTATCGTTCTGCTTTACTTCATTTATACCGCGACATCGCGTGACGATTCGCGCACCCTGTCGCGCCATTAACGTCGCATCGCCCGTTTTTTTCGGGCTCATTTTCTGGAAAGGTCATGACACCCAACGCCGAGTATTACAAACCGACCGCCGAATACGCTGACAAGCTGATCAGCCAGATCGGTCAGACGCCGTCCTGGATCGCCAAGCGCATTGGCGTCACCGACAAACGAATCCGTTACATCCTCGACGGCGAACGCACCGTCAAAGGCGAGACCACGCCGATCCAGATGACCTACCCCGAGCAGTTTGCCCTCGAGTGCCTGGCGGCTGCGGCCAAGGCCAGCAAGAAGCAATCTTCGTAAACCCGGGCCTCAAGGAGCGACCATGGCGGCAACCGAACAGCAACACGAGAAAGCGCTGAAGAAGTTTCTCGATGAGCGTCCTGAGCTGCGCAATGAGCTCGACAACCTCAACCCGCTGTTGGCCCAGGCCAAAGGCGAGACCGCGGCGCAATATCGTGACGAGCGCTTGCATGAGGCCTTCGAGGCCGAAGCCGAGCGCCTGGGTCTGTTTGCCTGGGAGCTGACATTGCAATTGACCGCCGTGACGCCTGAAGACTACGATTCTCAGCGTCTTGAAGTGCACAAGGAAGTGGCCGAGATGGCCGGTATGGACTGGCTGGAGTATTGCGAACTACATGGATTGATCAAGTGACCCTGATGGTCGCTGCCTGAGGACGACTTTCGCCGATGTTGCCATCCCTCTCGACTTCTCGCGCCAGCCCGGGCCATCTTCATATCCAGAAATGGCGCGGACGCATCGGCATGGTGCTGGTGGCCGCGCTCTCGGTGCTCGCCGGCATGACTGACGCCATCGGCTTCATGGCCAGCGGCGACTTTGTCTCCTTCATGAGCGGCAACACCACCCGCCTCGCCGTGGCCATCAGCGACGGCGATCTCGGGCTGACCCTGCGCCTGCTGATTCTCGTGACCACCTTCATTGTCGGCAACGCCTTGGGCATTGTTGTCAGCCGCCTCGGTGGCCGCCGGGCGCTGCCCTTGCTGCTGGGCATCGCAATGCTGCTCTGCGGCGCCGCGGCCTGGCCTTTTGACGAACAATTACCGGCACTGCTGGCGACAATCATCGCCATGGGCATGCTCAACGCGGCGGTGGAGGAAGTGAACGGCTTGCCGGTCGGCCTCACTTACGTCACCGGCGCCCTGTCGCGCTTCGGGCGTGGGCTGGGGCGCCGGATGCTCGGTGAGCGGCGTAATGGCTGGCGGGTTCAGTTGATTCCCTGGACGGGGATGTTTGCCGGTGCCGTGCTCGGCGCGGTGCTGGAACACCACCTTGGGCTCAAGGCGTTGTTTGTCAGCGGGTTGCTGGCGGGCGCGATTGGATTGCTGTCGCTGAAGATTCCGCGGCGATGGCAGTTGGGGTATATGCCGCGTTGAGCGGGTTATCACGTTCCGAATTGATGTCGCCTGACAGACCGCTATCGCGAGCAGGCTCGCTCCCACAGGGTTCTGTGGTGGATTTCAGTGTCATGCACCACCAAATACCTTGCAGTAGCGAGCCTGCTCGCGATGGCCGCGACTCGGTCTACGAGTAAACCCCCTTCGCCGCACTCGCGATAAAGCTTTATCATGACCGCAGTTTTGCTGATCGAGTCCGTCATGAAGTTCGCCATCGCGCTGTTTTCCGCCGCCCATGCGCCCTCCTCGCGCCGTGCCTTGCTGTTTGCCCAGGCAGCGCTGACCGGCGGGCATGAGATTGTCCGGCTGTTTTTCTATCAGGACGGCGTCTACAACGCCTCCGGCAGCGTGGTCACGCCGCAGGATGAGCAGGACCTGCCCAAGCAATGGCGCGCCTTTGTCACCGAGCATCAGCTGGATGGCGTCGTGTGCATTGCCGCCGCCCTGCGCCGTGGCGTGTTGAACGCAGAGGAAGCCGGACGCTATCAGCGTGACGCCGTTGCCGTGGGCGCGCCGTGGGAATTGTCCGGCCTCGGCCAGTTGCATGACGCGGTGCAAGACGCTGACCGCCTGATCTGTTTCGGAGGCGCGTGAGATGGCTAAATCCTTGTTGATTATCAGCCGCCAGGCCCCGTGGTCCGGGCCGAACGCTCGGGAAGCGCTGGACATCGTGCTGGCTGGTGGCGCGTTCGACCTGCCGATTGGCTTGCTGTTTCTCGATGACGGGGTGTTCCAGCTCGCTGCGAAACAGGACGCCAAGGCCCTGCAACAAAAAGACCTGAGCGCCAACCTGCAAGCGTTGCCGATGTTCGGTGTGGAAGACCTGTATGTCTGTGGCCACAGCGCTGCCGAACGAGGTCTGGACCTCAACGGTCGGTCGCTTGAAGAAGCCCGGGTGCTGGCCACCCAGGAAATCACCGCACTTATTGACCGTTACGACCAGGTGATCACCCTCTGATGTCGACTTTGCATGTGTTGTCTCATTCCCCGTTCGGCGATGACCGCCTGACCAGTTGCCTGCGCGTGATCGGCACAAACGACGCGTTGCTGCTGACCGGCGACGCCGTCTATGCGTTGCAACCGGGCACCGCGCCGTTCAACGCGCTGAATGCCCGCCCGTTGAAACTGTTCGTACTGGCCGAAGACGCCCAGGCCCGTGCGTTGGCGGTTCCTGACGCGGCCAAAGCCATTGATTACCCCGCCTTCGTCGAGTTGTCGATTCACTACGACAAGGTGAACAGTTGGCTATGAATTCCCTGACAGTCGGCGCACGCGCCATCGAGTTGGACAAGGACGGTTTCCTGGTCGAACTGAGTGACTGGTCGAGCGAGGTGGCCAGCGCCCTCGCCGCCGCCGAAGACATCCAGTTGAGCCCGGAGCACTGGGAAATCCTCGAATTGCTCCGCAACTTCTACGCCGAATTCCAGCTATCCCCGGCCACCCGACCGCTGATCAAGTACACCGCGTTGAAGCTCGGCCCGGAAAAAGGCAACAGCCTGCACCTCAACCGACTGTTCAAAGGCACCCCTGCCAAACTCGCCGCAAAACTGGCGGGCCTGCCCAAACCGACGAATTGCTTATGACTGACTTTCCAGCGCTGACCCTCGAAACCCCCGCCGAACATCCGTTCGCCCAGTTCGTGCGGATCCTCGGCAAAGGCAAGCGCGGTGCCCGCGACCTGACCCGGGCCGAAGCGCGTGAAGCCATGGGCATGGTGCTCGACGACAAAGTCGAGGACACCCAGCTCGGCGCGTTCCTGATGCTGTTGCGGCACAAGGAAGAAAGCGCCGAGGAAATGGCCGGTTTCACCGAGGCCCTGCGCGAACGGTTGAATCCGCCAGCCCTGGCGGTAGACCTGGACTGGCCGACGTACGCAGGCAAGAAGCGTCACCTGCCGTGGTACCTGCTGGCGGCCAAATGCCTGGCGCAAAACGGCGTGCGCATCTTCATGCACGGCGCTGGCGCCCATACGGCCGGCCGGCTCTACAGCGAACAACTGCTGGAAGGGTTGAACATCCCGTTGTGCCGCGACTGGCAACAGGTCGGCTCGGCGCTCGATAACGGCGGCCTGGCGTTTATGCCGCTGGTGGATTGGGCACCGCAGTTGCAGCGCATGATCGACCTGCGCAACACCTTGGGCCTGCGTTCGCCGATCCACTCCCTCACCCGCATTCTCAACCCGTTGGGTGCTCGCTGCGGCCTGCAAAGCATTTTCCACCCGGGTTACCAGGCGGTGCATCGCGATGCCAGCGGCTTGCTCGGCGACACCGCGATTGTGGTCAAGGGCGACGGTGGCGAAATCGAGATCAACCCGGATGCCGACAGCCACCTGTACGGCACCACCGGCGGCGAAAGCTGGGACGAGGAATGGCCGCAGTTGTCGAGTCAACGCCACGTCAAACCCGCCTCGCTCGATCCTGAACATTTGAAAGCCGTCTGGCGCGGTGACGTGGTCGACAGCTACCCGCAAATGGCCTTGATCTCGACCATGGCCCTCGCATTGCGTGGCCTCGGTCAGACCCGAGAACACGCCTTCGAAACGGCGCAGCAGTATTGGGACGCTCGGGACAGATCGATTTAACCGATCATAACCCTCGAACCTTTGCGCTATTTAATCGAACCTATATGAATAGACTCCTCTCCAACGCTTATTGATTGAGGAGTCTTGAACATGGGTTTGTTAGTTGAAGGTCGCTGGCAGGACCAGTGGTACGAAAGCAGCAAGGACGGCGCGTTCCAGCGCGAACAGGCGCAACGTCGCAACTGGCTGACCGCCGACGGCAAGCCCGGCCCGACGGGCGTCGGTGGCTTTGCAGCCGAAGCTGGCCGCTATCACCTTTATGTATCCCTCGCCTGTCCGTGGGCGCATCGCACGCTGATCCTGCGCAAACTCAAAGGCCTCGAAAACCTGATCGACGTCTCGGTGGTCAGCTGGTTGATGTTGGAAAACGGCTGGACCTTCGACCAGAACCTGGGCTCGACCGGCGACAAACTCGATCATTTCGATTTCATGCACCAGCGCTACACCGCCGATACCGCCGACTACACCGGCCGCGTCACCGTGCCGGTGCTCTGGGACAAACAGCAAAACCGCATCGTCAACAATGAATCAGCGGAGATCATCCGCATGTTCAACGGCGCCTTCGATGACCTGACCGGCAATGACCTGGATTTCTACCCGGCCCCCCTGCGCGGCGAGATCGATGCGTTGAATGAGCGGATTTATCCGGCCGTGAACAACGGCGTTTATCGCGCAGGGTTTGCCACGTCACAGCAGGCGTATGAAGAAGCGTTTGATGATGTGTTTGCCGAACTGGATCGATTGGAGCAACTGCTGGGCGCCAACCGTTACCTGGCCGGCGAGTACCTGACCGAAGCGGATATTCGGCTGCTCACCACGCTGATTCGCTTTGATGCGGTGTATCACGGCCACTTCAAGTGCAACCTGCGGCGGATTGCCGATTATCCGAATCTGTCGAACTGGCTGCGGGAGATTTACCAATGGCCGGGCGTTGCCGAGACGGTGGATTTTCAGCACATCAAAAATCATTACTACGGCAGCCACAAGACCATCAACCCGACCGGGATTGTGCCGAAAGGGCCGGCGCAGGATTTCACAGCAACCCATGATCGGGCGCGGTTGAGCGGGAAAGGGGTTTGGCGCAGGGCCTGAGGTTTGTGCCGTTTTTGAGGCCCCCAATCGCTAGCAGGCTAGTTCCCACACTGGACTTGTGTTGTTCTCAAATCCCCTGTGGGAGCTAGCCTGCCAGCGATGGGCCGGGGTCGCGCTCGACCGGCTCGGTCCGATCAGACTTGCGCCTGAGCCCCTTCAAACCAGGCCAGTTTCTCGCGCAATTGCACCACTTCCCCAACGATCACCAGCGTCGGCGCATGCACTTCATGCTCCGCCACCAGTCGAGGAAGATCAGCCAGCGTGCCGGTAAATACCCGCTGATTGACCGTGGTGCCTTGCTGAATCAGCGCCGCTGGGGTGTCCGCCCCGCGACCGTGCTTGATCAGTTGCTCGCAGATGATCGGCAAGCCCACCAGCCCCATGTAAAACACCAGGGTTTGTGCCGGCGCAACCAGGTCGGCCCACGGCAAATCGGTGGAACCGTCCTTCAAGTGCCCGGTGACAAATCGCACCGACTGCGCGTAATCGCGATGGGTCAGCGGAATCCCGGCATATGCCGCGCAACCGCTGGCGGCGGTGATACCCGGCACGACCTGGAACGGGATGCCATGGGCCGCCAGTTCTTCGATCTCTTCACCGCCACGACCGAAGATGAACGGATCACCGCCCTTCAATCGCACGACCCGCTTGCCTTGCTTGGCCAGGTCGACCAATTGCTGATTGATCTGGTCCTGCGGCACCGCGTGATCGGCGCGACGCTTGCCGACGTAGACCCGCTCGGCATCGCGACGGCACAGATCGAGAATCGCCGGGGCGACCAGGCGGTCGTAGAGCACCACATCGGCTTGCTGCATCAGGCGCAAGGCACGGAAGGTCAGCAAGTCAGGATCACCGGGGCCCGCGCCCACCAAATACACTTCACCGGTGGCGACCGGCGCTTCGCCATTGATCTTCGCCAGCATCAGGCGTTCGGCTTCAGCACCCTGCCCGGCCAGTTGCCGGTCGGCAATCGGCCCCTGGAACACATCCTCCCAGAATGCCCGACGCTGCTGCACGTCCGGGAACAGGCGTTTGACCTGGCTGCGAAAACGCGCCGCCAGACCGGCCAATTGACCGTAGGTGGACGGAATCCAGGTTTCCAGTTTGGCGCGGATCAGCCGCGCCAGCACCGGCGCATCGCCGCCGCTGGACACCGCAATGATCAAGGGAGAACGGTCGACGATCGCCGGGAAGATCACGCTGCACAAGGCCGGCGCATCCACCACATTGACCGGCACGCAACGCCGATGGGAATCAGCGGAAACTTGCGCGTTCAGCGGTTCGTCGTCGGTGGCGGCGATGACCAGCCCGCAACCGTCCAGGTCCGCTTCAACGTAGCCCCGTAACAGGCACTCGCCGCCGCTGCCGACAACCAGCTCGCGCAGTTGCGGTTCGATTTCAGGTGCGACCACCCGCAGCAGCGCACCGGCTTCGGCCAGCAGGCGGGATTTGCGCAAGGCAATCTCCCCCCCACCAACGACCAACACACGACTGCCGCGAAGGTTATGGAACAGCGGCAGATAGTCCATTTAGCCGATGACCTCGAGGCCACCCATGTAAGGTTTCAGCACTTCAGGCACACGGATCGAACCGTCGGCTTGCTGGTAGTTTTCCAGCACCGCCACCAGGGTACGACCGACTGCCAGACCCGAACCGTTCAGGGTGTGAACCAGTTCAGGCTTGCCGGTTTCCGGGTTGCGGAAACGCGCTTGCATACGACGGGCCTGGAAGTCGCCGCAGTTGGAGCACGACGAAATCTCGCGGTACTTGTCCTGGCTCGGAATCCACACTTCAAGATCGTAAGTCTTGACTGCGCTGAAGCCCATGTCACCGGTGCACAGTGCAATCGTGCGATAAGGCAGTTCCAGCAGTTGCAGGACTTTCTCGGCGTTGGCCGTCAGACCTTCCAGCGCGTCCATCGAGGTCGACGGTTCAACGATCTGGACCATCTCGACTTTGTCGAACTGGTGCTGACGGATCATCCCGCGGGTATCGCGACCCGAGGCACCGGCTTCGCTGCGGAAGCACGGCGTGTGGGCGACGAACTTGATCGGCAGCAGCTTCGAATCGACGATCTCGCCGGCGACGATGTTGGTCAGCGACACTTCAGCAGTCGGGATCAGGTACAGATCGGCTTCGCCTTCGCGGCTGATCTTGAACAGGTCTTCTTCGAACTTCGGCAGTTGGCCGGTGCCTTGCAGCGCCGGGGCCTGGACCAGATACGGCGTGTAAGCCTCTTCGTAACCGTGTTCGCTGGTGTGCAGGTTGATCATGAATTGCGCCAGGGCGCGATGCATACGGGCGATCGGGCCGCGCAACAGGGCGAAACGGGCGCCGGACAGCTTGGCGGCGGTTTCGAAGTCCAGCCAGCCGAACTTCTCGCCCAGGGCCACGTGGTCCTGGACCGGGAAATCGAACGCGGTCGGGGTACCCCAGCGGCGCACTTCGACGTTGCCGTCTTCGTCATCACCGATCGGCACGGATTCGTGCGGCAGGTTCGGGATGCCGAGCAGGATCGAGTCCAGATCGGTCTGGATCCCGTCCAGCTCGACTTTACCGGCACTCAATTCGTTCGCCATACGCTCGACGTCGGCCATCAACGGCGCGATGTCTTCGCCGCGCTGCTTTGCCTGGCCGATGGATTTGGAGCGCGCGTTACGTTCAGCCTGCAGTGCTTCGGTGCGGGTCTGGACGGTCTTGCGCTGTTCTTCCAGCGCTTCGATGCGCGCAACATCCAGCGTGTAGCCACGGGATGCCAGGCGGTCCGCTACGTCCTGAAGGTTGCTACGTAACAGTTTGGAATCGAGCATGTCGGTCTCTCGTTATCAAAGTTTGGTCAAGGACAGGCCAGCCCAGGTGGCGAGCAGCCCGCCGAATACGCTGATGGCAGCATAGCCCAGGGCCAGCGGCATTTGCCCGGTTTCGAGCAGGCGCACCGTATCCAGTGAAAAGGATGAAAAAGTCGTCAGCCCCCCGAGGAAGCCGACCATCAACCCGGCGCGCACCTCGATCGGCACCTCCGGGCGTAGTAAAAACAGACCGTATAGAACGCCGATCAGCAAACAGCCGACGATATTAACGGCCAGCGTCGCGGTATAGAAGTGCCGCGGCCAATTAGCGTTGACCCAATTACCGGTGGCAAAGCGCAACAGAGTCCCGGCGACACCGCCAACGGAGACCGCAATAACCAAAGGAATCACTTATTTTCTCCGCTGCCGGGGGCTTAGACGGTCAAGTTGTGCAAGGTGATTGAGCTTTTCGCCGATCTTCAGCTCCAGGCCGCGAGGCACAGGCTGATAGAACGGTTGCGGCTCGAGTTCTTCCGGGAAATAGTCTTCGCCAGCGGCATAGGCGTCCGGCTCATCGTGGGCATAACGGTATTCATCGCCGTAACCCAATTGCTTCATCAGCTTGGTCGGTGCGTTGCGCAAATGCAGCGGCACTTCCAGCGAACCGTGTTCGGTGGCGCTGCGCATGGCGGCCTTGAACCCCATGTACACCGCGTTGCTTTTCGGCGCGCAAGCCAGATAAGTGATGGCCTGGGCCACCGCCAACTCGCCTTCAGGGCTGCCGAGGCGCTCCTGCACTTCCCACGCCGCCAGGCACAGGCTCAGGGCCCGCGGGTCAGCGTTGCCGATGTCTTCGCTGGCCATGCGCACCACGCGCCGGGCCAGGTACAGCGGATCGCAACCGCCGTCGATCATCCGCGCGAACCAGTACAACGCGCCGTCGGGATTGGAGCCGCGCACCGATTTATGCAGTGCGGAAATCTGGTCGTAGAACGCTTCGCCGCCCTTGTCGAAACGACGGCGGGTATCGCCGAGCAGACTTTGCAGCAGATCGATGCCGATCTCGCTGTTGTCTTCTGCCAGGTCCGAAGCGTTTTCCAGCAGGTTCAGCAGCCGCCGGCCATCGCCATCGGCAGCCGACAGGAGCATCTGGAAGCCTTCATCGCTGAGGGTCAGCTGGCGCTTGCCCAGGCCACGCTCTTCGGTCAGCGCCCGATGCACCAGTTTGCGCAGGGCCGCTTCGTCGAGGCTTTTGAGCACGTAAACGCGTGCCCGGGAGAGCAACGCGTTGTTGAGTTCGAAGGAAGGGTTTTCCGTGGTTGCGCCGATGAAAATCAGCGTGCCGTCTTCAACATACGGCAGGAATGCATCCTGCTGCGACTTGTTGAAGCGATGCACTTCATCGACGAACAGGATGGTGCGCTTGCCGTACTGGCCGGCCTGCTGCTTGGCGATTTCCACCGACTGACGGATTTCCTTCACGCCAGCCAGTACCGCCGAGACCGTTTCAAAGTGCGCATCCGAGACTTCCGCGAGCAACCGCGCCAGGGTGGTTTTGCCCACGCCCGGCGGGCCCCAGAAAATCATCGAGTGCAGGGCACCCTGCTCCAGGGCTTCGCGCAAAGGCTTGCCGCGAGCCAGCAGGTGTTCCTGACCGACGTACTCGTCCAGATTGGCTGCGCGCAAGCGGGCGGCCAAGGGTTGAGCGATCGGGGCACTGCGAAACAGGTCCATCACGTGCGGTTGAAACCTCGCTTTATTACGCAGTTCTCAAGTCTGGCGAAATCCTGTGGCGAGGGAGCTTGCTCCCGCTGGACTGCGCAGCGGTCCCATTTCGGGGGGCGCTTCGCGCCTCAAGCGGGAGCAAGCTCCCTCACCACACAAGCCAGCTCCAACAGGTTTTGCGTCTTACTCTTGAATGACGTCGGCACCCTTGGGAATGTCGAACTTGAACTTGGACGCCGGGATCGGCTCGTTGGCCTTCACGCCGGTGAACAGGATATTGGTGCGCTGACCGACGCTGTCGATCAGTTGCATGTCATTGACCAGGCCATTGCGGAACGACAGGCGCAGGCTGTCGAACAGGGTGTCCTTGGTTTTCGGTTTCAAGGTGAAGTCGATCACGCCGCCGGCTTCCTTGGCGCTGATGTCAAAGCTCTGGCTGATCTTGGACACGTCGCCAGACAGCAGCAGCGCAGGTGTCTGGGTCAGGCGCTGGTCAAGGGTCTTGATGGTGACCTGTTCCAGGTCCGGGTCCCAAAGGGACACCTTCTTGCCATCGGAAACCATCAATTGCTCTTGCGGTGCGTCGGTATGCCAGTAGAACAGGCCAGGACGCTGCAGGGACATTTGCCCGGCCGTTTCCTGCAACTGGGTGCCGCTGCCATCCAGCGTCAGCTGAGAGAAGCGCGCAGTCAGGGTCTGGGATTTTTCCAGCAGTTGGGTCAGACGCGCCACGTCCTTGTCATCGGCGTGGGCCGAGAGCGTGGTCAAAGCCAGTACCGGCAGCAACAGCATGCGGATAAGACGCATGGGAGTCCTCATAACATTCGTGGGAGTTCGGGTGGCGCATCACTGCGCCATCCTTTCAAAATCAAATCAGTCGCGTACCGGGCCAGGCGCCAGGACTTCACGCGAACCGTTGGTATTCATGGACGTCACGACCCCGGCCATTTCCATGGCTTCGATCATGCGTGCGGCGCGGTTGTAGCCGATTTTCAGCTTGCGCTGAACCGCAGAGATGGACGCACGACGGCTTTCCAGGACGAACTGCACCGCTTCGTCGTAAAGCGCATCGGATTCGCTGTCTTCGTCGCCACCGCCACTGCCACCGTCGAAACCGCTACCGGCCTCCTCAACACCGGCCAGGATCTCGTCGTTGTATTCCGGTGCACCGCGCAGTTTCCAGGCTTCAACCACCCGGTGAACCTCGTCATCGGACACGAACGCGCCATGGACACGGATCGGCAGGCTGGTGCCCGGCGGCATGTAGAGCATGTCACCGTGGCCCAGCAGTTGCTCGGCACCGCCCTGGTCGATGATCGTCCGGGAGTCGATCTTGCTCGATACCTGGAACGCCATGCGCGTCGGGATGTTGGCCTTGATCAGACCGGTGATCACGTCAACCGACGGACGCTGGGTCGCGAGGATCAAGTGGATACCGGCCGCACGGGCCTTCTGAGCGATACGGGCGATCAGTTCTTCAACCTTCTTGCCGACGATCATCATCATGTCGGCGAATTCGTCGACGACCACGACGATGGTCGGCAGTTTGGTCAGCAGCGGCGCTTCGTCGTGAATGCTTTCGCGTTTGTACAACGGATCGGTCAGCGGCGTGCCCGCGTCCTGGGCTTCCTTGACCTTGGCGTTGAAGCCCGACAGGTTTCGTACGCCCATCTTCGCCATCAGTTTGTAGCGACGTTCCATCTCCGCCACGCTCCAGCGCAAGGCGTTGGCCGCGTCCTTCATGTCGGTCACGACCGGGCATAGCAGGTGCGGAATGCCTTCGTAGATCGACAGCTCGAGCATTTTCGGGTCGATCATGATCAGCTTGGCGTCTTCCGGGCCGGACTTGAACAGGATCGACAGGATCATCGCGTTCACACCCACCGACTTACCGGAACCGGTCGTACCGGCCACCAACAAGTGCGGCATTTTCGCCAGGTCAGTGATGACCGGCTTGCCGCCGATGTCGTGGCCCAGGGCCAGGGTGACCGGCGACTTGAAGTTGTCGTACTCAGGGGTCGACAGCACTTCGGAGAAACGCACGATCTGGCGGTCCTCGTTGGGAATCTCGATACCGACGGTGGTCTTGCCCGGAATCACTTCCACCACACGAACGCTGGTCACGGCCAGGGATCGCGCCAAGTCTTTCGCCAGGTTGGAGATGCGGCTGACTTTGACGCCAGCGGCCGGCTGGATTTCGTAACGGGTAATGACCGGGCCCGGATGGATCGAATCCACCGAGACTTCGACGCCGAATTCCTTGAGCTTGATTTCCAGCAAGTGGCCGACGGCGGCCAGCGATTCTGGAGAATAATTAAGTTGTTTCTTTTCGGCCGGGTCGAGAATCGAGATCGGCGGCAAGGTGCCTTCGACGGCGCTGTCGACGAACAACGGCGCCTGCTTCTCTTTCTCGACGCGCTTGCTCGGCGCTGCCGGCTTGGGCGGTGCGGGCGCGATGACGGGCGGCACCTGCTTCTCGCGGTCCGACATGTGCTTGCTCAGGGCCTGCTCACGCTCGATGAGGCGTTCCTTGACCTTGGCTTGCTCGCGTTTGTCCGTGACCGTCGGGGCGACCACGTCATGCACGCGATCGTCGACTTCACGCAGCTGCGCCACCAGTTGTTTGCGCTCGACACGGGCGCTCCACCAGCGATTGGCCGCGCCCTGGAACAGTTCGAAAAGGTCGAGGGTGATCTTGCCGGTAACGTCCATCACCTTGAACCACGACAGGTCAGTGAACACCGTCAGGCCGAACAGGAACAGCGCGATGAACAAGAGCGTGCTGCCCTGGATGTTCAGCGCGTTCCTGGCGAGGTCGCCAAGACTTTCGCCCAACGCGCCGCCCGCACCGGCCGGCAGACCGGTCGCCGCATGGAAATGGATATGCGCGAGTGCCGCGCCCGACAGCACCAGAAACACCAGGCCGATCAGGCGCCAGGAGAACAGCCAGCCGCTCCATTGCCACTGTTCGTGGCGCTGACGGAAGATCTGATAGGCCTTGATCGCCAGCAACAACGGGAAGATATAGGCGAAGTAACCCAGCACCATGAACAGGATATCGGCGCTGTAGGAGCCGACCGGCCCGCCGAAGTTCTGTACGTCGTCGATCTTGCTGTTATGGCTCCAGCCCGGATCGTCCTTGCCATAGGTCAACAAGGCCATCATCAGGAACAGGCACAGGCCACCGATGGCGATCAATGCACCTTCCTTGAGCCGGTAGTGCAAGTGCTGGCGCCAGAGTGGAACGACGACTGTTTTGGGTGCTGCGGTGGATTTCTTCAAAACGCTTCTTTTCCTGCGCCCATGGCGCGTCCATCTGTTGAATGACTATAAAAAACTGCCCAATCCAGGCAGGTAAAAAAGTTAACACGCGCAACTGGGACTACTTTTAACATTGCACCCCGGTTTTTATAAACACGGTACGCACAGCTTATTTTGTTTCAATCACTGTTACAGACGGCATTGTACGGGTTTGTTCGCCCGATGCCATGCTTGAAGCCCTTCGGTGTAGCATAGCCAAAAGCACGTTACGCGCGTTTCAATTTGAGCATGCATTCTCTTTTGTGACAAAGGCTTATGAGGTGTTTTTATGAGCGAACCGAAGCATTCCCGCCTGATCATTCTGGGTTCCGGCCCTGCCGGATACAGCGCAGCCGTTTATGCCGCCCGCGCCAACCTCAAACCCGTTGTCATTACCGGCATACAGGCAGGTGGCCAGCTAACCACGACCGTCGAAGTCGATAACTGGCCCGGCGACGTTGAAGGCCTCACCGGCCCGGTGCTGATGGAACGCATGCAAAAACACGCCGAGCGCTTTGCCACCGAGATCGTTTACGACCACATCCACACCGCCAAGTTGCAACAACGCCCGTTCGAGCTCATCGGCGACAGCGGCACATACACCTGCGACGCGCTGATTATCGCGACCGGCGCCTCGGCGCAATATCTGGGGCTGCCTTCGGAAGAGGCGTTTGCCGGCCGAGGGGTTTCGGCCTGCGCCACGTGCGACGGATTTTTTTATCGCAACCAAGTGGTCGCGGTGGTCGGCGGCGGCAACACTGCGGTTGAAGAAGCACTGTACTTGTCGAACATCGCCAAGGAAGTCCACCTGATTCACCGGCGCGACAAGTTGCGCTCGGAGAAGATTCTCCAGGACAAACTCTTCGAAAAAGCCGCCAACGGCAATATCCGCCTGCACTGGAACCAGAATCTCGATGAAGTGCTGGGTGATGCCAGTGGCGTGACCGGCGCCCGCCTGCGCGACAGCCACACAGGCGAAACCCGTGAATTGCCACTGGCCGGTGTGTTCATCGCGATCGGCCACAAGCCCAACACTGACCTGTTCGAGGGCCAGTTGAAAATGCGCGACGGCTATCTGCTGGTCAAGGGCGGCAGCGATGGCGATGCCACAGCTACCGAGATCCCGGGCGTGTTCGCCGCCGGCGACGTGGCCGATCACGTCTACCGACAGGCCGTAACCTCCGCCGGGGCCGGCTGCATGGCCGCGCTGGACGCCGAGAAATACCTCGACGACATTCCCACCGTTTGACGGCACACTTCACGGCGGGCCGCCAGCCCGTCACCGCCCTCCCCTTCTGCAAGCCCGGATGCCATGCTGACTTGGTTACAACGCAACACCCTGACGTTCCCGCCGTTGGAAAAAGCCATGCGCGACCCCAACGGGTTGCTGGCCGCGGGCGGAGATCTGTCCGCCGATCGTCTGATTCAGGCTTATCGCCACGGCTGCTTTCCATGGTTCTCGGAAGGCCAGCCGATCCTTTGGTGGTCGCCGGATCCGCGCACCGTCTTATTTCCCGACGAACTGCATGTCTCGCGCAGCCTGAATAAATTGCTGCGCCAGCAACGCTATCAAGTGACCTTCGATCAGGACTTTGCCTCGGTGATCAGCGCCTGCGCCGCGCCTCGGGACTACGCCGACGGCACCTGGATCACTGACGCGATGCAGACGGCTTACCTCGAGCTGCATCGACGTGGCTACGCGCATTCCGTTGAGGTTTGGGATGATGGCGTGCTGGTCGGCGGGCTCTATGGCCTGGCGATGGGTCAGCTGTTTTTCGGCGAATCCATGTTCAGCCGCGCCGACAACGCCTCGAAATATGGCTTTGCCACGCTGGTGCGACATCTGAAAGACTCAGGCTTTGTGCTGATCGACTGCCAGATGCCGACCGACCATCTGCACAGCCTCGGCGCCCGAGCGATTCCTCGGCGCAATTTCGCCAACTTCCTCGCACAACATCTGGATCAACCCAGCCGTGCAACCTGGGTTTGCTGAGCGACTTTTGCCCGTGTGGCTTACACTTAATCCAAAGCTTATTCCCGAGGGTTGATCATGACCGAGTTGGCGCGTTTGAAGTTTTATGCCACTCAGCCCCACTCTTGCAGCTATCTGCCCGAGGAGCAGGCCACGACCCTGTTTCTCGACCCTAGCCAGCCCATGGATGTGCATGTCTACGCAGACCTGTCTGAAATGGGTTTTCGTCGCAGCGGCGATCATCTCTACCGGCCTCATTGCCAGAATTGCAATGCCTGCGTCCCGGCGCGCATCCCTGTGGCGCAATTTTCGCCCAACCGTCAGCAGAAACGCATTTTCAAACGTAACGCCGACCTGCAAGTGCGCCCGGCCCGGCCGAAATTCAGCGAAGAGTATTTCGATCTCTACCAGCGCTACATCGAACAGCGTCACGCCGATGGCGACATGTACCCGCCGAGTCGCGACCAGTTTTCGACGTTCCTTGTGCGCGACCTGCCATTCTCCCGATTCTACGAATTTCGTCTCGAAGGCCGGCTCCTGGCAGTGGCCGTTACCGATTTGCTGCCGAACGGTCTGTCGGCGGTCTACACCTTCTACGAGCCCGATGAAGAACGTCGCAGCCTGGGTCGCTACGCGATCCTCTGGCAAATCGGCGAGGCCCGGCGCCTTGGACTGGAAGCGGTCTACCTCGGCTACTGGATCAAAAACTGCAAAAAGATGAGCTACAAGACGCAATATCGACCTATCGAACTGCTGATTAATCAGCGCTGGGTCATCCTGAACTAGAACCCCTTGGCTTAAACCCCATTTTTCGGGCACAATGCACGCCGCTTTTGCCTGGCGCAGTTGCACCGGGCCATTCATTGGACACCGAGGGCTTTACTGCATGTCGAAAGAAGACAGCTTCGAAATGGAAGGCACTGTCGTCGACACCCTGCCCAACACCATGTTTCGTGTGGAGTTGGAAAATGGGCACGTCGTAACCGCGCATATCTCCGGCAAGATGCGCAAGAACTACATTCGTATTCTTACCGGTGACAAAGTGCGCGTCGAGCTGACGCCCTATGACTTGAGCAAAGGGCGTATCACTTACCGCGCTCGCTAATCAAGTCAATACAAAACGCCCGGTTTATGCCGGGCGTTTTTGTTTGTCTGCGATTTGATGGATCAACACCATCCCCCAGTGGGAGCGAGCCTGCTCGCGATAGCGGCATTGCATTCAACATCAATGCAAGCTGACCCGCCGCCATCGCGAGCAGGCTCCCACAGGGCGAGGTGTCAGGCGTTCAAATTCGGCGAACAGCAAAAAGGCGCCTCTCGGCGCCTTTTGCTTTGTCGCGGTTAACGTCAGGCCATTTCGGCCGTGGTTTCGAACTCGAAGGTCAGCTCGCCGTCCTTGAGGTCGATGTGCACCACGCCACCATGGTCGGCCAGTTCGCCAAAGAGGATCTCTTCCGCCAGCGGACGCTTGATCTTGTCCTGGATCAAACGCGCCATTGGTCGAGCACCCATTGCCGAGTCGTAGCCACCTGCTGCCAGCCAGCTTCGCGCAGCGTCGGTCACTTCCAGCTGCACGCGCTTGTCTTCCAGCTGCGCCTGAAGCTCGGTAAGGAACTTGTCCACCACGCTTTTGATGACCTCATGGCTGAGGCGACCAAACTGGATAATGGTGTCCAGACGGTTGCGGAACTCCGGCGTGAAGCTCTTCTTGATCACTTCCATCGCATCGGACGAGTGGTCCTGATGGGTGAAACCGATCGAAGCACGCGCTGCTGTTTCGGCACCGGCGTTGGTCGTCATGATGACGATCACGTTACGGAAATCCGCCTTGCGCCCGTTGTTATCGGTCAACGTACCGTGGTCCATGACCTGCAACAGCAGGTTGAAGACTTCCGGATGCGCCTTCTCGATCTCATCGAGCAACAGCACGCAGTGAGGCTGCTTGGTGATGGCTTCGGTCAGCAGACCGCCCTGATCGAACCCGACATAACCTGGAGGCGCACCGATCAGACGCGATACGGTGTGGCGCTCCATGTACTCGGACATGTCGAAACGAACCAGCTCGATGCCCAACGCCTTGGCCAGCTGACGCGCCGCTTCGGTTTTACCGACGCCGGTCGGCCCTGCGAACAGGAACGAACCGACTGGCTTGTCAGGCGACTTGAGGCCAGCACGAGACAGTTTGATCGCGGTCGACAGCGAATCGATCGCGGCATCCTGGCCAAATACCGTCAGCTTCAGGTCACGCTCAAGGTTGCGCAGCAGCTCTTTGTCGGAGCTGGTGACGTGCTTAGGCGGAATCCGCGCGATTTTCGCAACGATGTCCTCGACCTGAGGCACCTCGATGCGTTTCACGCGTTTCTCGATCGGCTGCAGACGCTGATAGGCGCCCGCCTCGTCGATGACGTCGATGGCCTTGTCCGGCATGTGCCGGTCATTGATGTAGCGCGACGCCAGTTCAGCGGCGGCACGCAACGCCTCATCGCTGTATTCGATGTTGTGGTGCGCTTCAAAACGCCCTTTCAGGCCGCGCAGGATGCCGATGGTGTCTTCAACCGAAGGCTCCGACACATCAACCTTCTGGAAGCGCCGGGCCAAGGCACGGTCCTTCTCGAAGATCCCGCGGAATTCCTGGAACGTGGTTGAGCCGATGCAACGGATATCGCCCGACGACAGCAGCGGTTTGAGCAGGTTCGAGGCATCCATGACCCCACCGGACGCGGCACCCGCACCAATGATGGTGTGGATCTCGTCGATGAACAGGATCGCCTGCGGACGTTTTTTCAGCTCATTGAGCAGCGCCTTGAAGCGCTTCTCGAAGTCGCCACGGTATTTGGTCCCGGCCAGCAAGGCCCCCAGATCGAGGGAATAGACCACGCTGTTGGCCAGCAAGTCCGGCACCTGGTTGTCGACAATGCGTTTAGCCAGGCCTTCGGCAATCGCGGTTTTACCCACGCCCGCCTCGCCCACCAGTAGCGGGTTGTTTTTGCGACGACGCGCCAGGATCTGCGCGACACGCTCGACTTCCAGCTCACGGCCTACCAACGGATCGATACGACCCTGGCGCGCGAGTTCGTTGAGGTTGCTGGCATAAGCATCCAGAGGATTGCCTGAAGAAGAAGACTCACCGCCCTCGTCGTCCTGCATATCTTGCTCACCTTCAGAGTGATCGCCATGCCCCGGCACTTTGGAAATGCCATGGGCGATGTAGTTGACGACATCAATGCGCGCAACGCTCTGCTGTTTCAGCAGGAACACTGCCTGACTCTCTTGCTCACTGAAGATGGCGACCAGCACGTTAGCGCCAGTCACTTCGCGTTTGCCCGAGCTCTGTACGTGGAAAACAGCACGTTGCAGGACACGCTGGAAGCCCAGGGTTGGCTGGGTTTCGCGATCTTCGTCATGGACGGGGATCAAGGGCGTGGTGGAGTCGATGAACTCCTGCAGATCGTGCTTGAGTTTGTCGAGGTTTGCGCCGCAGGCACGCAAAACGGTGGCGGCAGCCTCATTGTCCAATAGGGCCAGCAGGAGGTGTTCGACGGTCATGAATTCATGACGCTTCGATCTAGCCTCCTTGAAGGCAAGATTGAGGGTGACTTCGAGCTCGCGGTTTAACATAGCTTCACCTCATACCCAAGTGGTCGGCGATTAACCGTCCTTCTCGATTTCACAGAGTAGCGGATGCTGGCTTTCCCTGGCGTACTGGTTGACCTGCATGGCCTTAGTCTCGGCGATGTCGCGGGTAAACACTCCACATACTGCCCGTCCTTCTGTGTGGACGGCCAGCATGACCTTGGTCGCCAGCTCCCGATTCAGGTTAAAAAACACCTCGAGCACTTCGACGACGAAATCCATCGGTGTGTAGTCATCGTTGAACAAAACCACCTTGTACATCGGCGGCGCCTGTAATGCAGGCTTTGCCTCCTGAACAGCAATGCCTGCGGAATCGTCGTCGTGGGGCTCCGGGTGATCTTTTTGGAGAGCCGGGCGATCCTGATTGAATGTTAGTCGAATCTGGCTGATTGCATGCATGGAAAGAAAGGTTCGTCAGTTGTTCAAATACAGTGGTGGGGGCGGCTATGGACGATTTCAACTCCGACCGCCCGGTCACCTTGACTATCGGCAAAACGGTGTTACAACCAATAGAGCCCACAGTGGGTAAAAAAGGTCCGCGGAGTCAATCTTATTTCGAGATTCGACTGCGGATGTACTGGATGATACTCCAGTGATGGAGTCTGTTGCAGAGGGATATGGGTATGTCAGTCGGCAAGGTGAAATGGTTCAACAATGCCAAGGGGTTCGGTTTCATTAACACCGACGCCAGAGAAGGTCGTGACGAAGATGGAAAAGATATCGACTTCTTTGCCCACTACTCGGCCATTGAGATGGACGGATATAAAACCCTCAAGGCCGGGCAAATCGTGAGTTTCCAGATTGTTCAGGGCCCCAAGGGGCTGCATGCCGTCGAAATCAAGGCTGCGACAACCGAAAATGAACAGACTGCCGCTGTCACCCCGCAGGAAACAGTAACGAGCTGACGCATCATTCAGTCATAAAAAAACCGCCCGACTCAATCACTGAATCGGGCGGTTTTTGTTATGCGGGAACTCGCTTACATATGCGAAATCAGCGCATCACCAAACGCAGAAGAAGACAGCAGCTTCGCGCCTTCCATCAGACGATGGAAATCATAGGTCACGGTTTTGGCGGAAATCGCGCCGTTGGTGCCCTTGATGATCAGGTCTGCCGCTTCGGTCCAACCCATGTGGCGCAGCATCATCTCTGCGGACAGGATCAGGGAACCCGGGTTGACCTGGTCCTTGCCGGCGTATTTCGGCGCAGTACCGTGGGTCGCTTCGAACATGGCAATGGTGTCGGACAGGTTGGCGCCCGGTGCAATACCGATACCGCCCACTTCCGCCGCCAGGGCGTCAGAGAGATAGTCGCCGTTCAGGTTCAGGGTCGCGATCACATCGTATTCGGCCGGGCGCAGCAGGATCTGCTGAAGCATGGCGTCGGCGATGGCGTCCTTGACGATGACGTTCTTGCCGGTTTTCGGATTCTTGAACTGCATCCACGGACCGCCGTCGAGCAGGGTCGCACCGAATTCTTCAGCGGCCACTTCGTAGGCCCATTCCTTGAAGGCACCTTCGGTGAACTTCATGATGTTGCCTTTGTGCACGATGGTCAGCGAGTCGCGGTCGTTGTCGACCACATACTGCAACGCCTTGCGCGCCAGACGCTTGGTGCCTTGCAGGGAAACCGGCTTGATGCCGATACCGCAGTTTTCGTCGAAACGGATCTTGGTGACGCCCATTTCATCTTTGAGGAACTTGATGACCTTGGTCGCTTCCGGCGAACCGGCTTTCCATTCGATACCGGCGTAGATGTCTTCCGAGTTCTCACGGAAGATCGTCATATCGACATCGCCTGGCTTCTTGACCGGGCTAGGTACGCCTTCGAACCAGCGCACCGGGCGCAGGCATACATAAAGGTCGAGTTGCTGACGCAGGGCCACGTTCAGGGAACGGATGCCGCCACCGACCGGGGTGGTCAGAGGGCCCTTGATGGAAACCACGTAATCCTTGACTGCGTCCAGGGTTTCCTGGGGAAGCCAGGTGTCCTGATCGTAAACCTGAGTCGCTTTCTCCCCGGCATAGACTTCCATCCAGGAAATTTTGCGCTCGCCGCCGTAAGCCTTCTTAACAGCAGCATCGACAACCTTGATCATGACCGGGCTGATATCAACGCCAATACCATCACCTTCGATGAAGGGGATGATCGGGTTGTTAGGAACATTGAGAGAATGGTCCGCGTTGACGGTGATTTTGTCGCCGACTGCTGGAACCTGAATCTTCTTGTATCCCATGCTGAACTCCATTGTTTGGATTGAACATCTGGCTTCGTTCGAGCGTACCCCAGTTAAATCGGCACGCAAACCCTATGTTCCATCCATCTGCCGCAAAGCTGCACAGTTCGCGACGTACAAGCCTGAAAGCAAAGGGAAAAGCGCCAAACTCAAGCACGGTGCAAGACTCTACGCCCCCCTCGCCCCTGCGACCTTTAGACCAATGGACGAGAATCGTTGCATATGAACCATCGGCAGATTGCCAGCTACCTATGTATAATGCCGCCCGCTGACCGCAGAGTCACGATGGCCGACCTCTCTACTACGAGGCTTGGGGCCTGAAAAAGCAGGGTTGTTACCGCAACCCACCCGCTTGACGCTCGACCGATGCACCCAACATCACCGCAAAGAAACCTCGACATTCGGCTCATGGATGACTTTGAACGAACGCGCTTACCCGGCGCCCCTCGAGTTTCTGCGCACGCTTTAGCAAAGAAGAGAGAGTTAATCCGAATATGCCCACCCGCTCGAAGATCATCTATACCTTCACCGACGAAGCTCCCGCCCTCGCCACCTATTCACTGTTGCCTATCGTAGAAGCGTTCACCGCTTCGGCTGATATCGCCGTGGAAACCCGCGATATCTCTCTTGCAGGGCGCATCCTGGCCAGCTTCCCCGAGCAATTGGGTGACAAAGCCGTAGCCGACCACCTCGCCGAACTGGGCGATCTGGCCGTTACGCCTGAAGCCAACATCATCAAGCTGCCGAACATCAGCGCCTCGGTTCCGCAACTGCAAGCCGCAATCAAAGAGCTGCAAGCCCAGGGCTTCGCCCTGCCGGACTACCCGGAAACCGTGGCCACCGACGCCGACAAGCTCGCCAAGTCGCGTTACGACAAGATCAAGGGCAGCGCCGTGAACCCGGTTCTGCGCGAAGGCAACTCTGATCGTCGTGCACCGCTGTCGGTCAAGAACTATGCACGCAAGCACCCGCACAAAATGGGCGCCTGGGCTGCGGACTCCAAGTCCCATGTCGCACACATGAGCACCGGTGATTTCTACGGCAGCGAAAAAGCCGCCCTGATCGACGCCGCTGATGCCGTCAAAATCGAACTGATCGCTCAAGACGGCACCACCACCGTCCTGAAAGAAAAAACCACCGTGCAAGCCGGTGAGATCCTCGATTGCGCGGTCATGAGCAAAAACGCTCTGCGCAGCTTCATCGCTGCCGAGATCGAAGACGCCAAGCAAAAAGGCGTGCTGCTGTCGGTTCACTTGAAAGCCACCATGATGAAGGTCTCCGACCCGATCATGTTCGGCCAGATCGTTGCCGAGTTCTATAAAGACGCACTGGCCAAGCACGCTGACGTGCTGGCACAGATCGGTTTCAACCTGAACAACGGCATCGGCGACCTGTACGCTCGCATCAAGGCCTTGCCGGCCGAGCAACAAGCGCAGATCGAAGCGGACATCCAGGCGGTCTACGCCGTTCGTCCGTCGTTGGCCATGGTCAACTCCGACAAAGGCATCACCAACCTGCACGTGCCGAGCGACGTGATCGTCGACGCCTCGATGCCGGCGATGATCCGTGACTCCGGCAAAATGTGGGGCACTGACGGTCAGCTGCACGACACCAAGGCGGTGATCCCGGATCGCTGCTACGCCACCATCTACCAGGCGGTGATCGAAGACTGCAAGCTGCACGGCGCTTTCGATCCGACCACCATGGGCAGCGTGCCAAACGTTGGCCTGATGGCGAAAAAAGCCGAAGAGTACGGTTCCCACGACAAGACGTTCCAGATCAAGGCCAACGGCGTGGTTCGGGTTTCCGACGGCGCTGGCCGCACTCTGCTGGAGCAGTCGGTTGAAGCCGGCGACATCTTCCGCATGTGCCAGACCAAAGACGCGCCGATCCAGGATTGGGTCAAACTGGCCGTCAACCGTGCCCGTGCAAGCGCAACCCCGGCTATTTTCTGGCTGGACCCGATGCGCGCCCACGACGGTGTAGTGATCGAGAAAGTTCAGGCCTACCTGAAGGATCACGACACCTCCGGCCTGGACATCCGCATCATGTCGCCAGTCGACGCGATGGCCTTCACCCTGGGCCGCACCCGCGAAGGCAAGGACACCATCTCGGTGACCGGCAACGTACTGCGCGACTACCTGACCGACCTGTTCCCGATCATGGAACTGGGCACCAGCGCCAAGATGCTGTCGATCGTTCCGCTGATGAATGGCGGCGGTCTGTTCGAAACCGGCGCCGGCGGTTCGGCACCGAAGCACGTTCAACAGCTGCTGGAAGAGAACTTCCTGCGCTGGGATTCCCTGGGCGAGTTCCTGGCCCTGGCCGCTTCCCTTGAGCATCTGGGTGTTACTTACAACAACCCGAAAGCGCTGGTGCTGGCCAAGACCCTGGATCAGGCCACTGGCCAGTTCCTGGACAACAACAAGTCGCCATCGCGCAAAGTCGGCAATATCGACAACCGCGGCAGCCACTTCTACCTGGCGCTGTACTGGGCCCAGGCCCTGGCCGCCCAGACCGAAGACGCTGCACTGCAAGCGCAGTTCGGCGAACTGGCCAAGACCCTGGCCGAGAACGAAGCAACCATCGTTGCCGAGCTCAACGCCGTTCAGGGCAAGCCAGTGGACATCGGCGGTTACTACCACGCTAATGCCGAGCTGATCAGCAAGGCCATGCGCCCAAGCAACACCTTCAACGCCGCGATCGCTGCGTTGGTTTAAGGTTGTAAGGATGCAAAGAAGCCCCGGCCCAGTGCCGGGGTTTCTGTTTGTGCCCCACACTTTTCATCTATGAAATACGCACCAATGCGGGAGCGAGCCTGCTCGCGATAGCGATATATCATTCAACATTGATGTCGACTGACCCACCGTCATCGCGAGCAGGCTCGCTCCCACACTGTTCTTTATTCCAATATTAGAAACCGAGGAAGCTTCATGGATTGGCTACCCCACATCACCGTCGCCACCATCGTCGAAGACAATGGTCGCTTTCTGATGGTCGAAGAACTCAAGCACGGACAAGCGGTGCTCAACCAGCCGGCCGGCCATCTGGACCCGGACGAAACCCTGATCGAAGCCGCCGTGCGCGAAACCCTGGAAGAAACCGGCTGGGACGTCGAACCGACGGGCGTGGTGGGCATTTACCTCTACACCGCCCCCAGCAACGGCGTGACCTACCAGCGGGTCTGTTTCACCGCAAAGCCGCTCAAACACTACCCCGACTATCAACTGGATGACGGCATCGTCGGCGCAAAATGGCTGACGCGTGACGAATTGCTGGCACAGCGCGCAAACTGGCGCAGTGAGCTGATCATCCGCTGTATCGATGATTATCTGGACGGCCAGCACTACAGTCTCGAACTGATCCGCCCTTCTCTTTAGCCTTGCGGGCTTCGGCCTGTTAGAATCGCGTCCTTTTTCAAGACACTCATTGAATCCCTATGCGTGATCCAGCCCCTTCTGACACACAAAAGAAGCGCGTCATTGTCGGCATGTCCGGCGGCGTGGACTCTTCCGTTTCCGCTCTCCTGCTGATCGAGCAGGGTTATGAGGTGGAAGGCCTGTTCATGAAGAACTGGGAAGAAGACGATGGAACGGAATACTGCACCGCCATGGACGACCTGGCGGATGCCCAGGCCGTATGCGACAAGATTGGCATCAAGCTGCACACCGCCAATTTCGCCGCCGAGTACTGGGACAACGTGTTCGAGCACTTCCTGGCCGAGTACAAGGCCGGTCGCACGCCGAACCCGGACATCCTGTGCAACCGCGAGATCAAGTTCAAGGCGTTCCTCGACTACGCCATGGTGCTCGGCGCCGACCTGATCGCTACCGGCCACTACGTGCGCCGCCGCGACATCGATGGCCGCACTGAACTGCTCAAGGGCCTGGACCCGAACAAGGACCAGAGCTATTTCCTGCACGCCGTCGGCGGCGAACAGATCGCCAAGACGCTGTTCCCGGTCGGTGAACTGGAAAAGCCCGAAGTGCGCGCGATTGCCGAGAAACACGAACTCGCCACCGCGAAGAAAAAGGATTCCACAGGGATCTGCTTTATCGGCGAACGCCGCTTCAGTGACTTCCTCAAGCAATACCTGCCGGCCCAACCGGGCGAGATCAAGACCACCGAAGGTGAAGTCATCGGCCGTCACCACGGCTTGATGTATCACACCATCGGCCAGCGTCAGGGCCTGGGCATCGGCGGCTTGAAAGACGCCGGTGACGAGCCATGGTACGTGCTGATCAAGGACCTGGAACACAACGAGCTGATCGTCGGCCAGGGCAATGACCATCCTTACCTGTTCTCCCGCGCCCTGCTCGCCTCGGACATCTATTGGGTCAACCCGATCGATCTGACCGAGCCGCGCAAGTTGACTGCCAAGGTTCGTTATCGCCAAAGCGATCAGCCCTGCACGCTGGAAAAAACCGCCACCGGCTATCGCGCCACCTTCGATGACCCACAGCGCGCGGTCACCCCGGGCCAGTCCGTGGTGTTCTACGACGGTGAAATCTGCCTCGGCGGCGGCGTGATTGAAGTCGCAGAGCCATGGAGCAGCAAGGCATGAACCCCACTCAGGAGCAACTGACGGCGCTGGGCGGCGTGTTTCTCGCCGCCGTCCTCGTCGACAAGATTGCCAAGACCGGCCAGACCACCGAAGCCGGCCTGACCTGCATGCTCGGCAGCCTGCTGATCCGCGACCCCAAGGACACCCTGGAAGTGTACGGCGGCGACGACCTCAATCTGCGCGAAGGCTATCGCGCATTGATCGGCGCCCTGGAACGCGACCCGAGCACCCTGCAGCGCGAACCGCTGCGTTACGCCCTGGCCATGCTGGGCCTGGAACGTCAGCTGGCCAAGCGCGACGACTTGCTCGATGTGATCGGCAAGCGTTTGCCGCAGATTCAATCCCAGGTCGAGCACTTCGGCCCGGCCCACGAAAACGTGATTGCGGCCTGCGGTGCGCTGTACCAGGACACCCTGAGCACCTTGCGCCAACGGATTCAGGTCCACGGCGACATGCGCAACCTGCAGCAACCGAGCAACGCCTCGAAAATCCGCGCCCTGTTGCTGGCCGGGATTCGTTCGGCGCGCCTGTGGCGGCAGTTGGGCGGCCATCGCTGGCAGCTGGTGATCAGCCGTCGCAAGTTGCTCAAAGAGCTTTACCCGCTGATGCGCAGCAGCTGAACCGCGCCCGCAACACCGCTTTAGATCTGTAACGCGTAATACGCCGGTCAGTTGGCAACGGACCGGCGGATTTTTTCATGTATGATACGCGCCCCATTTCGTTGCCCGACTGTCCGAGAACACCCCATGCAGCTTTCTTCGCTCACTGCGGTTTCCCCTGTTGACGGCCGCTACGCCGGCAAAACCCAGGCCCTGCGCCCAATTTTCAGCGAGTACGGCCTGATCCGTGCTCGCGTTCTGGTTGAAGTGCGCTGGCTCCAGCGCCTGGCCGCTCACCCAGGCATCAGCGAAGTGCCGGCGTTTTCCGCCGAAGCCAACGCGGTGCTGAACACCCTGGCGGAGAACTTCGCGCTGGAGCACGCCGAGCGTGTCAAAGAGATCGAGCGCACCACCAACCACGACGTCAAAGCCATCGAATACCTGCTCAAAGAGCAGGCGGCCAAGCTGCCGGAACTGGCCAAGGTCAGCGAGTTCATCCACTTTGCCTGCACCAGCGAGGACATCAACAACCTGTCCCACGCCCTGATGCTGCGCGAAGGTCGTGATGACGTGATGCTGCCGCTGATGCGCCAGACCGCTCAAGCCATCCGCGAACTGGCCATCCGTTTCGCTGACGTGCCAATGCTGTCGCGCACCCACGGTCAACCGGCCTCGCCGACCACCCTGGGCAAAGAGCTGGCGAACGTGGTTTACCGTCTGGAGCGTCAGATCGCTCAAGTCGCTGCCGTTCCGCTGCTGGGCAAGATCAACGGCGCTGTCGGCAACTACAACGCTCACCTGTCGGCCTACCCTGAGATCGACTGGGAAGAGAACGCCCGCGCCTTCATCGAAGACGAGCTGGGCCTGGGCTTCAACCCGTACACCACGCAGATCGAACCGCACGACTACATCGCCGAGCTGTTCGACGCGATCGCCCGCTTCAACACCATCCTGATCGACTTCGACCGCGACATCTGGGGCTACATTTCCCTGGGCTATTTCAAGCAGCGCACCATCGCTGGCGAAATCGGTTCGTCGACCATGCCGCACAAGGTCAACCCGATCGACTTCGAAAACTCCGAAGGCAACCTGGGTATCGCCAACGCGCTGTTCCAGCATTTGGCGAGCAAGCTGCCGATCTCCCGCTGGCAGCGTGACCTGACCGACTCCACCGTGCTGCGCAACCTCGGTGTCGGCTTCGCCCACAGCGTGATCGCGTACGAAGCCAGCCTCAAGGGCATCAGCAAACTGGAGCTCAACGCTCAGAAGATCGCAGCTGACCTGGACGCGTGCTGGGAAGTGCTGGCCGAGCCGATCCAGACCGTGATGCGTCGCTACAACATCGAAAACCCGTATGAAAAGCTGAAAGAGTTGACGCGTGGCAAGGGCATCAGCCCTGAAGCACTGCAAACTTTCATCGACGGCCTGGACATGCCAGCCGCTGCCAAGGCCGAGCTGAAATTGCTCACCCCGGCGAACTACATCGGTAACGCCGTGGCACAAGCCAAACGCATCTGATCGACCGTTTTACCCGTTTGAGACGCCCGGCAGCGCCGGGCGTTTTTATTCCCGTCTGAAAAGTGCATTTTTTCAATAGGTTACACATGAATCCTGACATTCCTCTTCAACTTCTGGGCGGCATCACGGCGCGCGAATTCCTGCGCGACTACTGGCAGAAAAAACCCCTGCTGATCCGTCAGGCGATTCCTGAATTCGAAAGCCCGATTGACGCCGACGAACTGGCTGGCCTGGCGCTGGAAGAAGAAGTTGAATCGCGCCTGGTAATCGAAAACGGCGAGCGCCCTTGGGAATTGCGTCGCGGTCCGTTCGCCGAAGACGAATTCAGCAAACTGCCGGAACGTGACTGGACCCTGCTGGTTCAAGCGGTTGACCAGTTCGTTCCGGAAGTTTCTGAGCTGCTGGAAAACTTCCGCTTCCTGCCGAGCTGGCGCGTCGACGACGTGATGATCAGCTTCGCCGCCCCGGGTGGCAGCGTCGGACCGCACTTCGATAACTACGATGTGTTCCTGCTGCAGGGTCACGGCAAGCGCAACTGGAAAATCGGCCAGATGTGCGATTCCGAGAGCAAGTTGCTGCAACACGCGGACCTGCGCATCCTCGCTGATTTCGAAGCCACCGATGAGTGGGTCCTGGAACCTGGCGACATGCTCTACCTGCCGCCGCGCCTGGCCCACTGCGGTGTTGCGATTGATGACTGCATGACCTACTCGGTCGGCTTCCGCGCCCCGAGCGCTTCTGAAGTGCTGACTCACTTCACTGACTTCCTCAGCCAGTTCCTGACCGATGAAGAGCGCTACACCGATGCCGACGCCCTGCCGGCGGTCGATCCGCACCAGATTCAGCACGACGCCCTTGATCGCCTGAAAGCCTTGCTGGCCGAGCACATGAGCGACGAGCGCCTGCTGCTGACCTGGTTTGGCCAGTACATGACCGAGCCGCGCTACCCGGAACTCGTGGCAGGCCCGGAAGAGATCGAAGAAGACGACCTGCTTGCCAGCCTGGAGCAAGGCGCAATACTGATCCGCAACCCGAGCGCACGCCTGGCCTGGTCCGAAGTCGATGACGACCTGTTGTTGTTCGCCAGCGGCCAGAGCCGTTATCTGCCAGGCAAGCTGCGTGAGCTGCTGAAAATGATCTGCGCTGCCGACTCCCTGCACGCCGACAATCTGGGCGAGTGGCTGACCGACGAAGACAGCCGCGGCTTGCTGTGCGAACTGATCAAGCAAGGAAGCCTGGGGTTTGCCGATGAATAAAATTCACGTTCGTGTCGCAGACTGGCAAAAGGACAACGCCGAGATCCGGCGCATTCGTGAGACGGTGTTCATTGCCGAGCAATCCGTTCCGCCAGAATTGGAATGGGATGCGGATGACGCAACGGCGGTGCATTTCCTGGCCTTCGAAGGCGACTTTCCGATTGGCACCGCCCGCCTGCTGCCCGATGGGCACATTGGCCGGGTCTCGGTGCTGAAAGACTGGCGCGGTTTGAAAGTCGGCGATGCGCTGATGCAAGCGGTGATCGGTGAAGCCGAGAAGCGCGATCTGAAGCAGCAGATGCTGAGCGCACAGGTCCAGGCCACGGCGTTCTATGAGCGCCTGGGCTTCAGCCTGGTCAGTGAGGAGTTCCTGGAAGCCGGGATTCCGCATGTGGACATGGTGCGGCACTCCGCTTAATTCCCTGTGATGGGAGATTACTGTGGCGAGGGAGCTTGCTCCCGCTGGGGCGCGAAGCGTTCCCAAGATTTTTAGGGCTGCTGTGCAGCCCAGCGGGAGCAGCCGCCCTCACCACAAAAGCCCACCAGAACACCACAAAACGCCTCGCCATCGACCGATGCCGGGGCGTTTTGCTGTCTACGATTCAACTTGCCCCACGCCGGGCCGACAAACTGGCAATATCAACACTTCAAGATGTCGGAGATAACGGATATGTCCCTACGCACCCTGCTCACCACGCTGCTGCTGACGTGCAGTTTTTCAGTCATGGCAGCCACCGAGATCGTGCCCCTGAATTACCACACCAGCGCCGACATGCTACCCATGGCACAGGATTTCATCGGCAAGGACGGCCAGGTCAGCGCTTACGGCAACCAACTGATTGTCAACGCAGAACAGCGCAAGATCGACGAACTTAAGGCCCTTGTCGCACAACTCGACGTTGCCGCAAAGCGCCTGCTGATCACGGTCGACACCAACGAAAACAACTTCCAGGGCGACCAAGGCTACTCGGTCAACGGCGCCAAACCGAGCCAGACGCGCATCATCAATCGCAGCACCGACAGCCGCGATGGCGGCATCCAGCAGATTCAGGCCAGCGAAGGCACACCGGCGCTGATTCAGGTCGGCCAAAGCGTCCCGCTCACCAGCACTCAGACCGATTCCTATGGTGATCTGCGCAGCCAGACCGAGTACCGCAACGTCACTCAGGGCTTCTACGTCACCGCCAGCGTTACCGGCGACATCGTTCACTTGGCGATCAGTACCAACCGTGACCGCATGAGCCAGGAACGTCCAGATGTAGTGAATGTGCAAAGTACCGACACAACTGTCACGGGACGCTTGGGCGAGTGGATCACCCTGGCCGGTGTGAACCGTCAGACCCAAGCCGATAAACAGGGCCAGACCCGCAGCTACTCGACTCAGGGCCGGGATGACATGACGTTGCGGGTGAAAGTCGATACTTTGGACTAAACCACCGAAAACTGACTGATTAGTCGTATTAGACCAAAGATGTAGTGCCCGAAAAAAAGCACTACAAAACGTTTGACGATACAAAAAAGCAAAGGCATGATGGCCTCGCTCCCGCTAATCAGGGGCCCTGGCAAGGGCCTTCGAGGCGCTGCTCGCATCTACCCCGCGAGCCGCTTCGTGTCTGTACCGCCCACAAGGTGTGTTTGACGAGGTTGCCGACTGGAACGAAGTTGTCCCGAGGGACGGAAGCGTAATTAGGTAACCCGGCTCCACACTGAAGTTCGTACCAAGGCCCACGACGCCCGAATGCGCTCGCCAGTTCGCCCTTACCTGCTCACTTCCCCTCGAGCCCATCGTTCATCCCGTCGCCAATCCCGCCGAATCCGACTTGACCACCTAAGCTTCTGGTCAGCGAGCAGCCTCTTACGCCCCAATTGAATCGCGTACTTGGCAGGAGCAGGAATTTTCCACACAGACCTATGCGACGAGGTTTATCTCCATGGCACTGACACGCGAACAGCAAATTGCAGCCCTCGAAAAAGATTGGGCTGAAAACCCACGCTGGAAAGGCGTGACACGCGCTTACTCCGCTGCTGACGTCGTCCGCCTGCGTGGCTCGGTTCAACCTGAGCACACCTTTGCAAAACTGGGCGCCGAGAAGCTGTGGAACCTGGTCACCCAGGGCGCCAAGCCATCCTTCCGTCCTGATAAAGATTTCGTCAACTGCATGGGCGCCCTGACCGGCGGCCAGGCTGTACAACAAGTCAAAGCCGGTATCCAGGCGATCTACCTGTCGGGCTGGCAGGTTGCTGCGGACAACAACTCCGCCGAATCGATGTACCCGGACCAGTCGCTGTACCCGGTGGACTCGGTTCCAACCGTGGTCAAGCGCATCAACAACTCGTTCCGTCGTGCCGACCAGATCCAGTGGAAAGCCGGCAAAGGCCCGGGCGACGAAGGTTACATCGACTACTTCGCACCGATCGTGGCTGACGCTGAAGCCGGTTTCGGCGGCGTTCTGAACGCTTACGAGCTGATGAAGAGCATGATCGAAGCAGGCGCCGCCGGCGTTCACTTCGAAGACCAACTGGCTTCCGTGAAAAAATGCGGCCACATGGGCGGCAAAGTACTGGTTCCTACCCAGGAAGCTGTACAGAAGCTGACCGCTGCTCGTCTGGCAGCTGACGTTGCTGGCACACCGACCATCATTTTGGCTCGTACCGACGCTAACGCGGCTGACCTGCTGACTTCCGATTGCGACCCATACGACCAGCCGTTCGTGACTGGCGAACGTACTCAGGAAGGCTTCTACAAAGTACGCGCCGGCCTGGACCAGGCGATCGCTCGCGGCCTGGCTTACGCTCCGTACGCCGACCTGATCTGGTGCGAAACCGCCAAGCCGGACCTGGACGAAGCTCGTCGTTTCGCTGAAGCGATCAAAAAGGAATACCCGGACCAACTGCTGTCGTACAACTGCTCGCCTTCCTTCAACTGGAAGAAAAACCTGGACGACGCGACCATCGCCAAGTTCCAGCGCGAACTGTCCGCCATGGGTTACAAGCACCAGTTCATCACCCTGGCCGGCATTCACAACATGTGGCACAGCATGTTCAACCTGGCGCACGACTACGCCCGCAACGACATGACTGCCTACGTGAAACTGCAAGAGCAAGAGTTCGCTGACGCTTCGAAGGGCTACACCTTCGTGGCTCACCAGCAGGAAGTGGGCACCGGCTACTTCGACGACATGACCACCGTGATTCAAGGTGGCACGTCTTCGGTAACCGCCCTGACCGGTTCGACCGAAGAAGAACAGTTCCACTGATCCGATTCGCCTGAGCAAACGGCCGTTGCGGACCGAATAGAAAGCTAACCGCAACGTCGCACATCTGACGCCCCGACTGGTTCGGGGCGTTTTTTTGCCTGCATTTTTTGAAACACCACCGCCCCCCCCGTAGGAGCGAGGCTTGCCCGCGAAGAACGATGACGCGGTAAGTCTGAAGCACCGCGGCGTATTCTTCGCGGGCAAGCCTCGCTCCTACGGGGGAACGCGTGCAGCCAAAAACCTTGATTCAGAGCAGTTTCAAGATCAGGAAAGCAGGGTAAAACAACCCCGCCCGCTACTTGTAGTAACGCGCATATAAGACAACTTCCCCGCCCCAACCTGGATAACCAGTTTAAAAACCATCGCAAACAATAATGATTGTCATTTGGCGGCAACTATGTTCGTTACATTCCCTACAAAACAATATTGATGAAAACCCGGCTAATGCCCGCAACGCATGGGCTGCGTGGCTTTGGAGGTGCGCTATGTCCTTATTCCTGTAAATAATTTCGCTATAGGAATTTTACTTGCACGGTGTTGTGCCATAAAATCAGCGGGATTGATTGCTGCGACATATCGTCACTGCGTTGTTTCTTTTTCAAGCTCAGAGACCTTTGCTCTCTGTTAAGGATTTCCAGCATGCCCGAAGCGACAGGACTCATGGCCCACAACTGGGGCTTTGCCATTTTCCTTCTGGGCGTTGTCGGCCTCTGCGCCTTCATGCTCGGCGTCTCCAGCCTCCTCGGGTCAAAAGCCTGGGGCCGCAGCAAAAACGAACCGTTCGAGTCAGGCATGCTACCTACAGGTGGCGCCCGCTTGCGGCTCTCAGCCAAATTCTATCTGGTCGCGATGCTCTTCGTGATCTTCGATATCGAAGCCCTCTTTCTCTTTGCCTGGTCTGTGTCCGTCCGCGAAAGCGGCTGGACCGGATTCGTCGAAGCTCTCGTTTTCATAGCAATTCTGTTGGCAGGTCTTGTCTACCTGTTCCGAGTGGGCGCCCTTGACTGGGCTCCGGAAGCTCGTCGCAAGCGGCAGGCGAAGCTGAAACAATGAGGCTTTGGCAATGCAATACAATCTCACCAGGATCGACCCCGATGCTCCTAACGAGCAGTATCCGATTGGCGAACGGGAAACCGTTTCCGATCCGTTAGAAGATCAAGTCCACAAAAACATCTTCATGGGCAAGCTCGAAGACGTGCTTAACGGCACAGTCAACTGGGGGCGCAAGAACTCCCTGTGGCCGTATAACTTCGGTCTTTCGTGCTGCTACGTGGAAATGACCACCGCCTTCACGGCGCCCCACGACATCGCGCGCTTTGGCGCCGAGGTTATCCGGGCATCGCCGCGTCAGGCGGATTTCATGGTTATCGCTGGTACCTGCTTCATCAAGATGGCGCCGATCATTCAGCGTCTCTACGAGCAAATGCTCGAACCTAAATGGGTTATCTCCATGGGTTCGTGCGCCAACTCCGGTGGCATGTACGACATCTACTCCGTCGTTCAAGGGGTGGACAAGTTCCTGCCCGTGGACGTCTACGTGCCTGGCTGCCCGCCCCGCCCTGAAGCTTTTTTGCAAGGCTTGATGCTCTTGCAAGAGTCGATTGGACAGGAGCGTCGTCCGCTTTCCTGGGTCGTCGGTGATCAAGGCGTGTACCGCGCCGAGATGCCTTCGCAAAAGGAACAGCGCCGCGAACAGCGAATCGCAGTCACCAACCTGCGCAGCCCCGACGAAGTCTGATCCAGCTCTGCTTCTTTAATAGAACGAGAAACTGGCTTCATTCTTTACGTTGACCGAAAGCGATAAATAACCATGACTACAGGCAGTGCTCTGTACATCCCGCCTTATAAGGCAGACGACCAGGATGTGGTCGTCGAACTGAACAACCGTTTTGGCCCCGAGGCGTTCACCGCCCAGCCTACCCGCACCGGCATGCCGGTGCTTTGGGTTGCCCGTGCCAAACTCGTCGAAGTCCTGACCTTCCTGCGCAACCTGCCCAAGCCGTACGTCATGCTCTATGACCTGCACGGCGTGGACGAGCGTCTGCGCACCAAGCGTCAAGGGCTGCCAAACGGCGCCGACTTCACTGTGTTCTATCACTTGATGTCGATCGAACGTAATAGTGACGTCATGATCAAGGTCGCCTTGTCCGAGAGCGACCTTAGCGTGCCGACCGTGACCGGTATCTGGCCGAACGCCAACTGGTACGAGCGTGAAGTGTGGGACATGTACGGCATCAACTTTGCCGGTCACCCGCACCTGACCCGCATCATGATGCCGCCGACCTGGGAAGGTCACCCACTGCGCAAGGACTTCCCGGCCCGTGCCACCGAGTTCGATCCGTTCAGCCTCACCCTGGCCAAGCAACAGCTTGAGGAAGAAGCCGCGCGCTTCAAGCCTGAAGACTGGGGCATGAAGCGTTCCGGGGCGAACGAGGACTACATGTTCCTCAACCTCGGTCCTAACCACCCTTCTGCGCACGGTGCGTTCCGCATCATCTTGCAGCTGGACGGTGAAGAGATCGTCGACTGCGTGCCGGACGTCGGTTACCACCACCGTGGTGCCGAGAAGATGGCCGAGCGTCAGTCCTGGCACAGTTTCATTCCGTACACCGACCGTATCGACTACCTCGGCGGCGTGATGAACAACCTGCCGTACGTGCTCTCGGTCGAGAAGCTGGCCGGCATCAAGGTGCCCGAGAAGGTCGACGTCATCCGCATCATGATGGCCGAGTTCTTCCGGATCACCAGCCACCTGCTGTTCCTGGGGACTTACATCCAGGACGTCGGCGCCATGACCCCGGTGTTCTTCACGTTCACCGACCGTCAGAAGGCGTACACGGTGATCGAAGCCATTACCGGTTTCCGTCTGCACCCGGCCTGGTACCGCATCGGCGGCGTCGCTCACGACCTGCCGCGCGGCTGGGAAAAACTGGTGAAAGACTTCGTCGAGTGGATGCCAAAGCGCCTGGACGAATACCAGAAAGCCGCGCTGGACAACAGCATCCTCAAAGGCCGGACCATCGGTGTCGCCGCCTACAACACCAAAGAAGCCTTCGAATGGGGCGTCACTGGTGCAGGCTTGCGTTCGACCGGTTGCGACTTCGACCTGCGCAAAGCGCGCCCGTACTCCGGTTACGAGAACTTCGAATTCGAAGTGCCGCTGGCCGTCAATGGCGATGCCTACGATCGTTGCATCGTGCGCGTCGAAGAAATGCGCCAGAGCATCAAGATCATCGAGCAGTGCATGCGCAACATGCCGGAAGGCCCGTACAAGGCGGATCACCCGCTGACCACGCCGCCACCGAAAGAACGCACGCTGCAGCACATCGAGACCCTGATCACGCACTTCCTGCAAGTTTCGTGGGGCCCGGTCATGCCGGCCAACGAATCCTTCCAGATGATCGAAGCGACCAAGGGCATCAACAGTTATTACCTGACGAGCGATGGCGGCACCATGAGCTACCGCACCCGGATTCGCACCCCAAGCTTCCCGCACCTGCAGCAGATCCCTTCGGTGATCAAAGGCAGCATGGTCGCGGACTTGATCGCGTACCTGGGTAGTATCGATTTCGTTATGGCCGACGTGGACCGCTAAGCATGAACAGCACGCTTATCCAGACAGACCGTTTCACCTTGAGTGAAACCGAGCGCTCGGCCATCGAGCACGAGCTGCATCACTACGAAGACCCGCGCGCGGCGTCGATCGAAGCCCTGAAGATCGTCCAGAAGGAACGTGGCTGGGTGCCTGACGGCGCGCTCTACGCCATCGGCGAGATCCTCGGCATCCCGGCGAGCGACGTTGAAGGCGTGGCGACGTTCTATAGCCAGATCTTCCGTCAGCCAGTGGGCCGTCACATCATTCGCGTCTGCGACAGCATGGTCTGCTACATCGGCGGCCATGAATCGGTGGTCAGCGAAATCCAGAGCAATCTGGGTATCGGCCTGGGTCAGACCACCGCCGACGGTCGTTTCACCCTGCTGCCGGTCTGCTGCCTCGGCAACTGTGACAAGGCGCCGGCGTTGATGATCGACGACGACACTTTCGGCGATGTGCAGCCTGCCGGCGTTGCCAAATTGCTCGAGGGCTACGTATGACCCTGACTTCCTTCGGTCCAGCCAACCGCATCAAGCGTTCGGCCGAGACTCACCCGCTGACCTGGCGTCTGCGCGACGACGGCGAAGCTGTCTGGCTCGACGAGTACCAGGCCAAGAACGGTTACGCGGCAGCGCGCAAAGCGTTCGCTGACATGGCTCAGGACGACATCGTCCAGACCGTGAAAGACGCCGGCCTTAAAGGTCGCGGCGGTGCAGGCTTCCCCACGGGCGTGAAGTGGGGCCTGATGCCCAAAGACGAATCCATCAACATCCGCTACCTGCTGTGCAACGCGGACGAGATGGAACCGAACACCTGGAAAGACCGCATGCTGATGGAGCAACTGCCCCATCTGCTGATCGAAGGCATGCTGATCAGTGCTCGCGCGCTGAAAACCTACCGTGGCTACATTTTCCTGCGTGGCGAATACACCACCGCCGCCAAGCACCTCAACCGTGCCGTGGAAGAAGCCAAGGCAGCCGGTCTGCTGGGCAAGAACATCCTGGGCAGCGGCTTCGATTTCGAGCTGTTCGTCCACACCGGCGCCGGGCGTTACATCTGCGGTGAAGAAACCGCACTGATCAACTCCCTGGAAGGCCGTCGCGCCAACCCGCGCTCCAAGCCGCCCTTCCCTGCCGCCGTTGGCGTGTGGGGCAAGCCAACTTGCGTGAACAACGTTGAAACCCTGTGCAACGTGCCGGCGATCATTGCCGACGGCGTGGACTGGTACAAATCGTTGGCCCGCGAAGGCAGCGAAGACATGGGCACCAAGCTCATGGGCTTCTCCGGCAAGGTCAAGAACCCGGGCCTGTGGGAATTGCCGTTCGGCGTCACCGGTCGCGAGTTGTTCGAAGACTACGCCGGCGGCATGCGCGATGGCTTCAAGCTCAAGTGCTGGCAGCCAGGCGGCGCCGGTACCGGTTTCCTGTTGCCGGAACACCTGGACGCACAAATGTACGCCGGCGGCATCGCCAAAGTGGGCACCCGTATGGGTACCGGCCTGGCCATGGCGGTGGACGACAGCGTCAACATGGTGTCCCTGCTGCGCAACATGGAAGAGTTCTTCTCCCGTGAATCGTGCGGTTTCTGCACCCCGTGCCGTGACGGTTTGCCGTGGAGCGTCAAGCTTCTGCGCGCCATCGAAAACGGTGAAGGGCAAGCCGGCGATATCGAGACCCTGCTGGGTCTGGTCGGTTTCCTCGGCCCAGGCAAGACCTTCTGTGCTCACGCACCGGGCGCCGTGGAGCCGTTGGGCAGCGCAATCAAATACTTCCGCCACGAGTTCGAAGCCGGCATCGCGCCCACCAGCGCCGTCGTCCCGCCTCTGGCAAGGCCGATCGTAGTCGGCGCGTAAACGCTTAAAAAAGCGAAGGGTCCGTGCCCTTCGCTTTGTCGTGTGATGACGCCGTAAACGGCTGTGTTGATTCACGCGAATAACAAGATTCCATTAGCCACGCCCGCTGACACCGGGCCAACGAAGAACTTTGAACCATGGCCACTATCCACGTAGACGGCAAAGAGCTCGAAGTCGATGGGGCAGACAACCTGTTACAGGCATGTCTGTCGCTAGGCCTCGATATCCCTTATTTCTGCTGGCACCCAGCCCTAGGCAGCGTTGGCGCTTGCCGCCAGTGCGCGGTCAAGCAGTACACCGACGAGAACGACAAGCGTGGTCGGATCGTCATGTCCTGCATGACCCCCGCCACCGACGGCAGCTGGATCTCCATCGACGACGAAGAAGCGAAAGTGTTTCGCGCCAGCGTCGTCGAATGGCTGATGACCAACCACCCTCACGACTGCCCGGTCTGTGAAGAAGGCGGTCACTGCCACCTGCAAGACATGACCGTGATGACCGGCCACAACGAGCGCCGTTATCGCTTCACCAAGCGCACTCACCAGAACCAGCAACTGGGCCCGTTCATTTCCCACGAAATGAACCGCTGCATCGCTTGCTACCGCTGCGTGCGCTTCTACAAGGATTACGCCGGCGGCACCGACCTCGGTGTGTTCGGCGCCCACGACAACGTGTACTTCGGTCGCGTTGAAGACGGCACCCTGGAAAGCGAGTTCTCCGGCAACCTCACCGAGGTCTGCCCGACCGGTGTGTTCACCGACAAGACTCACTCCGAGCGCTACAACCGCAAGTGGGACATGCAGTTCTCGCCGAGCATCTGCCATGGCTGCTCCAGCGGTTGCAACATCTCCCCGGGCGAGCGCTACGGTGAACTGCGTCGTATCGAAAACCGCTTCAACGGTTCGGTCAACCAGTACTTCCTGTGCGACCGTGGCCGTTTCGGCTATGGCTACGTCAACCGCGAAGACCGCCCGCGTCAGCCATTGCTGGCCAACGGCGCCAAGCTGGGCCTGGACGAAGCGCTGGATAAAGCCGCCGACCTGCTGCGTGGTCGCAACATTGTCGGTATCGGTTCGCCACGTGCCAGCCTCGAAAGCAACTACGCGTTGCGCGAACTGGTCGGCGCCGAGCACTTCTACTCCGGTATCGAAGCCGCCGAGCTGGAACGCATTCGCCTGGTCATGCAGGTGTTGAAAGACAGCCCGCTGCCGATCCCGAACATGCGCGACATCGAAGACCACGATGCGATTTTCGTCCTCGGCGAAGACCTGACCCAGACCGCTGCACGTATGGCCCTGTCCCTGCGTCAATCGGTCAAAGGCAAAGCCGAAGACATGGCCGATGCCATGCGCGTTCAGCCTTGGCTCGACGCGGCAGTGAAGAACATCGGTCAGCACGCGCTGAACCCGCTGTTCATCGCCAGCCTGGCTGAAACCAAGCTCGACGACATCGCTGAAGAATGCGTTCACGCCGCTCCAGACGACCTGGCGCGCATCGGTTTCGCCGTGGCTCACGCCCTCGACGCCAGCGCCCCGGCGGTTGAAGGCCTCGATGCTGAAGCCCTCGAACTGGCCAAGCGCATCGCCGACGCCCTGCTCGCGGCCAAGCGCCCGCTGATCATTGCCGGCACTTCCCTGGGCTCCAAAGCCCTGATCGAAGCCGCCGCCAACATCGCCAAAGCCTTGAAGCTGCGCGAGAAGAACGGTTCCATCAGCCTGATCGTGCCAGAGGCCAACAGCCTCGGCCTGGCCATGCTCGGTGGTGACTCGGTCGACGCAGCGCTGCAAGCGGTGATCGACGGCAAGGCCGACGCCCTCGTCGTGCTGGAAAACGATCTGTACACCCGCACCGACAAAGCCAAGGTTGATGCTGCCCTGACCGCCGCGAAAGTGGTGATCGTTGCAGACCATCAGAAAACCGCCACCAGCGATCGCGCGCACCTGGTTCTGCCAGCGGCCAGCTTCGCTGAAGGCGACGGTACGTTGGTCAGCCAGGAAGGTCGCGCCCAGCGCTTCTTCCAGGTGTTCGACCCGACTTACCTCGACGCGAGCATCCTGGTTCACGAAGGCTGGCGCTGGCTGCATGCCCTGCGCGCCACCCTGTTGAACCAGCCGATCGACTGGACCCAACTGGACCACGTCACCGCCGCCGTCGCCGCCAGCACACCGCAACTGGCGGGCATCGTCGACGCTGCGCCGTCCGCCGCGTTCCGCATCAAAGGCCTGAAACTGGCTCGCGAACCGCTGCGTTACTCCGGCCGTACCGCCATGCGCGCCGACATCAGCGTGCACGAACCGCGTACTTCCCAGGACATCGACACCGCGTTCTCCTTCTCCATGGAAGGTTACTCGGGCTCGGTCGAACCGCGTCAGCAAGTGCCATTCGCCTGGTCTCCGGGCTGGAACTCGCCGCAAGCCTGGAACAAGTTCCAGGACGAAGTCGGTGGTCACATCCGCGCTGGCGACCCGGGCACCCGCCTGATCGAAAGCACCGGTGATTCGCTGAACTGGTTCGCGGCTGTTCCACGTGCATTCAACCCGGCGCCGGGCACCTGGCAGGTTGTGCCGTTCTTCCACCTGTTCGGCAGCGAAGAGACCTCTTCCAAAGCCGCGCCGGTTCAGGAACGCATCCCGGCCGCTTACGTGTCGCTGGCCAAATCCGAAGCCGATCGCCTGGGTGTCAATGACGGCGCCCTGCTCAGCTTGAACGTGGCCGGCCAGACCTTGCGTCTGCCGCTGCGCATCAACGAAGAGCTGGGTGCCGGTCTGGTCGCACTGCCGGCCGGTATCGCCGGCATTCCGCCAGCGATCTTTGGCAAAACCGTTGACGGTCTGCAGGAGGCAGCTCAATGACCTGGTTCACGCCTGAAGTGATTGACGTGATCATCGCGGTCCTCAAGGCCATCGTGATTCTGCTCGCCGTGGTGGTGTGCGGCGCGCTGCTGAGCTGGGTCGAGCGTCGTCTGCTCGCCCTCTGGCAGGACCGTTACGGTCCGAACCGCGTCGGCCCGTTCGGCGCATTCCAGATTGCAGCCGACATGATCAAGATGTTCTTCAAGGAAGACTGGACGCCACCGTTCGCCGACAAGGTGATCTTCACCCTGGCACCGGTCGTGGCCATGAGCGCCTTGCTGATTGCCTTCGCGATCATCCCGATCACCCCGACCTGGGGTGTGGCGGACATCAACATCGGCATCCTGTTCTTCTTCGCCATGGCCGGTCTGTCGGTCTACGCGGTGCTGTTTGCCGGCTGGTCCAGTAACAACAAGTTCGCCCTGCTGGGCAGCTTGCGGGCCTCGGCGCAAACCGTGTCGTACGAAGTGTTCATGGGCCTGTCGCTGATGGGCATCGTGATCCAGGTCGGCTCGTTCAACATGCGCGACATCGTTGAATACCAGGCGCAGAACCTGTGGTTCGTGATTCCGCAGATCTTCGGTTTCCTGACCTTCTTCATCGCCGGCGTCGCCGTAACTCACCGTCACCCGTTCGACCAGCCGGAAGCGGAGCAGGAACTGGCCGACGGTTACCACATTGAATATGCCGGCATGAAATGGGGCATGTTCTTCGTCGGCGAGTACATCGGCATCGTGTTGATTTCGGCGCTGCTGGTGACCTTGTTCTTCGGTGGCTGGCACGGTCCGTTCGGCATTCTGCCGCAGATCCCGTTCATCTGGTTCGCGCTCAAAACCGCGTTCTTCATCATGTTCTTCATCCTGCTGCGCGCCTCGATCCCGCGCCCACGGTATGACCAAGTGATGGATTTCAGCTGGAAGTTCTGCCTGCCGCTGACCCTCGTCAACATGCTGGTGACCGCTGCGATCGTGTTGCTCAACACGCCCGCCGTCGCGGCTCAGTGAGGATAGAGAATCATGAAGTACATATTTGACATCGTGCATGGCTTCTTCACCCAGCTTCGCAGCCTGGTGATGATCTTCGGCCATGCCTTCCGCAAGCGCGACACGCTGCAGTACCCGGAAGAAGCCGTGTACCTGCCGCCGCGCTTTCGTGGCCGTATCGTCCTGACCCGCGACCCTGATGGCGAAGAGCGTTGTGTCGCCTGCAACCTGTGCGCCGTGGCGTGCCCGGTTGGCTGCATCTCGCTGCAGAAAGCTGAAACCGAAGACGGTCGCTGGTACCCGGACTTCTTCCGCATCAACTTCTCGCGCTGCATTTTCTGCGGCCTCTGCGAGGAAGCCTGCCCGACCACCGCGATCCAGCTGACACCGGATTTCGAGATGGCCGAGTTCAAACGTCAGGACCTGGTTTACGAGAAAGAAGATCTGCTGATCTCCGGCCCCGGTAAAAACCCTGATTACAACTTCTATCGTGTTGCAGGTATGGCGATTGCCGGGAAGCCTAAAGGCTCCGCGCAGAATGAAGCCCAGCCGATCAACGTGAAGAGCTTGCTGCCTTAAGGAAGAAAGATGGAATTCGCTTTCTATTTCGCATCGGGTATCGCTGTGGTGTCCACGCTTCGCGTGATCACCAACACTAACCCTGTGCACGCCCTGCTCTACCTGATCATTTCGCTGATCGCCGTGGCCATGACGTTCTTCGCCCTCGGCGCACCGTTTGCCGGTGTGCTGGAAGTGATCGCCTACGCTGGCGCCATCATGGTGCTGTTCGTGTTCGTGGTGATGATGCTGAACCTGGGCCCGGCCTCGGTTCAGCAAGAGCGCGTCTGGCTCAAGCCCGGCATCTGGCTCGGACCGGTCGCCCTCGGCACCCTGCTGCTGGTTGAACTGTTGTACGTACTGTTCAGCGACGCCAGCGGCCAGGCCATCGGCCACACCACCGTAGACGCCAAGGCCGTGGGCATCAGCCTGTTCGGTCCTTATCTGCTGGTGGTCGAACTCGCCTCGATGCTGCTGCTTGCCGCAGCCGTCACGGCGTTCCACTTGGGCCGCAACGAAGCCAAGGAGCAATGACGATGCCTGCTATCCCTTTGGAGCATGGTCTGGCGGTCGCCGGCATCTTGTTCTGCCTCGGTCTGGTCGGCCTGATGGTCCGGCGCAACATTCTCTTCGTGCTGATGAGCCTGGAGATCATGATGAATGCCTCCGCCTTGGCCTTCATCGTCGCCGGTAGCCGCTGGGGTCAGCCGGATGGACAGATCATGTTCATCCTGGTGATCAGCCTGGCAGCCGCCGAGGCCAGTATTGGCCTGGCGATTCTGTTGCAGCTGTATCGCCGCTTCCACACTCTCGATATCGACGCTGCCAGCGAGATGCGCGGATGAATCTTCTCTATCTGACTTTCGTATTCCCTCTCATAGGTTTCCTGCTGCTGTCGTTCTCACGCGGCCGCTTCTCGGAAAACCTGTCGGCGCTGATTGGCGTCGGTTCCATCGGCTTGTCTGCCATTGTCACGGCCTACGTGATCTGGCAATTCAACGTCGCCCCGCCTGAAGGCGGTCACTACACGCAAGTGTTGTGGCAGTGGATGGCGGTGGAAGGCTTCACGCCGAACTTCGCGCTGTACCTGGATGGCCTGTCCGTGACCATGCTCGGCGTGGTCGTCGGTGTCGGCTTCCTGATCCACCTGTTCGCGTCCTGGTACATGCGCGGTGAAGCCGGTTACTCGCGCTTCTTCGCCTACACCAACCTGTTTATCGCCAGCATGCTGTTCCTGGTCCTGGGCGATAACCTGTTGTTCCTGTACTTCGGTTGGGAAGGCGTGGGCCTGTGCTCGTACCTGTTGATCGGTTTCTACTACAGCAACCGCAACAACGGTAACGCGGCACTCAAAGCCTTCATCGTGACCCGTATCGGCGACGTGTTCATGGCGATCGGCCTGTTCATCCTGTTCCAACAGTTGGGCACGCTGAACATCCAGGAACTGCTGGTGCTGGCACCGCAGAAATTCCAGGCCGGCGACTTCTGGATGGTCATGGCCACCCTGATGCTGCTGGGCGGCGCTGTCGGTAAATCCGCGCAACTGCCACTGCAAACCTGGCTGGCGGACGCAATGGCCGGTCCTACCCCTGTTTCGGCACTGATCCACGCCGCAACGATGGTGACCGCGGGCGTCTACCTGATTGCCCGTACCCACGGCCTGTTTGCGTTGGCGCCGGACATCCTGCAGCTCGTTGGCATCGTCGGCGGCGTAACCCTGGTACTCGCCGGTTTTGCCGCACTGGTCCAGACCGACATCAAACGTATCCTCGCCTACTCGACCATGAGCCAGATCGGCTACATGTTCCTGGCGCTGGGCGTTGGCGCATGGGATGGCGCGATTTTCCACCTGATGACCCACGCCTTCTTCAAGGCACTGTTGTTCCTTGCGTCCGGTGCGGTGATCGTTGCCTGCCACCATGAGCAGAACATCTTCAAGATGGGCGGCCTGTGGAAGAAACTGCCGCTGGCCTACGCCAGCTTCATCGTCGGCGGCGCGGCACTGTCCGCCCTGCCACTGGTGACCGCAGGCTTCTACTCCAAGGACGAAATCCTCTGGGAAGCGTTTGCCAGCGGCAACCACGGTCTGCTCTACGCAGGTCTGGTCGGCGCGTTCATGACTTCGCTGTACACCTTCCGCCTGATCTTCATCGCGTTCCACGGTGAAGCGAAGACTGAAGCGCACGCCGGTCACGGCATCGCTCACTGGCTGCCGCTGTCGGTGCTGATCGTGCTGTCGACCTTCGTCGGCGCGATGATCGTTCCACCGCTGCACGGCGTGCTGCCGGAAAGCGTCGGCCATGCCGGCGGCGAAGCCAAGCACAGCCTGGAAATCGCCTCGGGCGCCATCGCCCTGGCCGGTATCCTGCTGGCCGCGCTGCTGTTCCTCGGCAAGCGTCGTTTCGTCACTGCAATCGCCAACAGCGGCATCGGCCGCTTCCTTTCGGCCTGGTGGTTCGCTGCCTGGGGCTTCGACTGGATCTACGACAAACTGTTCGTCAAGCCATACCTTGCGATCAGCCACGCACTGCGCAAAGACCCGCTCGACCAGACCATCGGTCTGATCCCGCGTATGGCCAAAGGCGGTCACACCGCCCTGAGCCGTACCGAAACCGGTCAACTGCGTTGGTACGCGGCATCGATGGCAGCCGGCTCCGTGCTGGTCATCGGCGCCATCGTGCTGGTAGCGGTCTGAATATGAACCTTGCGAACTTGCGAAAGGAATTGAGCCCGTCATGATTCTGCCTTGGCTAATCCTGATCCCCTTCATCGGCGGCCTGCTGTGCTGGATGGGTGAGCGCTTCGGCGCTACCCTCCCCCGCTGGATTGCGCTGTTGACCATGACCCTGGAACTCGCGCTCGGCCTCTGGCTGTGGGCCCACGGTAATTATTCATTTGCTCCGGCGCCTGGCGCCGATCCGACCTGGGCGCTTGAGTTCAAGCACATCTGGATCGAGCGCTTCGGCATCAGCGTGCACCTGGCGCTCGATGGCCTGTCGCTGCTGATGATCCTGCTGACCGGTCTGCTGGGTATCCTCTCGGTACTCTGCTCGTGGAAAGAGATCCAGCGTCACGTTGGCTTCTTCCACTTGAACCTGATGTGGATCCTGGGCGGTGTCGTCGGCGTGTTCCTCGCCCTCGACCTGTTCATGTTCTTCTTCTTCTGGGAAATGATGCTGGTGCCGATGTACTTCCTCATCGCGCTCTGGGGTCACAGTTCTTCGGACGGCAAGAAAACCCGGATCTACGCGGCGACCAAGTTCTTCATCTTCACTCAGGCGTCCGGCCTGATCATGTTGGTGGCGATCCTGGGTCTGGTGTTGGTCAACTTCAACAGCACCGGCGTGATCACGTTCAACTATGCCGACCTGCTGAAAACCAAGATGTCGCTCACCACCGAGTACATCCTGATGCTCGGCTTCTTCATCGCCTTCGCGGTGAAGCTGCCGGTGGTGCCGTTCCACTCCTGGCTGCCTGACGCTCACGCCCAGGCACCAACAGCGGGTTCGGTCGACCTGGCCGGTATCTTGTTGAAGACGGCGGCTTACGGTCTGCTGCGTTTCGCCCTGCCGCTGTTCCCGAATGCCTCGGCCGAGTTCGCGCCGATTGCCATGACCCTGGGTCTGATCGGGATCTTCTACGGTGCGTTCCTGGCCTTCGCCCAAACCGACATCAAGCGTCTGATCGCCTACTCCTCCGTTTCCCACATGGGCTTCGTGTTGATCGGCATCTACTCCGGCAGCCAACTGGCGCTGCAGGGCGCGGTGATGCAGATGCTGGCGCACGGTCTGTCGGCCGCGGCACTCTTTATCCTCAGCGGTCAGTTGTACGAACGCACCCACACCCGCGACATGCGTGAAATGGGTGGCCTGTGGTCGAAGATCGCTTACCTGCCTGCCATCAGCCTGTTCTTTGCCGCCGCGTCCCTGGGCTTGCCGGGTACCGGTAACTTTGTGGGTGAGTTCCTGATCCTGATCGGCACGTTCCCGGCCGCCCCATGGATCACGATCATCGCGACGTCCGGTCTGGTGTTCGGTTCGGTCTACTCGCTGATCATGATCCACCGTGCCTACTTCGGCCCGTCCAAATCGGACGCGGTGCTGCATGGCATGGATGGTCGCGAACTGATCATGGTGGTCGGTCTGGCGGCACTGCTGATTTACATCGGCGTGTACCCGCAACCGTTCCTCGATACCTCTGCTGCGACGATGCATGGCGTGCAGCAATGGCTCGGCACCGCCTTCACTCAACTCGCTTCGGCCCGGTAAGAGCGCTATGGAATTCACGACTCAACACTTTATTGCGCTTGCGCCGTTGTTGATCACCAGCGCCACGATCATCGTGGTGATGCTGGCAATCGCCTGGCGCCGCAACCACTCACAGACCTTCCTGATCTCCGTGGCGGGTCTGAACCTGGCGTTGCTGTCGATCCTGCCAGCCCTGAAAGTCGCGCCCCTGGCCGTGACTCCGTTGCTGCAGATCGACACCTTCGCTTGCCTGTACATGGCGCTGATCCTGGTCGCCACCCTCGCCTGTGTAACCCTCGCCCACGCCTACCTTGGCGATGGCGGTTCGGGTTACCCGGGCAACCGTGAAGAACTTTACCTGCTGATCCTGATGGCCGCCGCCGGTGGCCTGGTCCTGGTCAGCGCGCAGCACCTGGCCGGGTTGTTCATCGGTCTGGAACTGCTTTCGGTGCCGGTCTACGGTCTGGTGGCTTATGCCTTCTTCAACAAGCGCTCGCTGGAAGCCGGTATCAAGTACATGGTGCTGTCGGCGGCCGGTTCGGCGTTCCTGTTGTTCGGCATGGCCCTGCTCTACGCCGACTCCGGCAGCCTGAGCTTCGTCGGTATCGGCCAGGCCCTCGCGGCCACCGGCCTGCCAAGCTCGCTGGCACAACTGGGCCTGGGCATGATGCTGATCGGTCTGGCGTTCAAACTGTCGCTGGTTCCGTTCCACCTCTGGACCCCGGACGTCTACGAAGGTGCTCCGGCACCGGTGGCGGCGTTCCTGGCGACCGCATCCAAAGTGGCTGTGTTCGCGGTGATGGTGCGTCTGTTCCAGATCTCCCCGGCGGCAAGCAGCGGTGTGCTGAGCGACGTGCTGACCATCATCGCCATTGCGTCGATCCTGTTCGGTAACCTGCTGGCACTGACCCAGAGCAACCTCAAGCGTCTGCTGGGTTACTCGTCCATCGCTCACTTCGGTTACCTGCTGATTGCCTTGGTGGCAAGCAAGGGTCTGGCCGTGGAAGCCATCGGCGTGTACCTGGTCACCTACGTCATCACCAGCCTCGGCGCGTTCGGCGTGATCACGCTGATGTCCTCGCCGTACAACGGCCGTGACGCCGATGCCCTGTACGAATACCGCGGCCTGTTCTGGCGCCGTCCGTACCTGACCGCCGTCATGACCGTGATGATGCTGTCCCTGGCCGGTATCCCGCTCACCGCGGGCTTCATCGGCAAGTTCTACATCATCGCCACCGGTGTCGAGTCGCACCAATGGTGGCTGGTCGGTTCCCTGGTACTGGGCAGCGCCATCGGCGTCTTCTACTACCTGCGCGTCATGGTCACCTTGTACCTGATCGAACCGAACCTGCGCCGCCACGATGCGCAACTGCACTGGGAACAACGTGCAGGCGGCGTGATGCTGCTGGCCATCGCTCTGGTGGCATTCTTCCTCGGCGTCTACCCGCAGCCATTGCTGACCCTGGTTCAGCAGGCGGGTCTGGCGGGCTGATCGCATAGCGACACTCGGTAGAAAACAGAAACGGCACCTTCGGGTGCCGTTTTTGCGTTTGTGGGATCGTGATGTTCAGGCATCGTTTTATGCACCGCCTCAGAGGTCAGTCCCACTGCGAAGTATCCCCTCTCTTTTATCGAACGCTCTCACCGCACGGGTCGATTCGTCCTACAGGTGTTTTTACAACCGGGGTCTACCGTTGAAAACGGGAATGAAAAGGATGGCTTCAATGCCTTGACCTATTCGTTTATCGAGACAAAACTATACGTAGGTAGCGTACAGAACATGGATGCTCTTTTCATCGAATTACGTATGTTCCAGAAACATCGAGACGAGTACCTGGATGACGATCTGTTTCGCAGCTTTCAACTGGAGTTGCTGAAGAATCCAGAAGCGGGCGATCTCATTGAGGGCACCGGTGGGCTGCGCAAAATCCGCTTCTGCGATCAACGACGAGGCAAGGGCAAGCGCGGCGGATTGCGGGTGATTTATTACGGGTGGTCAGGCTTCGATCAATTCTGGCTGTTCACCGTGTATAGCAAAAACGAGCAAGACGACCTGTCGCCCTCCCAGAAAAACATTTTCAGACAAGCGCTAGATAGAGAAATCAACACGAGATCCCACTATGAAACGTGACATTTTTTCCGAACTGATGGATGGCCTCGAAGCGCTGGCCGAAGAGCGCCAAGGCAAGATCACTCTGCGCACCCACAAGGTCCAGCTGCCAAAACTGATGCCCATCACGGCCGAGGAAGTGGTTGCCATACGCCAACAGCTCAACCTCTCCCGGCCAGTGTTCGCCATGTATCTGCGCACCAACACCCGAACCCTTGAGAACTGGGAACAGGGACGGGCAATACCCAATGCCCAAGCCACGACCCTGATACGTCTGGTTGAACGCTTTCCGCAGACAATCGAACAGCTCGCAGCCCTGACCTGAATGCTCAGGGCTGTTACTCCAGCCACATAACGAAATTGTAATTCCCCCATCACCTTGGCGTTATCCGCAGCTTGCAACGATGTCACCCGGCGACCATGCCGGCGGGCCTTCTCCGCCGAACAATAAAACCCACGCCGAAGCACGTTCCCGTCTGCCGAACCCAAGGAGTGATTGATGGTTAACAATACAAAAATGTCGATGGCCGCTTTAGCGGTGGTGGTCGGCTCCGGACCGTCCATGGTAATGGCGGATGATAAAGCCGAAGGGTTTATCGAGGGCAGCAGCCTGACGGTGCTCAACCGTAATTTCTACTTCAACCGTGATCACCGCAATGGCCAGTCCAGCCCCACCGGCAATGGTTATTCAGAAACCTGGGCCCATGCAGTGATCAGCAAGTTCGAATCCGGGTTTACCCAAGGCACTGTCGGCGTCGGTGTCGATGCGTTTGCGATGATCGGCTTGAAGCTCGACACCGGTGACGGGCGCAACGGTGGCCGTAGTTCGTTTGATGTGCTGCCCGTCAACAGTGATGGCGAGGCGCGGGACGAGTACACCAAGGTCGGTGGAGCCGCCAAAGTGCGAGCCTTCGATACGGTGGTCAAGGTCGGTGACGTGTTCCCGGCCAACCCGGTGGTGGCGGCAGGTGACTCGCGATTGCTGCCGGAGAGCTTTCGCGGTGTGACGGCGGTCAACACCAGCCTCGAGGGTCTGTCGGTTCAGGGCGGTCGGCTGCATGCGATGAGCCAACCCGTGTCCAGCGATATGCGCGAGAACTTCGCCACGTTTTATGCCGGCCCGGTCAATTCGCCATGGATCGCTTACGGTGGCGGCGACTATGCACTGAACAAGAACCTCAGCTTCAGCCTGTACTCCAGCCGCCTCAAGGATGCCTGGAATCAGTACTACGCCGGCACTGCCTGGACCTATCCGCTATCGGATGACCTGTCACTGTTTGGCGGCCTGAACTATTACAAGGCGGTCGACGAAGGCAAACAACTGCTCGGCAAGTTCGACAACAACATCTGGAGCGGCCGGGTCGGCGTGAAACTCGGCGCGCACTCCGTTGCGCTTTCACACCAGCGCAACAACGGCAACGACGACTTCGATTACCTGCGTCAATCCGACTCGATCTTCCTCGACAACTCCATCCAGTACAACGACTTCAACTCGCCCAAGGAACGTTCGTGGATGGCGCGCTACGACCTCGACATGACTACTTACGGCGTACCGGGGCTCTCGTTCATGACTCGTTACGCCCGAGGCACCGACGCCGATTACACCAACGCCAACGCCGTGTACATGCGCCGCGATGCTGACGGCAATCCACTGACCGACCAGAAGCGCTGGGAACGTGACGTCGAAGTCAAATACGTGGTGCAGAGTGGTTCGATGAAAGACCTGTCGCTGCGTTTGCGCCAGGCCACGACGCGCGCCACGGCATTTGAATCGGATTTGAATGAAGTGCGGGTGATTGTCGAGTACCCGTTGGCGATTCTCTGATCAAGCGGCTGATACACATTCACCTTTAGAAGCTCCTTGCTCCTTTGGTAAGAGGTGAATCTTTGGCGTCCTTCGGGGCGCCTTTTTTATGCCTGAGTAAAACCTGCAGGCGTTGCCGAAGGTTCGGCAGCGCCTGCAGGGAATCCGGCCCTGGCCATCAGGGCGGTGTCAGCTGCCGCGATTGCGGCAATCCCCCGCCACGGTGTATCTGATGGTGTTGAGTTGGCCTTTCGAGTCTTCATAGGTCATGGCGGCAGGCACCACAGCGCAAGCCACTTGCGGACGCACAACGCTGACCACTTTAGCCACGTCCAGCTTCATTCCGTATTCGTAGTCCTTGACCTGCGGCGCCGGTTTTCCCTGGTTGGCCGCGTACTGCTCCATGGCTTTGGTGTTAGCACTCAGCGCCCGCTCGAACGTCCGGTCACCACCCCCCTCGGCAAACACATTCAGGGACATCGCCAGCATGCCGGCGAACGTCATCAACTGAAGTACTTTCATATCCACTCCCTTCCAATCCTGGCTCAAAAAAAAGCCCGGCATCGGGACTCGATGACAGGCCTGTTCAAGTGCGATGCGCTTACAAGTCGTTGGTGTTGTCGTCTTTCTTTTCATTGACGACGACCGGGTCGCGCGCCTTTTCCTTTGCGACGAACAGCTCTACGGATCGGTCATTGGCAGTCATCATGCGTTGGAACGTTCGGTCACCGCCGCCTTCGGCCAAGGCCAGAGAAGACATCGCCAACGCTGCTGCAAAGGTACTGATGTGTGCAAATTTCATGTTTGATTCCTCGTTTGGTAGCTGACGGAATCAAGGTAACAATCCGAACCTTTCGTGACGGTGGCGCACAAATTACATATCCGTTATGTGGGGTAGGCAGGTCAGGCCTGAGAAAGAACTGTGGCGAGGGAGCTTGCTCCCGCTGGGGCGCGAAGCGGCCCCCGCTCTTCATCTGAAAAGCGGGGCCTGCTGCGCAGTCCAGCGGGAGCAAGCTCCCTCGCCACAGGGTTTGTGTTCACGGTTGGGTGGGGATCGTGTCCTCATCGCGGCGATGGGCGAGCTGATACAACGCCGGCAAGATCAGCAACGTCAGGATGGTGGAGGACAGGATTCCACCGATCACTACGGTTGCGAGCGGTCGCTGCACTTCCGCGCCAGTACCGGTCGCCAGGGCCATCGGAATAAAGCCCAGGGACGCCACCAGCGCCGTCATCAACACCGGGCGCAAACGTGTCAGCGCTCCAACGTTGATCGCATCAGACAGTGAACGCCCCTCCTCCCGCAGGTTGCGGATGAACGCGATCATCACCAGCCCGTTAAGCACCGCGACCCCCGACAGCGCGATGAAGCCCACCCCCGCCGAGATCGACAACGGAATATCCCGCAACCACAGCGCCATGACCCCGCCGGTCAACGCAAACGGAATCCCGGTGAACACCAGCAAGCCATCCTTGAGGTTGTTGAACATCATGAACAGCAACCCGAACACCAGCAGCAACGCCACCGGCACCACGATCCGCAGGCGCTTGGCCGCCGATTGCAGTTGCTCGAACTGCCCGCCCCAACTTGTCCAGTAACCCGCGGGCACCTGCACCTCTCGCTCGATCACCTCGCCCGCCTCTGCGACGAACGAACCGATATCGCGCCCGCGCACGTTGGCGCTGACGATCACCAGGCGCTTGCCGTTCTCACGGCTGACCTGATTGGGTCCCAGCACCAGATCAAGGCTGGCGACTTCCTTCAAGGCAATAAAACCAATCTGATCGGCCGCGGCATTGAGCGGTGCCGGCACCGGAATCAACAGCGCCGACAAACCGTCGATGTCCTTGCGCATGGCATCGGACAATCGCACCACCATGTCGAACCGTCGGTCGCCCTCATACAGCGTGCCGGCCTGACGCCCACCCACCGCGACGGCAATGGTGTCCTGCACATCGCCAATGTTGAGCCCGTAACGCGCTGCCTTGTCGCGGTCGATGTTGATGGTCAGCACCGGCAGCCCGGTGGTTTGTTCGACCTTGACCTCGGACGCACCGTTGACCTTCTGCATCGCGGCGGCAATCTTCGCTGCCGTGGCGTTGAGCACGTCCATGTCATCGCCGAACACTTTGACCGCGACGTCGCTGCGCACACCGGAGATCAATTCGTTGAAGCGCAACTGGATCGGCTGCGACAGTTCATAGTTGCTGCCCGGCAACGTCGCAGCGGCCTGTTGCAGTTCCGCCATCAGGGTTTCGCGAGACTTGCCCGGGTCCGGCCATTGCTCTTTTGGCTTGAGCATCACGTAGCTGTCGGAGATGTTCGGCGGCATCGGGTCGGAGGCGATTTCCGCGGTGCCGGTGCGGGCGAACACCCGCTCGACTTCCGGCACTTTGTTGAGGATCAACGTCTCCAGACGCTGCTGCATGTCCACCGATTGCGTGAGGCTGGTGCCCGGCACACGTAAGGCTTGCAGGGCGAAATCACCTTCACTGAGGCTCGGCACAAACTCGCTGCCCATGCGGCTGGTCAGCACGCCGCTGAGCACGATCACACCCAGCGCTGCGCCCACCGCCACGGCGCGATGGTTCATCACCCACGCCAGCGCCGGCGCATACACCCGGCGCGCACCGCGCATCACGATGCCCTCTTCTTCCTTGACCTTGCCGGTGACAAACAACGCAATCGCCGCCGGCACAAAGGTCACCGACAGCAGCATGGCGCCGAGCAACGCGATCACCACCGTGAACGCCATCGGGTGGAACATTTTCCCTTCGACGCCGCTCAAGGCGAAGATCGGCAGGTACACGACCATGATGATCAACTGACCGAATATCAGCGGTCTCCGCGCCTCTTTGGCCGCCGCAAACACTTCATGGAAGCGCTCGGAACGGGTCAGCAATCGTCCGTGATGCTGCTGCGCATGGGCCAGCCGTCGCAGGGTGTTTTCGACAATCACCACCGCGCCGTCGACGATGATGCCGAAGTCGAGGGCCCCCAGGCTCATCAGGTTGGCGCTGACCTTGTTGCTGAACATGCCGGTGAAAGTGAACAGCATCGACAGCGGAATCACCATCGCGGTAATCAATGCCGCACGGATGTTGCCCAGGAACAGGAACAGAATTGCGATCACCAGAATCGCACCTTCAATCAGGTTCTTTTTCACGGTAGCGATGGCTTTGTCCACGAGGTGCGTGCGGTCGTACACCGGCACCGCGATCACGCCTTTGGGCAGCGATCGGTTGATCTGTTCCAGCTTGCTGGCGACGGCCTGGGACACGGTGCGGCTGTTTTCGCCGATCAGCATGAACACGGTGCCGAGCACCACTTCACGGCCGTTCTCCGTGGCCGCGCCGCTGCGCAGCTCGCGGCCGATGTCCACGGTGGCGACGTTCTTCACCCGAATCGGCGTGCCATCGACGTTGGCCATGACGATATTGGCGATGTCCTCGGTGCTCGCCACTTGTCCCGGCGCACGAATCAGCAACTGCTCACCGCTGCGCTCGATGTACCCGGCGCCGACGTTGGCGTTATTACGCTCAAGCGCCGTGATCAGGTCGGTGAGGGTCAGCTTGTACGCCGCCAGCCGTTTCAGATCGGGAGCGATCTGGTATTCCTTGGCAAAGCCGCCGATGGTGTTGATCTCGGCCACACCAGGGACGTTGCGCAGTTGCGGCTTGATGATCCAGTCCTGAATCACCCGCAGATCCGTCGGTGTGTAGGCGCTACCGTCATCCTTGAGCGCACCGTCTCTGGCTTCCACGGTCCACAGGAAAATTTCGCCGAGGCCGGTGGAAATCGGCCCCATCACCGCTTCGGTGCCCTCGGGCAATTGCTCCTTGGCGATCTGCAACCGCTCGTTGACCAATTGCCGGGCGAAGAACAGGTCGGTACCGTCCTTGAAAATCACCGTGACTTGCGACAGCCCCGAACGCGACAGCGAACGGGTCTGTTCCAGCGCCGGCAGACCGGCCATGGCGGTTTCAATCGGGAAGGTGATGCGCTGCTCGGTTTCCAGCGGCGAGAACCCGGCGGCGCCGGTGTTGATTTGCACCTGGACATTGGTGATGTCGGGCACGGCGTCGATCGGCAGTTTTTGATAACTGGCGATCCCGAGGCCGGCCATGAGCAGAACGGCGAGCAGCACGATAATGCGCTGCTCGATGGCAAACTGGATCAGGCGTTCGAACATGAGAACCTTCCACGGATTAATGGGCGTCTTCAGCGCGCTTTTTAATGACTGTGCTCGGCCGAGGCTTTGCCCAGTTCCGATTTGAGAACGAAGCTGCCGGCGCTGGCGACTTGCACACCGGCGTCCAGCCCTTGAGTGACTTCCACCAAACCGGCCGCGCGGCTGCCCAACTCCACCGCCTGCGCCTTGAAGCCATCGTCGGTGCGCAAGAACACCGTGGGTTTGTCCTCGACGGTCTGGATAGCGGCTTCCGGCACGGTGACCCTGGCCTGACGGCTGTCGGTCGCTACACGCGCCGTGACGAACAACCCCGGACGCCACGAACCCTGCGGATTCTCCAGGGTCACACGTACGGTGGCCGTGCGGGTCTGTTCGCCGAGCAGGCTGCCAACATAGGCCACCGTGCCAGTGACCTCGGCGTTGAGTTCCGGCGCGCTGACGGTGACGGCTTTGCCCACTTGCACCTTGTTCAGATCCTTGGGCGAAACGCCGAACGTCACCCAGACCCGCGACAGATCCGAGAGCGTGAAGGCCGCCGTGGTTTCATCGACCACCTCACCCGGTGCCAGGTGTTTTTCCACCACCATCCCGTCGAACGGCGCGCGCAGTTCATAGCGATTGCCGCCGGTGGCGACCACGCTCCCGCTGAGCACGCTGATTTTCTGTCGGGCGTTGTTCACGGCGATTTCGGCTTCTTCCAACGCCTGTTTTGCCTGCAACACGTCCTGCTCGGCGGAGATCTTGTCTTCCCATAGCTTTTTCTCGCGCTCATAGGTGGTGCGGGCCAAGGCTAAACGACGTTGCGCGGCCGCCTGTTCGCTACGCTGATCGGAAATCTGCTGACTGGCGATCACCGCCAGCAACTGGCCCTTTTTCACCGGCTGCCCGAGGTTGACCGCCACCGACTCGACCACCCCGGGAACCCGCGGCACAACGTGGGCGGTGCGATCCTCGTCAAAGCGCACTTCGCCCGGGAACGACAGGCCGGAACTGATGCTCTGCGCCCGCGCTTCGGCCAGTTCAATACCCGCCGCCGCAATCTGTTCGGCACTCAACTTGATGCGCCCTTCTTCGCCATGCTCGCCCTCGGCTGCCGCGTTTTCTTCAGCGTGATCCGCGTGTTCGGCCGCTTCATCGGCGTGGGCCTCAAGCGGTGCCTTGCCCGCCCACATCGAACCGATACCCATGCCCAGCACCAACGTCGCCACCACGACACCCATCAGTTTTTTATCCATGGAAACTCCTCTGCGCCGTACCGTCGCGCAGTGATCAAAAGGGTGAAATTCAAGGGTTGACGACGAGGTCGCCGAAGATCCGTTCGATGCGCACGCGAGCGTCTGTCGCCTCGCTGACGGCCTGGATGTATTGGCTGCGGGCGCTGATCAGAGTGCGCTGGGCATCGAGCACGTCGAGAAAACCGAACTTGCCCATTTCGAAGCCGCGCGTGGCGCTCTCAACCGCATTTTGTGCGGCGGGCAGAATGGTCTGATTGAACGCCTGGACTTCGCCGTTGGCGGTCTGCCACTGCTCAAGGGTGGTCTGGATTTCGGTGCGCAAGCGCAGTTCGGTGGCGTTGCGCAGATCCCGCGCCTGATCGGTGCGGCGTGCCGCCGCCAGCACGTTGCCCTGATTGCGGTTGAACAGGGGAATCGGCATCGACAGGCCGACGACGTTGACCCGCTCACGCTCGGTTTCGCTGTATTGGCTGCCGATGCTCACGGTCAGGTCGGGGATGCGCAGGGACTTTTCCAGCCCCAGCGACGCTTCGCGCTGGCTGATCTGGAGCTTGGCCAGGCGCAGCTCGGCGGTCTCGTCGAGACGCTCAAGCAAACGGGTCGGCGGCGGCACTGTCGGCAGGTTTTGCGTGGCGGTCTGTACGGTGGCCGAGGTCGGCAACGGTGCGCCCATGACCTGCGCCAGTTGTTGATAAGCGTTGGTCTGATCGCGCTCGGCGCGGCTCAGTTCCAGGCGTACTTCCGAGCGTTGCACATGCGCCCGCGTGCCTTCGACCGGCGACGACTTGCCCGCCTCGATTCGCCCATTGGCCACGCGCAAGCCATCCTCGGCCAGTTGCAGCGACTGGCGGGACAGTTGCAGTCTTTGCTGCGCGGTTTGCGCACGGTTGAACGCCTGAATCACATCGGCGCGCAAGGCATTGCGTTTGCGCTCCAGTTCGATCCCGGCGGCGTCCTGGGCGCGGCTGGCGACATCGATCCGCGCACCGCGCTTGCCACCCAGCTCAATCGGCTGGCTGAGCATCACGGTGGTGGTGCGCGAATCGCGGCGGGTGTCCTCGGCTTCCCACGACAATTCGGGATTGGGGATCAGTCCGGCCTGTTTGCGCTCACCCTCGGCGATGCCAATTTCCCATTGGGCCGCGGCCAGATCCGGGTTGCCGGCAAAGGCTGTTTGCAGGGCCTGATCCAGGGTCAGGGTCGATGCCCCCGCAAGGCTTGTACTGGCCAACAACAGAATGCTGCTGGCTGTTTTTTTCAGGCGTGACCGCGCCGTCAGGTGTGTTAAACCGGGCAATTGGAAGTCTTCCTTTATTCAAGAATCTTTGATGCCGCCACGGTAGGGTTTTGAACTTATCGACAAGGTGACAGGAGCATTACAAATCCGTTATCCACGGTTGGCTGAAGTTGTTTTGTTCTAGGATGCGAAGTGCACCAGGGCTTTGTCGCAATGTATGGAAACAAATACTCGGCACTTATCTGCCGAACAGCACTTGCTGGATGCAATACATGGCTATTGACGCATTCTTGCTGCGACAGGCTGTCGCAGACCGCCGATTTAAAGGCCTCGGACGTTGACCCTGTAGCCACTACAGCCTTTACCGTATCCGCCATTCAGTGATCGAAACTCATTCGGACCCTTTACCAAAACAACAACTTCCCGCTCAACTTAATTAAATATCCCTTAAATAAAAGTGGTGATAGATCATGCGAATCCTTGTCGTCGAGGACGAGCTTAAAACTGCCGAATACTTGCATCAGGGTTTGACCGAAAGTGGTTATATCGTTGACCACGCGGCCACCGGCGCGGATGGATTGCATCTGGCGCAACAGCAGGCCTATGACCTGATTATTCTCGACGTGAATCTGCCGGAACTGGACGGCTGGGACGTACTGGAACAACTGCGCCGCACTCACTCCACCCGGGTGATGATGCTCACGGCGCGCGGGCGTCTGGCGGACAAGATTCGTGGCCTCGATCTGGGTGCGGATGATTATCTGGTCAAGCCGTTCGAGTTTCCCGAACTTCTCGCACGGGTGCGCACCCTGATGCGCCGCAGCGAGAACATCCCGCTGCCACAGGTACTGAAAGTCGCCGATCTGGAACTCGACCCCTGCCGTCATCGTGCGTTTCGTGGCAAGCAACGCATCGACCTGACCACCAAGGAGTTCGCCCTGCTGCATCTGTTGATGCGCCAGTCCGGCGAGGTGCTGACACGCACGCAGATCATTTCGCTGGTGTGGGACATGAACTTCGACTGCGACACCAACGTGGTCGAAGTGTCGATCAGGCGTTTGCGGGCAAAGATCGATGACCCGTTCGACAACAAGTTGATCCACACCCTGCGCGGTGTCGGTTACGTGCTGGAGTCGCGGGAATGAAGCCGGCCAGCCTGTCGATGCGGCTGGGGCTGACGGTCAGTATTCTCGGCGCGCTGCTGGTGGTGTCCCTGGCGATCCTGGCGTATTTCGCACTGACCCATGAGCTGAACGCGTTATCCAGGGACGGTCTGGAGAAGAAGATGGAGCAGGTCGAACACAGCCTGTCGCTGTACACCGACACCGGCGAAATCAGTGCGAAACCGCACATTCTGCTCGATCAGGTCATGGGCCATGACAACCTCACACTAACGATTTACGACCGCAGCAACCTGCGCACGCAACTGCTCAAGTCCGGCACCGGCATGGCCGATCCACGACTTGAATTGAAGGTGGTGCGGGCCGTCAGCGACGAGTTGGCCTACGCCACCAGCACTGACGCCGAGGGGGCGAAATTCCTCACGGCGTCCAGGCTGATCAGCCTCAAGGACGGCACCCGTGTCCCGGTGCTGTTATCGATGGACAACGCTCACAATGAGGCCTTGCTCAGCGCCTACCTGCGCTCGACCCTGATTGCCTTGCCGTTGCTGCTGATCTTTATCGGACTGAGTGCCTGGGGTGCGGTGCAGCGTGGTCTGGCGCCGATGCGCGAGTTTCGCAAAGTGGCGGCGATGGTCTCGACTCAGGATCTGGATCATCGGCTGTCGGTGGTGAATATGCCCCAGGAGCTGAGTGAGTTGGCGCAGGGCATCAACTTCATGCTGCATCGCCTCGATACCGGTGTGCAGCAGCTGTCACAGTTTTCCGATGATCTGGCGCATGAGCTGCGCACGCCGATCAACAATTTGATGGGCAAGGCGCAGGTGACGTTGTCTCGCGAACGCAGCGTGGATGAGTACAAGGATGTGCTGGTGTGCTGCACTGAAGAACTGGAGCGCGTGGCGCGGATCGTCTCGGACATGCTGTTTCTGGCACAGGTCAGTCACCCGTCGGCACTCGTGCCGTTCGAGTCGGTTGCCCTGGAAGAAGAAGCCTGGAAAGTCGCCGAGATGTTCTTCCTGTCGGCGCAGGACAAGCAGATCCATTTGAACGTGGTCGGCCGTGCGCGGGTGATGGGTGACCGGTTGATGATTCAACGCGCGATCTCGAACTTGCTGTCCAACGCGCTACGCCACTGCCCGGTCGGGAAAACCGTGACGCTGCTGATTGAGCGCGGCGCGACCCAGGTTTCGTTGCTGGTCAGCAACCCGGGCGTGGGGATTGAGGCACAGCATCTGCCGCACCTGTTTGATCGGTTCTACCGAGTCGATAGCAGCCGCTCGCGTTCACAAGGCAGCACCGGGCTGGGGTTGGCGATAGTGCGGTCGATCATGAGCCTTCATCAGGGTGTGGCCGAGGTGAAGAGCTTGCCGGGTGCGATGACGGTGTTTCGGTTGGGATTTCCTGCGGTTGACGGGGTGGAGCGCTGAGCCGGTCACACAGGCTGTGAACACCGCATCTCATTGTGGGCGTGAGCCTGCTCGCGATGGCAATGGATCAGACGCTAAAGAAAACGGCACCTCTCGGTGCCGTTCTGCTTCACACGATCGAGCTATTTATTTACGCGCCGCCTCCCACGATTTCAGCAGTTCGGCATAACTCACGGTTTCACCCTTGGGCTTCTCGTTCGCCAGTTTCGGCTTCGGTGCACCCGGCTGATCGAACCAGTATTGAGCATCGCGCTCCGGGTTCATTTTCGGTGCGCAGGTGGCTTGAGCCTTCGAGCGTTCCAGACGCGCCATGATCGCGTCCTGATCCTTGGCCAGGCCATCCAGCGCCTGTTGCGGAGTCTTCTCGCCGCTGGCCGCTTCCGCGATGTGGCTCCACCACAGTTGAGCCAGACGTGGATAGTCCGGCACGTTGGTCCCGGTCGGGGTCCATTGCACGCGGGCCGGGCTGCGATAGAACTCGACCAGACCGCCGAGTTTCGGTGCCAGGTCGGTCATGGCTTGCGAGTTGATGTCCGACTCACGAATCGGCGTCAGGCCGATAATGGTTTTCTTCAACGACACGGTTTTCGACGTGACGAATTGCGCATAAAGCCAGGCCGCCAGTTTCTGCTTCTCAGGCGTGGACTTCATGAACGTCCACGAACCCACGTCCTGATAACCGAGCTTCATGCCCTCTTCCCAGTACGGTCCGCGTGGCGATGGCGCCATGCGCCATTTCGGCGTGCCGTCGGCGTTCATCACCGGCAGGCCCGGTTTGGTCATGTCGGCGGTGAACGCGGTGTACCAGAAGATCTGTTGGGCGATGTTGCCTTGGGACGGCACCGGGCCGGATTCGGAGAAGGTCATGCCCGCTGCTTCCGGTGGCGCGTAGGCCTTGAGCCAGTCGACGTATTTCTGCGTCGCGTAGACCGCCGCCGGGCCGTTGGTGTCGCCACCACGGGTCACGCTGGAACCGACCGGGTGGCAATCCTCGACGCGGATGCCCCACTCGTCCACCGGCAAGCCATTGGGAATGCCTTTGTCGCCGGCACCGGCCATGGAGAACCAGGCATCGGTAAAGCGCCAGCCGAGGGACGGGTCTTTCTTGCCGTAGTCCATGTGACCGTAGACGCGCTTGCCGTCGATTTCCTTGACGTCTTCGCTGAAGAACTTGGCGATGTCTTCATAGGCCGACCAGTTCACCGGAACGCCCAGTTCATAACCGTATTTTTCTTTGAATTTCGCTTTCAAATCCGCCCGCTCGAACCAGTCGGCGCGAAACCAGTACAGGTTGGCGAACTGTTGGTCAGGCAATTGATAGATCTTGCCGTCCGGTGCAGTGGTGAACGAAATGCCGATAAAGTCCTTGAGGTCCAGGGTCGGCGAGGTGAAGTTCTTGCCTTCGTTGGCCATCAGGTCGGTGATCGATTCGGTCTTGCCGTAGCGAAAGTGCGTACCGATCAGGTCCGAGTCGTTGACCCAACCGTCATAGATGTTTTTGTCCGACTGCATCTGGGTTTGCAGCTTTTCCACCACGTCGCCTTCTTGCAGCAAGTCGTGGGTCAGCTTGATCCCGGTGATTTCGGTGAAGGCCTTGGCCAGGGTTTTGGATTCATATTCGTGGGTCGCGATGGTTTCCGAAACCACCTTGATGCTCATCCCGCGAAACGGCTCGGCGGCCTTGATGAACCACTTCAGCTCTTCGAGCTGCTGCTCTGGCGTAAGGGTGGACGGCTTGAACTCGCTGCCAATCCATTTCTTCGCGGCGTCTTCGTAGGCATCGGCCCAGGCCGAAGCGCTCAGACCGCTGAGTGCCAGCATGGCTGCCAATGAAATGCTATGTCGCAGCTTATTGTTTTTGTCGAACATAGAGACCTCCTGTTTGGTTTTCGGAGCAACATTGCCGATCGATTTCGACTAGCCCCAACGCATCACAGCCAACAGCCACACCAGGGACAACGCGAACGCAACCCAGATGCTCCAGTCGGTGACGCCGATTACCAGCAAATGCAGGTAGGCGCTGCCGAGAAGACCGATAAACAGCCGATCGCCACGGGTGGTGGCAATCGGCAAGAAACCACGCCGAGGGACACTCGGCGAACGTAATTCCCAGGTCGTCATGCCCGTCAGAATCAGGCCAATGACAATGAAGAACGCCGCAGTGGGGACCGTCCAGCTCATCCATTCCATCATCAGCTCCTCAGACCCGGCCCAGGGCAAAGCCCTTGGCCACGTGGTTGCGAACAAACCAGATCACCAGCATGCCCGGCAGGATGGTCAACACCCCCGCCGCTGCCAGCACGCCCCAGTCGATGCCCGACGCCGAGACCGTGCGAGTCATCACCGCCGCGATCGGCTTGGCATTCACCGATGTCAGCGTTCGCGCCAGCAGCAGTTCGACCCAGGAAAACATAAAGCAGAAGAACGCCGTGACGCCGATCCCGGAACCAATCAGCGGGACGAAAATCTTCACGAAGAACTTGGGGAAACTGTAGCCGTCAATGTAGGCGGTCTCGTCGATTTCTTTCGGAACGCCGGACATGAAGCCTTCCAGAATCCAGACCGCCAACGGCACGTTGAACAGGCAATGAGCCAGCGCCACGGCGATGTGCGTGTCGAACAGACCAATCGAGGAATACAGCTGGAAGAACGGCAACAGGAACACCGCCGGCGGCGCCATGCGGTTGGTCAGCAGCCAGAAAAACAGGTGCTTGTCACCGAGAAAGCGGTAGCGCGAGAACGCGTAAGCCGCTGGCAACGCCACGCTCAGGGAAATGATCGTGTTCAGGCTCACGTAGTACAGCGAGTTGAGGTAGCCGTTGTACCAGCTCGGATCGGTGAAGATCACCTTGTAGTTGGCGAAGGTGAAATCCTGCGGAAACAGCGTCAGACCGCCGAGGATTTCAGTGTTGCTCTTGAAGGACATGTTCAGCAGCCAGTAGATCGGCACCAGCAGGAACAGGATGTAGATCAGCAACGGAATAAGCTTTCTCTTGCTCATGGCGGACCTCAGCGGTTGGCGTCAGAGTGAGTCATGGCGGTGTAGAACAGCCAGGACACCAACAGGATGATCAGGAAGTACACCAGCGAGAAAGCCGCCGCCGGGCCGAGGTCGAATTGCCCTACGGCCATCTGGGTCAACGTCTGACTCAGGAAGGTCGTGGCATTCCCCGGACCACCGCCCGTGAGGACGAAGGGCTCGGTGTAAATCATGAAACTGTCCATGAACCGCAGCATCACGGCGATCAATAGCACGCTCTTGAGCTTGGGCAACTGGATATGTCGGAAAACTGCCCAGGCCGAGGCCCGATCAATCCGCGCCGCCTGGTAGTACACGTCCGGAATGGCCCGCAAACCGGAAAAGCACAACAGCGCCACCAGCGACGTCCAGTGCCAGACGTCCATCACCAGCACCGTGACCCAGGCGTCCATGGTATTGGCCGCATAGTTGTAGTTGATGCCCATGGCCTTGAGGCTGGCACCGAGCAGACCGATGTCGGCCCGACCGAAAATCTGCCAGATGGTGCCGACCACGTTCCACGGAATCAGCAGCGGAATCGCCAGAATGATCAGCACCAGCGATGACCAGCGGCCCTTGGTCGGCATGGTCAGGGCGATGGCGATGCCCAGCGGGATTTCGATCAGCAGCACGCAGCCGGAATAGATGAACTGGCGCAGCAGCGAGTCGTGCAGCCGTGGGTCGAGCAACACCTGTTTGTACCAGTCGGCACCGACGAAGTAGCGGCTGGACTGGTCGAAGATGTCCTGCACCGAGTAGTTGACCACGGTCATCATAGGGATCACCGCACTGAACGCCACCAGCAGAAACACCGGCAGGACCAGCCACCAGGCCTTGTTGTTCTGCACCTTGTTCATGGCTGCACCTCCAGAAGGTAATCGTCCGCATAGACCATCAACCACTGCGCCGGGAAGCTGATCCAGGCCGTGCCTTCCGGTACCGGTTTGTCTTCGGCCAGGCGCACTTTCAACGGCGCACCGTCGAGGTTCAGGGTCATGATCTTGTAGGTGCCGAGGTCTTCGACGTGTACGACTTGTGCCTGCATCGCGTCATCGAACGGCTCGTCCCACACGTGCACGAACTCCGGACGGATGCCGACCTTCAGGGTTTTCCACTCGGACTCGGCGATGCGTTTCTGTTGTGCGTCGGATAAAGGCAGATGCGTCGAAGCAAAACCGACGCCGCCCGGTTGTGGCTGCACCTCGATCAGGTTCATCCCCGGGCTGCCAATGAAATAGCCGACAAAGGTGTGGGTCGGCCGCTCGAACAATTCGCGCGGGGTGCCGAATTGCACGATCTGGCCGCCGTACATCACCGCGATCTTGTCGGCGAATGTCGACGCTTCGAGTTGATCGTGGGTGACGTAGACCATGGTGATGTTGAACTGCTCGTGGATCTGCTTGAGCTTGCGCCGCAGTTTCCACTTCAGGTGCGGGTCAATCACCGTCAGCGGTTCATCAAAGAGGATGGCCGAAACGTCGTCGCGGACCAGTCCACGGCCCATCGAGACTTTCTGTTTTTCGTCGGCGGTGAGGTTGCGCGCCTTTTTGCTCAGCAGCGCCTGGAGGTCAAGGACCTCGGCAATTTCCTGCACCTTGCTGTGAATTTTCGCCTCGGCCATGCCCTGATTGCGCAGCGGAAACGCCAGGTTGTCGAACACCGTCATGGTGTCGTAGACCACCGGAAACTGGAAAACCTGGGCGATGTTGCGCTTTTCGGGAGTCAGGTCATTGACCACTTTGCTGTCGAACAGCACTTGGCCCTGGGACGGGCTGAGCAACCCGGAAATGATGTTGAGCAGCGTCGACTTGCCGCAGCCCGAAGGCCCGAGCAAGGCATAAGCACCGCCCTGTTCCCAGACGTGGTCCATCTCGCGGATCGCGTAATCCTCGGGGCCGGTCGGCGTGCTGGTGTAGCTGTGGGCGAGGTTCTGCAAACGGATTTCGGCCATCAGGCAACCCTCGCGATGCGGCGACCGGGCGCCTGGACCAGCCGCCCCTGCGCATCGAATACAAACAGTTTATGGGTCGGGATATAGATGCGGATCGGCGCGTCGACGTCGTATTCGTGGACGCCGGGCAAGTGCAGCACCAGCAGGAAATGCTCGTTGCGCACGTGCAGGAAGGTTTCCGAGCCGCTGATCTCGGCGACCTCGACGGTCACCGCGAGTTCGAGGTCATCGTCGTTGCTCGGCACCAGTGAGATATGGCTTGGGCGCACGCCAAAACGGAACTCGCCCTCGCCCACCGGGCGCAAATCGACGTTCAACGGGAAGTGCACAAAATTGGCGAAGCTCACTTCGTTACCGGCAATCCGTCCCGGCATCAGGTTGATCGGCGGCTCGGAGAACAATTCGGCAGCCAGCACGGTTTTTGGCTGGTGATAGACCTCGGAGGATTTACCGCTCTGGACCACCCGGCCTTCGTGAAGAATGGTGGTGGTGCCGCCCAATGCCAGTGCTTCGTTGGGTTCGGTGGTGGCGTAGATGGCGATGGTGTGCCGGGCCTTGAACAGCTCGCGCATTTCCTGGCGCAGTTCTTCGCGCAACTTGTAGTCGAGGTTCACCAGCGGCTCGTCGAACAGAATCAGCTCGGCATCCTTGACCAACGCCCGGGCCATCGCGGTGCGCTGCTGTTGGCCGCCAGAAAGCTCCAGCGGATAGCGCTTGAGGAATTTCTCGATGCGCAGCATCTTCGCGGTTTCCAGCACTTTGCTCTGGATCAACTCGTTGGAGACACCGCCCTGGCGCAATGGCGAAGCGATGTTGTCGAAGACGGTCATGGTCGGGTAGTTGATGAACTGCTGATAGACCATCGACACGTTGCGCAAACGCACCGGGCGTTGTGTGACATCGACACCGTTCATCAGGATCCGGCCGCTGTCGGGCTTGTCCAGGCCCGCCATCAGGCGCATCAGACTGGTCTTGCCGGACAGCGTGCGCCCGAGCAAAACGTTGAAGGATCCGGGTTCGAAACTCAGGCACGCATCGTCGATCCAGGTCTGGCCCTCGACGGTACGGCTGACGTGCTCCAGGGTTAATGACATGGCTCGGCCTTTTTATTATTTGGAGTCAAGCGACCCAGGCTGTAGAGCGAGTTTCATGCCAGAAAATGCAACCTATTGATCTGCTTTGAAAATGTTTGAAGTGATGACAAATCAACGTTCGTTGCTGAACAGAAATGAACAACGGCGACTGAACAATTGAACAATCCAGCCGTTGACAATGAACAATAGTGAACAACACTCTACGGATGCTTTTTGCCTTCCCGCGAGCAAAAACCTGTGGGAGCGAGCCTGCTCGCGATAGCGGTGGATCATTCGACATCAGTATTGACTGACCCACCGCTATCGCGAGCAGGCTCGCTCCCACAAGGGAATACCTATAACAACAATAAAAGCGTTATTCAGAGGCTGACTGTCATGGCCGCACCTGCCCCCGTTTTGTCCCACGACACCATCATCCAGGACTCCTGGTCCCGTTGCCGCGCGTTCGGCCTCAATCATCAAAGCGCACCGGCGTTCGATCAGTTGCCTGCCGATGGCATCGCCCAGTTGCTGGAAAGCCAGCATTCGCTGGTGCAGACCACGCACCAGGAAGTCCTGCCGTATTACGAAAACATCCTGAGCAATTCCAACTGCCTGATCATGCTCGCCGACAATCAGGGCCAAGTGCTGACGTCCTGGGGCACCCAGCGCTTCATCGAGCCGAGCCTGACCCGCGGCTTTAGCGCCGGGGCCAGTTGGATGGAGCGTTGCAGCGGCACCAACGCCATCGGCACCGCCCTCGCCTGCGAGCAGGCCGTGCACATCGAGCACGATGAGCATTTCCTCAAGGCCAACCGCTTCATGACCGGTTCCGCCGCGCCGATTTTCGATGCCGAGCGCAAGGTAATCGCGGTGCTGGACGTGTCCAGCGACAGCTACCTGCCGCCGTCCCACACCCTTGGCATGGTCAAGATGATGAGCCAGACCGTGGAAAACCGGCTGATCCTCAACCTCTTTCACGGCCAGCATTTTCAACTGACCTTCAACACCGGGCTGAACAACCTCGACAGCCAATGGGCCGGTTTGCTGATCTTCGATGAAACCGGCCAGGTGCTGTCGGCTAACCGCCGGGCAGACAATCTGCTGGGGATCAGCCTGTCACGGGTCAGTGTCGAAAGCCTGTTCAAGGTGTCGTTGCTGGAGTTGCTGAACCAGCCGGAAGGCCTGCCTTTTGCGTTGCAAGCCTCCGGGCGCAACCGTTTTCAATGCCTGTTGAAGCGGCCGAAACAGGTGTCGATTCAGGCTCGACTGTTTTCTGAGGCCAAGAGCGCGCAACCGGCGGCGACCATGCCCGCCACAATCAGCCTCAGCACCTTGCATTTCGGCGACAGTCGCGTGGAAAAAGCCGTGCGCCAGGCCGAGCGCTTGCTGGAAAAAGATATTCCGCTATTGATCCACGGTGAAACCGGGGTCGGCAAGGAGGTCTTCGTCAAAGCGCTGCATCAGGCCAGTTCGCGAAGCAAACAACCGTTCATTGCCGTCAACTGTGCAGCGATCCCCGCCGAACTGGTGGAGTCCGAGCTGTTTGGCTACGAGAAAGGCGCATTCACCGGCGCCAATCAGAAAGGCAGCATCGGACTGATCCGCAAGGCCGACAAAGGCACCCTGTTCCTTGATGAAATCGGTGACATGCCATTGCCGACACAAGCTCGCCTTCTAAGGGTCTTGCAGGAACGGTGCGTGCAACCGGTGGGCAGCAGCGAGTTGTTCCCGGTGGACATCCGCATCATTTCCGCGACCAACCGTTCGTTGCGCGAGCAAGTGCAGCTCGGGCGGTTTCGCGAGGACCTTTATTACCGAATCGGCGGTTTGACCCTGGAATTGCCGCCGTTACGGGAACGCACCGACAAACAGGCGCTGTTCAAGCGCTTGTGGGAACAGCATCGCGAGCCATCGCAGTGGGCCGGGTTGAGCCGTGAGGTGATGGAGTTGTTCGGCCGTCATCCGTGGCCGGGGAATTTAAGGCAGGTCAGCAGCGTGATGCAGGTGGCGCTGGCCATGGCCGAAGAACAACCGGTGCGGCCGGAGCATTTGCCGGATGATTTTTTTGTCGATCTGGAGATGGAGCCGGTGGATTCGCCGGAACCGCTGGCGGTGGATTTGAATGATGCCGAGGATTTGAACCGGTTGTTGCAGGCGGCTGGGGGGAATATCTCGCACCTCGCCCGGCGTCTTGGCGTTAGCCGCAATACTCTTTACAAGCGGTTGCGCCAGGCTGATTGACGAGTGAGCAGTCGTGGCTGGGGCCGGCTGGAGACCCTTCGCGGGCAAGCCTCGCTCCTACAGGGGCGCGTCGTTCGCCAATATTGTGTACGACGCGACCTTGTAGGAGCGAGGCTTGCCCGCGAAGGCGCCAGATCAAACACCACATAACCTCGCGGACTGCCCAAAAACAAAAACCCGCACAAGGCGGGTTTTGTTTTGCGGCATTCGAAGCAGTCAGTCAGCCAACCGCCAGGTCGTGCCGCCCTTCCCGTCTTCCAGCACCACGCCCATCGCGGTCAACTGGTCGCGGATACGGTCGGACTCAGCCCAGTCCTTGTTGGCACGGGCAGTCAAACGCGCCTGAATCAGCGCATCAACCTCAGCCGCATCCACGCGCCCTTCAGCGCCGGCCTGCAAGAAGTCATCGGCCTCAAGCTGCAGCACGCCCAGCACGCTGGCCAGTTCCTTCAAGCGCGCCGCCAAACCTGCCGCCGCATTGAGATCGCTCTCGCGCAGACGGTTGATCTCGCGAACCATCTCGAACAGCACCGCGCAGGCTTCCGGCGTGCCGAAGTCGTCGTTCATCACCTGGGTGAAACGCTCGACGAAGGCTTCACCGCCAGCTGGCGCCACGCTCGGCAGGCCTTTCAACGCATGGTAGAAACGCTCGAGTGCGCCTTTGGCGTCCTTGAGGTTGTCTTCCGAATAGTTGATCGCGCTGCGGTAGTGGCTCGACACCAGCAGGTAACGCACGACTTCCGGGTGGTACTTTTCCAGCACGTCGCGAATGGTGAAGAAGTTGTTCAAGGACTTGGACATCTTCTCGCCATTGATGCGAATCATGCCGCAATGCATCCACGCGTTGGCGTAGGTCTTGCCGGTGGCCGCTTCGCTCTGGGCGATTTCGTTTTCGTGGTGCGGGAATTCGAGGTCGCTGCCGCCGCCATGAATGTCGAAGGTCTCGCCGAGGCAGCAGGTCGACATCACCGAGCACTCAATGTGCCAGCCCGGACGCCCGTCGCCCCACGGCGAAGGCCAGCTCGGCTCGCCCGGCTTGGCGCCTTTCCACAGCACGAAGTCCAGCGGGTCCTGCTTGGACTCGTCGACTTCGATCCGCGCGCCGATGCGCAGGTCTTCGATTTTTTTGCGCGACAGCTTGCCGTAGCCCATGAACTTGGCGACGCGGTAATACACGTCGCCATTGCCCGGAGCGTAGGCGTAACCCTTGTCGATCAGGGTCTGGATCATGGTCTGCATGCCAGCGATGTGATCGGTGGCCCGCGGCTCCATGTCCGGCTTGAGGATATTGAGGCGCGCCTCGTCCTCATGCATCGCGGTGATCATGCGTTCGGTCAGCACGTCGAACGGTTCGCCGTTCTCCTTGGCCCGATTGATGATCTTGTCTTCAATGTCGGTGATGTTGCGCACATACGTCAGGTTATAACCGCTGAACCGCAACCAGCGGGTCACCAGGTCGAACGCGACCATGCTGCGGCCATGGCCAATGTGGCAGTAGTCGTACACGGTCATCCCGCAGACGTACATGCGCACATTGTTGCCATCCAGCGGCTTGAAGACTTCTTTGCTCTTGGTGAGCGTGTTGTAGATCGTAAGCACTTTAGTTTCCTTGAATCACTGGCCCCACGAATCACGCAAGGTCACGGTACGGTTGAATACCGGAGCACCTGGTTTCGAGTCCTTGATATCCGCGCAGAAGTAACCTTCGCGCTCGAACTGGAAACGGTCTTCCGGCTGTGCATTGCCCAGCGAGGGTTCAGCACGACAACCGGTGAGGACTTGCAGCGAGTCAGGGTTGATGTTGTCCAGGAAACTGGCGCTGTCTTCGGCCTTCTCAGGGTTCGCAGAGCGGAACAGGCGATCGTACAGACGCACTTCGCACTCGACGCTGGCCGCGGCCGGCACCCAGTGCACCACGCCTTTGACCTTGCGGCCTTCAGGGTTCTTGCCCAATGTTTCCGGGTCGTAGGAGCAACGCAGTTCGACGATGTTGCCCTCGGCGTCCTTGATCGCTTCGTCGGCGCGGATCACGTAGCTGCCGCGCAGACGCACTTCGCCGTTCGGCTCCAGGCGCTTGTAGCCTTTCGGCGGCTCTTCCATGAAGTCTTCACGGTCGATGTAGATCTCACGGGCGAACGGCAGGACGCGCATGCCCATGTCTTCTTTCGGGTGGCACGGCAGTTCGAGGTTCTCGACCTGGCCTTCCGGGTAGTTGGTGATCACGACTTTCAGCGGACGCAACACGCACATGGCGCGCGGGGCGCTGTGGTCGAGGTCGTCACGGATGCTGAATTCGAGCATGCCGAAGTCGACCACGCCGTCGGAACGGTTGGTGCCGACCATTTCGCAGAAGTTGCGGATCGATTTCGGCGTGTAGCCACGACGACGGAAGCCCGACAGCGTGGACATGCGCGGATCGTCCCAACCGAAGACGTGCTTTTCATCGACCAGTTGCTTGAGCTTGCGCTTGCTGGTGATGGTGTAGTTCAGGTTCAGACGGCTGAACTCGTACTGGCGCGGTTTTGCCGGGACCGGCAGGTTCTCGAGGAACCACTCGTACAGCGGACGGTGGCTTTCGAACTCCAGGGTGCAGATCGAGTGAGTGATGCCTTCGATGGCGTCCGACTGACCATGGGTGAAGTCATAGTTCGGGTAGATGCACCACTTGTCGCCGGTCTGGTGGTGATGGGCGTGACGGATGCGGTACATGATCGGGTCGCGCAGGTTCATGTTCGGCGAGGCCATGTCGATCTTGGCCCGCAGCACGCGTGCGCCGTCCGGGAATTCGCCGGCACGCATGCGGGCGAACCAGTCGAGGTTTTCTTCCACGGAGCGATCACGGAACGGGCTGTTCTTGCCCGGTTCGGTCAGGGTGCCGCGGTATTCCTTGGCCTGTTCAGGGCTCAGATCGTCGACGTAGGCCTTGCCGGCCTTGATCAGCTCGACGGCCCAGTCGTGCAACTGGTCGAAATACTGCGAGGCATAGCGCACTTCGCCGGACCATTCAAAGCCCAGCCATTTGACGTCGCTTTCGATCGCGTCGATGTATTCCTGGTCTTCCTTGGCCGGGTTGGTGTCGTCGAAACGCAGGTGCGTGACGCCGCCAAATTCCTGGGCCAGGCCGAAGTTCACGCAAATCGACTTGGCGTGACCGATGTGCAGGTAGCCGTTGGGCTCAGGCGGGAAACGGGTGACGATCTGCGTGTGCTTACCCGAGTCCAGGTCCGCCTGGATGATCGGGCGCAGGAAATTGACCGGCACGGCAGGGCCGGTCTTGGAATTCGAGGTAGGGTCGACAGTGGGCTTGCTCATAGGATCCTTGAACGTACAAGTGCGCGGCCAGTTGGCCAAATCAAAGCGGCTGTTAAAACAAAGGGGCTTATCATAGCCGATGCCGTCAAGTCGCTGACAGAGCAGGCCCGAAAACGGGTGCATTTAATCGGATGCAAATGAAAAACAGCCTCGAAATTCGCGCCCGGCACGCTAAACTGCGCACCTTGGCCGACATTGGCCGGACCGGTTGAGGGCTTAAATGCCCCGAAACCCACGAATTCATTGAATGAGTAGTAATCATGACCAAAGTCAAACTGACCACCAACCATGGCGACATCGTCCTGGAACTGAACGCTGAAAAGGCACCGCTGACCGTTGCCAACTTCATCGAGTACGTCAAAGCCGGTCACTACGAAAATACCGTTTTCCACCGCGTCATCGGTAACTTCATGATCCAGGGCGGCGGTTTCGAGCCAGGCATGAAAGAAAAGAAAGACAAGCGCCCAAGCATCCAGAACGAAGCCGACAACGGCCTGCCGAACGACAAGTACACCGTCGCCATGGCCCGCACCATGGAGCCGCATTCGGCATCCGCCCAGTTCTTCATCAACGTGGCTGACAACAGCTTCCTGAACCACAGCGCCAAGACCACTCAGGGCTGGGGCTACGCGGTATTCGCCAAAGTCGTTGAAGGCACCGACGTTGTCGACAAGATCAAAGGTGTTTCCACCACCATGAAATCCGGCCACCAGGACGTGCCAGCAGAAGACGTGATCATCGAGAAAGCCGAGATCATCGAAGCGTGATACTGCTGATTTCAGACTTGCATCTGGAAGAGGAGCGCCCGGACATCACCCGGGCGTTTCTGGATTTGCTCGCCGGACGCGCCCGCTCGGCGAGTGCGTTGTACATTCTGGGCGACTTTTTCGAGGCGTGGATTGGCGACGATGCCATGACGCCGTTCCAGCGTTCCATCTGCCAGGCCCTGCGCACCCTTAGCGACAGCGGCACGGCCATATTTCTGATGCACGGCAATCGCGACTTCATGCTCGGCCAGGCCTTCTGCAAACAGGCCGGCTGCACGTTGCTGAAGGACCCGAGTGTCGTGCAGTTCAACGGCGAGCCGGTGCTTTTGATGCACGGCGACAGCCTCTGCACCCGCGACGAAGCTTATATGAAGCTGCGTCGCTACCTGCGCAATCCGATCACCCTGTTCATCCTGCGGCACCTGCCGTTGCGCACGCGGCATAAACTGGCGCGCAAACTGCGCAGTGAAAGCCGGGCCCAGACGCGGATGAAGGCCAATGACATCGTCGATGTCACGCCGGACGAAGTGCCGCGGATCATGCAGGAATTTGGCGTAAAAACCTTGATCCATGGGCACACCCATCGCCCGGCCATCCACAAGTTGCAGATTGGCGAGCAAGCGGCCAAGCGCATTGTGCTGGGGGATTGGGACCGTCAGGGCTGGGCGTTGCAAGTGGATGAGCAAGGGTTTGCCCTCGCCCCCTTCGACTTCGCCCCACCGCCACAACTCGCAGCCCCCACGAACTAAAAGGCCACCACAGACCCCATTGTGGGAGCGAGCCTGCTCGCGAAGGCGGTGTGTCAGCTGAGATAGATGTTGACTGAGAGGACGCTATCGCGAGCAGGCTCACTCCTACATTTTTGATCTTCATGAGACGCAAATCCTGTGTCGCCGACAATACCCTGTGGGAGCGAGCCTGCTCGCGATGGCGGTGTGTCAGTTGAGATAGATGTTGACTGACAGGACGCTTTCGCGAGCAGGCTCGCTCCCACATTTTTGATCTTCATGAGACGCAAATTATGTGTCGCCGACAATACCCTGTGGGAGTGAGCCTGCTCGCGAAGGCGGTGTGTCAGTTGAGATAGATGTTGACTGACAGGACGCTTTCGCGAGCAGGCTCGCTCCCACATTTTTGATCTTCATGAGACGCAAACTCTGTGTCGCCGACCATACCCTGTGGGAGCGAGCCTGCTCGCGAAGGCGGTGTGTCAGTTGATATAGATGTTGACTGACAGGACGCTTTCGCGAGCAGGCTCACTCCCACTTTTTTGATCTTCATGAGACGCAAATTCTGTGTCGCCGACCATACCCTGTGGGAGCGAGCCTGCTCGCGATGGCGGTGTGTCAGTTGAGATAGATGTTGACTGACAGGACGCTATCGCGAGCAGGCTCGCTCCCACATTTTTGATCTTCATGAGACGTAAATCCTGTGTCGCCGACAATACCCGGTGGGAGCGAGCCTGCTCGCGAAGGCGGTGTGTCAGTTGAGATAGATGTTGACTGACAGGACGCTTTCGCGAGCAGGCTCGCTCCTACTTTTTGATCTTCATGAGACGCAAATTATGTGTCGCCGACAATACCCGGTGGAGTGAGCCTGCTCGCGAAGGCAGTGTGTCAGTTGAGATAGATGTTGACTGACAGGACGCTATCGCGAGCAGGCTCGCTCCCACATTTTTGATCTTCATGAGACGTAAATCCTGTGTCGCCGAAAAATGCCCTGTGGGAGTGAGCCTGCTCGCGATGGCGGTGTGTCAGTTGAGATAGATGTTGACTGACAGGACGCTTTCGCGAGCAGGCTCGCTCCCACAGGGGAATATGTTTGGCTTAGTGGCCGGAGGCCGCCGGCCCCGCCTTCGCCGCAAACGGCGGTTTCGCCAGCCACACGATCACGATCAAGCCCATGAATGCCCAACCCAGCAACGTGAAGTAATCCACGGTGGAGAGCATGTATGCCTGACTGGTCAGCACATGATCCAGCTGCGCATACGCCGGGTTGCTCGGCCCGCCCAGGGCATTCAGTGCCTCGCGTGTCGCCGGCTCATAAGTGCTGATGCTTTCGCTCATATAGGCATGATGCTGATCCGCCCGACGAATCCAGATCCACGTGGTCAGCGACGCCGCAAAACTGCCGCCCAAGGTCCGCAGGAACGTTGCCAGGCCCGCGCCATCGGCGATCTGGCTCGGTGGCAAGTCGGACATCAGAATGCTCAAGGTCGGCATGAAGAACAGCGCCACGCCAATGCCCATGAACAATTGCACCAGCGCGATGTGCTGGAAGTCCACTTCGTTGGTAAACCCGGCGCGCATGAAGCAGCTCAGGCCAATCGCCAGGAACGCCAGTCCGGCCAGCAGCCGCAGGTCGAACTTGTGCGCGTACTTGCCGACAAACGGTGACATCAGCACCGGCAGAATCCCGATTGGCGCCACCGCCAGCCCCGCCCACGTTGCCGTGTAACCCATCTGGGTTTGCAGCCATTGCGGCAGGATCAGGTTGATGCCAAAGAACCCGGCGTAACCCAACACCAACACGATGGTGCCGATGCGGAAGTTGCGATACGCAAACAGCCGCAGATTGACCACCGGGTGCTTGTCGGTCATTTCCCAGATCACGAACACCGCCAGCGCGACCACTGAAATCGCCGCGCCGATGAGGATGAAGTTCGACTCGAACCAATCGAGGTCATTGCCCTTGTCGAGGATCACCTGCAACGCCCCGACGCCGATGATCAAGGTGATCAGCCCGACGTAGTCCATCGGCTGGCGGCTGGTTTCCACCGGACGCGCCTTGAGTTGCTGGCGCACCACCATCACCGCGAAAATGCCAATCGGCACGTTGATAAAGAAGATCCACGGCCAGCTGTAACTGTCGGTAATCCAGCCGCCGAGGATCGGACCGGCAATCGGCGCCACCACCGTGACCATCGCCAGCAATGCCAGGGCCATGCCGCGCCTGGCCGGCGGATAGACCGCGATCAGCAGCGTCTGGGTCATCGGGTACAACGGACCGGCGACCAGGCCTTGCAACACCCGGAAGCCAATCAGCTCTGGCATCGAGGTCGAGATACCGCAGAGAAACGAGGCCAGCACAAACAAAATGGTCGCCCAGAGAAACAGCTTCACCTCGCCAAACCGGCGGCTGAGCCAGCCGGTCAGCGGCAGCGCAATCGCATTGCTCACCGCAAACGAAGTGATCACCCAGGTGCCCTGCTCCGAACTCACGCCCAGGTTGCCGGAAATCGTCGGCAGTGCCACGTTGGCGATGGTGGTGTCGAGCACCTGCATGAAAGTCGCCAGCGACAGGCCGATGGTGCTGAGCAGCAGGCTGGGCGGCGTGAAAGACGCGTTATTGCTCATCGTGAATCCCTTGAAGCTGGGCAGGCGCGGCGCCTTTCAAAGGGCGCCGCTGACCCTGTGGGAGCGAGCTTTTGTGGCGAGGGAGCAAGCTCCCTCGCCACAAAATCTCGCTCCCACAGGGGAGGTATCAGCGCTGGACGGTTTTACTGGCCGCCGCGCTGTTGTCGTGGATCAACTGAGTGATCATCGCGTCGGCCTCGGCCAACTGACGGTCGTAGACGTTGGTGCTGAAGGACGCCTTTTGCGGCGGCTGTTGCGCCAGCACCGGGCCGCTCTGATCGCGCAGGTTCACATCGACCTGAGTCGACAGGCCGACCCGCAATGGATGCTTGGCCAGTTCTTCGGCGTTGATGTGAATCCGCACCGGCACCCGCTGCACGATCTTGATCCAGTTACCGGTGGCGTTCTGCGCCGGCAGCAAGGCAAACGCGCTGCCGGTACCGGCGCCGAGGCTGTCGATGGTGCCGCTGAACTTCACGTCGCTGCCGTAGAGGTCGGCTTCGATATCCACCGGTTGGCCGATGCGCATGTCACGCAGCTGGGTTTCCTTGAAGTTGGCGTCGATCCACAGCTGATCCAGCGGAATGACCGCCATCAGCGCCGTGCCCGGCTGGACCCGCTGGCCCAGTTGTACCGAGCGTTTGGCCACGTACCCGGTGACCGGCGCGATCAAGGTGCTGCGGGAATTGTTCAAGTAGGCCTGACGCAATTGCGCGGCCGCCGCCATCACGTCCGGGTGCGACGAGACCACGGTGTCATCCACCAAGGCGCTGGTGGTTTTCAGTTGCTGTCTGGCGTTGGCCAGGGCGTTTTGCGCCGAGGTCAGGTCGTCGCGAGCGTGGGACAGCTCTTCCTGGGAAATCGCCCCGCCAGCGGCGAGGTTTTTCCGGCGATTGAAGTTGTCCTGAGCCTTCTGTACTTCCGCCTGCTGGGCGTTGACCTGGGCTTTCATGCCGTCGACGTTGCTGTACAAACCGCGCACCTGACGCACGGTGCGGGCCAGGTTGGCCTGGGCACTTTGCAGACCGACCTGGGCGTCGTTCGGGTCGAAATTGATCAGCACCTGGCCTTCATGGACCAGGTCGCCATCATCCGCGCCAATACTGACCACAGTGCCGGTGACCAGCGGGGTGATTTCTACCACGTTGCCGTTCACATAGGCGTCGTCGGTGCTTTCATTCCAGCGCCCGTAGAATTCGTGATATCCCCAGACGGCGACACCGGCGAGGATCACCACGATCGCGAGCACCACCAGCATGACTTTGCGTTTGCGCGGGTTGCTGGTGTCAGGAGTGTTGTCAGGGGTTTGTGTGTGTTCTGCAGTGGCCATGACCAATACCTTGAATTAATTGTGCTGCGTGGCTGGGAGTGCGTTGGCTGCGGTCAGGGTTTCGCCCTGGAAGCCGCCGCCCAGCGCCTGCATCAGTTGGATCGACAGGTCGATCTGCTCGGCATTCAGGTTGGCCAGCTGGCGCTGGGCCTGGAGCAATTGCTGCTCTATGCTGAGCACGTCCAGGTAGTTACCGATGCCGGAACCGTACCGCTGGACCACGGTGTTGTAAGAATCCTGGGCAATGTCGGTGGCGTGTTGCTGCGCCCCGATCTGCCGGCCGATGTCGCGCAACTGGTTGATGGTGTCACTGACATCACCCAAGGCTTTCACCAGGCTTTTGTTGTACTGCGCCACCGCGAGGTCGTAATCGGCGTCGCGGGAATCGAGGTCGGCACGCAAGCGGCCGCCGTCGAAAATCGGCACGGAGACAGTCGGCGCAACGTTAAAGAAACGGCTGGCCGAACCAAACATCGCATCCCCCAGCAACGACTCGGCACCGGCCGCGGCGCTCAGGTTGAGGTTGGGGTAGAACTGGGTCTTGCCGGCGGCGATGTTCTTGCTCGCGGCCTCGACCCGCCAGCGCGCGGCGACCAGGTCTGGACGACGACCGAGCAGCTCGGCCGGCAACACCGACGGCAACGCCACGGCGCTGGCTTGCAGGATCTTCGGCCGGGCGATTTCATTGCCGCGATCCGGGCCTTTGCCGAGCAGCACGGCCAAGGCGATTTTTGCGCTTTGCAGGCGTTTTTCGGCGTCGATCAGGCTCGCTTCGGAGCTGGCTTCCAGGCTTTCGGTTTGCTGGAACTGGTATTGGCTGTCGATCCCCGAGCTCAGGCGGCGCTGGCTCAGTTCAAGCATTTGTTTGGTGCGCTTGAGGTCTTCATTGGCCAGGTCATAGACGATGTGCGCCTGCCCCAGGTCGCTATAGGCTCGGGCGACGTCGGCGGACAAGGTCAGCTGCGCGGCCTGCTGATCGACTTCCGCCGCACGGGCCTCGCCCAATGCAGCTTCCCAGGCATCCCGCTGACCGCCCCAGAGGTCGAAGTTGTAATTGAAACTGGCGCCGATGTTGCGCACGGTGGAATACGTACCGCCCTGCCCGCTCGGGTCTTGATCTCGTGCCAGGCGCGAACGGCTGACTCCGGCGCTGGCATCGAGGGTCGGCATCCGCGCGGCATCGGCGGCATACGCGGCGGCGCTGGCCTGGTGGGCGCGGGCGTCGGCGATCTGCATGTCGGGGCTGTCGTGCAGGGCTTCGCGGATCAGGCCATCGAGTTGCGGGTCACCGAGGCTTTTCCACCAGTCGCTTTTCGGCCAGGCCGCGGGCGACAGAGTCACGCCGCTGAGGGATTGCCCGGCCTTGAGGTTTTTCGCATCAAGGCTGACGCCTTCGGTGTTCAGGCCGCTGTAACTGGCACAACCGGCCAGGGTCATGGCCGCCAGCACCAGGCTCAGGCCGGCACGCAGCGTTTTACTGCTCATTTGTCACCTACCCGCAGCAAGGTGATCGAGTCACCGGCTGCCACAAGGATTTTCTTGAGGATCTGCTCCAGGGTTTTCAGCTCATCCGGGGTGATCGCGCCGGCCAGTTCATTCATGGCGTCGGCGCCGATCTCCGGCAGACGGTCGGTCAATTGCTGGCCTTGCTCGGTGAGCACCAGTTGCACCTGACGGCGATCCGCTTCGGAACGTTGGCGGGCGAGGAAACCTTTCTGTTCCAGACGATCGAGCATGCGAGTCATCGAACCGCTGTCCAGCGACAGGTGACGGCACAGCTCGGCCGGGGTATCGACGCCGAACTGGGCCATGATGATCAGCACTTTGAACTGCGCGGCGGTGATGCCGTGGGGCTCCATGTGCGTGTCGATGATCCGGTCCTTGAGCAGCGCAGCGCGCCCGAGCAGGAGGCCGAGATGGCACGTGTGGAATTCGTCTGGGGTGAAGTGTTTCATCTGGCCACCAATTAGCTGCCTAGGCAGAGAATGTATGACAAGATGTTACTGCCTAGGCAGCGAATGTCAACGTAATAGTTAGGAAGCTTTCTATTTAGTCGATAAATGGCTTACGAAAAAAATTGCTCCGGATCGATGACCGCAGCACGCCCATCGCGAGCAGGCTCGCTCCCACAGAGTTCGGTGTGATCTCTGTGGGAGCGAGCCTGCTCGCGATGGCAGCGACTCGGTTTGGGAGAAGACGGGGTTTTAGAAATCCCGCTTGTAGAAGATGTCCAGCGAACTGGCCACGCCGCCGGCGGCTTCGAGGTAGACCTTTTTGCTCAGCTTGTAGCGCAAGGCAATGGTGTTGGCCGGCTCGAACACGCCCACGCCATAGCGCAGGCTGAGCTTCTCGGAGATATTGCCGCTGGCCACGACGCTGGTGGTATTGCCGCTGCCCTGGGTGTCGAGCTGGAAATCCTGAATCCCCAGGTCGTTGGCCAGTTTGCCGGTCACTCCCGAACTGCCCATCAACCCCAACCCGAGCGCAGCCTGGGCCAGCATGTTGTTGTCTTCACCGTTGGTGCTTAGCGGACGCCCCAGCACCAGATAGGACAACGCCTGCTCCTGACTCATGGCCGGCTCGGAGAAGATCTGCGTGGTCGGCTGCTCGGCGCTGCCGCTGAGGCGAATACCGGCGATCACGTCGTCGGTCCGGCGAATGGCTTCGATGTCCAGGTACGGCTGGTCAATCGGGCCGGCGAACAGCAGCCGCGCACGCCGCACCGTCAGCCGCTGACCGTACGCCCGGTAACGCCCGTCGTTGAGCCAGAGTTCGCCTCGGGTGTCCATGTTGTCGCCAATGTGCACATGCCCTTGCAGGTTGGCGGTCAGGCCAAACCCGGCGAAGCTGAGTTTGTCCTCACCCACCACCACGTCGATGTCCATTTTCATGGCCAGCGGCGGTTTGCCCTCTTCGGTCTGCTGGCCGACGATCACCGTGTCATCGGAAACCTTGACCGTCGACGGCGGCAACTCGCGCACGGTGATTTCACCCTTGGGCACCCGCACTTTGCCGGCGATCGCCAGTTGCTCGTCTTTTATCGAGATCTTCAGGTCCGGCGCCACTTCGAGTTTGGCATAGGGTTCGACGGTGACGGGCAACTGTGAGCCCTTGAGCGTCAGGTCCACCACCAGCGCCTGGCCCCAGGCGATGTGGCCGTTGAGACTGCCCTGCCCGGCCTTGCCGCTTTTCCAGCCGCCGTTCAACTGCACCGTTTCGCCGGCGATCTGCGCTTGAAGCTGCAAGCCCTGCAACTCCATCGGCAATTCAGGCCCGGACACTTCGCCATCGCTGAGCAGCAGATTGCCGTTCACCTGCGGTGCCAGCAGATCGCCGGACAGCGTGCCACTGCCGTTCAAGCGCCCGGTGAGTTTCTCGACCATTGGCACAAATGGCCGCGCCACCGACAGATCCAGGCCACTGAGACGGAACGAGCCGGTGAGCGGTTTGTTTTTCGGCAGCGGATTGATCTGCGCCTGCACCCTCAGTTCGCCGAGCTTGCCGCCGACGAAATTGAGGTCGGTGTCGATGCGTTTGGGCGTGAGTTTGCTGGTGAGCTTCAGGGTCTGGTACGGGAAGTCCAGCCACTGATCCTTTTCCTTGATGCGCAACGTACCGCCGCTGGCATCGACGCTGATCTGGCCGTTTGGGCCGCTGGCCGGCAGGTCCAGTTGCAGGTCGGCATTGAGCCGGCCCTTCCAGGCGAAATCTTTCGGCAACCATTGCGCGAGGCTTTCGATCGGGAATTGCTTGAGGTGATAACGCAGCTTCGGTTCCGGCATCAGGCGCTGGTCTTCGCCACACAGACTGGCGGGGCCGGACATCCAGCAATGGGCGCCGAAGTTGATCTTGCCGTCCGCCAGCCGTTCAAGTTTCGCCGGGCCTTGCAGCTTCCAGTCCTGACCGCCGGCCCGGATATCACCGCTGGCCAGGCGTCCGCGCCAGTTGCCCTTGTCCAGATTACCGTCCAGGCCGAGCGCCAGTTTCAGCTTCGGCCCTTGCAGATCGAGGGTGAGTTTCTGGTTTTTGATATCGCCCTGGCCGCTGGCGGTCAGCGTGCCCAGCGAGGTGTCGCCGGCCTGGATGCCGCTGCCTTTGAGGTCGATTTTCGCCCGCTGCGCGCCATCGAGGGTCGCGTCCAGGTTCAGGCTTTGCAGGCGATTGTCTTCGAAAGCCAGCTGCGTGCCTTGCAGCCCGAACTTGCCTTGCGGTGCCTTGAGCGTGCCGGCGACATCAATGCGCCCGTTGAGCTGTCCGCGCAGTTGCGGCCAGAGTTGGGCCAGACGTGGCAGCTTGATGTCGATCTGCCCGGCGAGCTTCTGTTGCAGACTGCCCTTGCCGGTGATGCTGTTGTCACCGAGGCGGATTTGCAGCGCATTGAGGTTCCATTGCTCACCGCCGCCGTCGGCCTTGGCCTGGATCACCGCCGGTTGGCCGCGCAGTTTGCCTTTGAGGTCGAGGTCGGCGTCCAGGCTGAGTTTTTCATTCTTCATCTCGCCTTTGCTGCGCAACGGTCCGGCCAACGTACCCGGTAACTCCGCGACCCAATACGCCGGGTTGATCGCCGACAGATCGAGCGCGGTGTCCCAGCCGATGCCATCGGCAAACTGCAGGTTCAGATGCCCGATGGCTTTGCCCTGCCCGGCTTCGAGTTGAATCTGTTGCAGATAGATTTTCGTCAGGTCGCCGCTGAACGGGCTTTCGAGGCTGAACGCACCTGCCGGGCCATCGAGGGCTGATTTGAAGTGACCGATGTATTTTCCGTCGGTGTAGGAGACTTCACCGTTGAAGCGGCGCAACGCCACTTCTGGCTCGTCGATCAACGGATAGAGACGGTGCCACGGGAAATCCAGCCAGTCGATCTTCGCGTCGGCGCTCAGGCCTTTGCTCCAGTCGAGGTTGCCGGAGAGCTTGAGTGATTGCTTGTCGTTGGCCGTCAGGTCGAGGGCAGCAATCTGCGCGCCGCTGGCATCGACCTTGCCTTGCAGCACCAGCGCCACCGGGCCTTTTTCAGCGGGCAGCGTGGCTTTGCCGAGCAACTGGTAACCGTTTTTCAGGTCGCCGTCACCGGTGAGCTCGAGTTGATTGAGTTGCAAGGTGTCCGGCAGGTCGGCGCTGGGTTTGAAGCCGTCGGCGGTGATCCGTACTTTGGCCGGAAGGTTGTCGACCAGCGGTTGCAGCTCGCCGGTCAGTTGGCCATTCAAGTAACCGCTGCTGTCGGCTTTCAGGTTCAGGGTTTTCAGCAGGTCGCCGTCCACCTTCAACGCCAGGCTCCAAGGCTCGGGGGCCGGCAGGGTCAACGTACCTTCAGCCTTGAGCGGCCAGTTGCCGCTGGGTTGCAGCAGGCCTGACAGGTTCAGGCTGAGCTCGTCACGCTGCAACTTCACCGAGTCGATCTGCAAGCCTTGCACCGTCCAGTGCGCGGCCAGTTGCAGGCCTTTGAGTTCTTCGCTGCCGTTGAACAGCAGACTGCCGACTTGCACATCACCCAATTCGATCGCCAGGGGCAAATCCAGATCCGGGAGCGTGATTGGCCCGCCGCTGTCTTCTTCGTTGCCCGGCGGGAATTGCAGGCTGACCTGATCGGCCTTCAATTGCTCGATGCACAAGGTCATGCGCATCAGGCACAACGGCGACCAGGCGAATATCGGTTTGCTGAGCTCAACCCGACGGGTGTCCTGCTGCCACACCAGATGATCGGCACTCCACTGCCCGCCCAATCGGCCCTGGAAATTCTCCACGGTCAGGCCCGGCACCCAGCCGAGCGCCCAGCGACTGCCCGCCGCAGTGCCCAGCACCGTGGTCACGGCCAGAACGACCAGCATCAGCAGCGCCGGAATCGCCAGCAGCGTTATTTTCAAACCACGCTTCACAGCTCGGGCCCCATGGAAAAGTGCAGTCGAATGCCGCCGTCGTCGTCCATCGCGTGGGCCAGGTCGAGACGAATCGGCCCCACCGGGGACACCCAGCGCACGCCGATGCCCACGCCGGTCTTGAGGTTCGGCAGTTCGAGTGTATTGAAGGAGTTGCCCTGGTCAACGAAGGTCGCGACCCGCCATTTTTCGGCGACGGAGTACTGATATTCGACGCTGCCGGTGATCATGTAGCGGCCACCGATGCGGTCGCCGTCGGAGTTCTCCGGGGACAGGCTTTGATAGTCATAGCCGCGCACGCTCTGATCGCCACCGGCGAAAAAGCGCAACGACGGCGGTATCGATTTGTAGCCGTTGGTGGCGCTGCCGCCGACCTGAACCCGACCGAGGAAACGGTGTTTATCGAAGACCGTGGTCAAGCCTTTGACCAGCGCCGTGCCGTAGATCAGGTTGTTGTCGGACCCCAAGCCTTCCTTCGCCACTTTGCTCTCGAATTCCAGGCGATAGCCATTGTGCGGGTCGATGCGGTTGTCGCTTTTCAGGTAGGAATAACTGACGCCGGGCATCAGCAGGGTACTGAGTCCGGAGTCATCGCCGAGCCGGTATTCCTCGCGTTGCCACTTGAGCGACACCACGCGCTGCCAGCCACTGGGCAACTTGCTGTGCCATTCGGGGCCAACCGTCAGGAGTTTGCTCAGGGAGTCCTTGTCGGCGATTTCTTCGTTTTGATAACCACCGGCAAAACGCAATTTGTCGGTCAGCGGCGGGTCCAGGGGAATGTCGTAGAACACCCCGACGTTCTGCCGTGGCGCCGATATTTCGGTCTCCCAGCCATAGCTGTGCCCTTGCGGGTTGACCCAGTGCCGGGTCCAGTTGGCCTTGACCCGGGGACCGACGTCGGTGGAATAACCCAGCCCCAGGCCCATGGTCCGTGGTTTGCGGGTTTCGAGCTTGACGTCGACCGGGATCACATCGTTCTTGGACGCCGTCGGCGCCGCGTCCACCCGCACGCTTTCGAAATAGCCGCTCGATTGCATCGCCTGATTGAGTTCGGCAATCAGTTCAGAGTCATAGGGTGCGCCTTCCTTGAACGGCACCATGCGCCGCAACAAGTCTTCGTCGAACGGCGTGTCTCCCTCGAAACTGACCTTGCCCAGGGCATAACGCGGGCCGCTGTCATAGACGAGGTCGATGTCGGCGACACCGGCGCGTGGGTCCACCGACAACGTCTGATGCGTGAAGTGGCCGCTGAAGAAACCATAACGCGAGGCCTGATTCTGGATCAGTTTCTTGGCGTCTTCATAACGGCCATGGTTCAGCACCGCGCCGGTTTTCAGCGCAGCGCTTTTGGGGACACGAAAGGATTTGAGCGAGGCCGCCGGGCCGTCGACGCGAATCGTGACATTGCGCAAATGCACCGGCTCGCCAGGATCGATGTTGAGGATCAGGCGCGGCGTCTCGCCGCCCTTCACGTCGCTGTCGATCTGCGGCTGGTAATACCCCAACGCCTGGGCGGCCTTGCGCGCCTGTTCCTCGGCGCCACGACTGAAGCGCAGCAAGGCTTCTTCGTCACGATCGCCGAGGCTGCCGATATAGCCCTCTATATTGGCTTTCAGTTCATCGTTGGACGGTTTGATCCGCACATCCAATTCACTTTGCGCCAGTGCCGCGCAGCTGGTGAACAGCATCAGCACGCCACTGGTAATTCTTCCTGGAAACTTCATAGGCGCGGATGCTATCACGAGCTTGGGAGCGTGATAGAGCCTGGCATGCAGTGAAAGTTCTACCGAAAGTTTACGTTTATGCCGTTGCTGTTTGTAACACCTGGGGATTGGCGTGGAAAAATACGTGTTCGCGGATCGGTCCTACCGCTACCTCGCCGATTTCCTCGTAGCCCTGACGCTTATAGAACTCCAGATAACGAGGATTCCCGGTGTCCAGAATCACACCCTGGGAGGTTTCATCCACGGCACACCAGTTATGCACCGCTTGCAGCAGTTGCTCGCCGAAGTGTTTGCCCTGGAACTGCGGGTGAATCCCCAGCAACGGCAGGACATGCACCGAGTCGGACGGCACACAAGCGGCAACAGCAGCGTGGTAATCGAGGTAACGACGGGTACAACGAAAACCGGCGCTGAGCACCATGCGCAGGCGCCAGGCCCAGCTTTCGGTGATGCCCAATCGACGTTGCGGTGGAGCGATCAGGGCGATGCCGATCAGGCGGTCGTTGACCAGCAGGCCGATGGCCGGCAGATCCTGAAGAAAGTGTTGTTTGACCAGTTCCCGCACGGTCGCTCGCACACGATGCTCATAGCCGGGACGTTCGGCCTCGAACAAATAGCCGAAGGTCGGTTCGTGCCGGTAAGCGTGGTAAAGCAGGGAGCGCGCTTCGTGGGCGTAGCCGCTGTCGAGCATGTGGATATCGGCAATGGCGGTCGAGGTTTCGGGCATAACGGTAGATCTCCCCGGGGCGCTGCTCAAAATGGCGGCGCTCTTATTGGTACGAGCCTTTGGGTGGCAATACAGTTCCCCCACAGGTATAGACCAAGGCGGGCTCTTCATCGACTGGACGGGCCTCATCGCGGGCAAGCCACGCGCCCACAGGTTCTGTGGCGTACACAAAATTTGTGTCCGCTGGAGAACCTTGCAGGCGTGGCTTGCCCGCGATGAGGCCCTGACTGCCAATACAGATCTGACAAAACACAGTGAATCCCCTCACCCCAACACTGGCCCGATTCCCACAGGTCAGCTAGCATCGCCCTTTTGCCAGGACTGCCGACCATGAAGATCGTCTCCTTCAACATCAACGGGCTGCGCGCTCGCCCGCATCAGCTGGCGGCGCTGATCGACAAGCACCAGCCGGACGTGATCGGGCTGCAGGAAACCAAGGTTCACGACGACCAGTTCCCGTTGGCCGAGGTACAGGCGCTGGGTTATCACGTGTATTTCCACGGGCAGAAAGGCCATTACGGCGTCGCACTGCTCTCGCGTAAAGAACCGATTGCCCTGCATAAAGGCTTCGCCACCGACGACGAAGAGGCCCAACGACGCTTCATCTGGGGCACGTTCGCCGACGCCAATGGCGTGCCGGTGACCATCATGAACGGCTATTTCCCACAGGGCGAAAGCCGCGATCACCCCACCAAGTTCCCGGCCAAGGAGCGTTTCTACGGCGACCTGCAGCAGTTGCTGGAAAGCCAGTTCAGCAATGAACAGCCAGTGGTGGTGATGGGCGACGTGAACATTTCTCCGGAAGACTGCGACATCGGCATCGGCCCGGACAACATGAAACGCTGGCTGAAAACCGGAAAATGCAGCTTTCTGCCGGAAGAACGCGAGTGGATGGCCCGCTTGAAGAACTGGGGCCTGGTCGACAGTTTCCGTCACTTGAACCCGGACGTGGCCGACCGGTTCAGCTGGTTCGACTACCGCAGCCGCGGTTTTGAAGACGAACCCAAGCGCGGGCTGCGGATTGACCTGATCATGGCGTCCCATGGGTTGTTGCCGCGCGTCAAGGATGCGGGAGTGGACTACGAACTGCGTGGGATGGAAAAACCATCGGATCATGCGCCGATCTGGCTTGAGTTGAGCTGACTCCCCCAGGCTTTACACAGATCAAATTGTGGGAGCGAGCCTGCTCGCGATAGCAGACTTACATTCAATACAAGTGTTGACTGTTAAGCCCTCATCGCGAGCAGGCTCGCTCCCACATCCAGTGACTGTCATCTTTTAGAAATCTCACTGACTTATTCTCCCGGCACTTCCTTTGGCCAAACAAGGTGCCGGCATGACGCTGTGCAGATCGTTCCTGTTGACGCTGTGTGCCTGTTTGCCCTTCACCGCCTCAGCGGGCGATCTGCCGACGCCCGAAAACAGCCCCGTCCTGCGCATCCAGGGTTCCAACACCATCGGCGCCGCGTTGGGGCCGGCGCTGGTCGAAGGACTGATGCGCGAACAAGGCTTGCTCAAGGTCCGCAGTGAAGTCCCGGACAAAGCCAACGAACAACGTATCGTCGGCGAAACGGTTCAGGGACGACGGGTGATAGTGGACGTCGCGGCTCATGGTTCCAGCACCGGGTTCAGCGCCCTCAAAACCGCATCCGCCGACCTCGCCGCCTCGTCACGCCCGATCAAGGACAGCGAACGAGTCGAGCTCAAAACCCTGGGCGACTTCAAAAGCCCCGGCGCCGAACAAGTCATCGCCATCGATGGCCTGGCGATCATCCTCCATCCGCAAAATCCGCTGAACCAGCTCAGCACCGACCAATTGGCGCGAATTTTCAGCGGTGAGGCAAAAACCTGGGAAGAGCTCGGTGGCAGCGGCGGGACAATTCACCTGTATGCGCGGGATGACCAATCGGGCACCTACGACACCTTCAAGGAATTGGTCCTCAGCCGCCGCGGGAAAACGCTCAACAGCGCCGCGAAACGCTTCGAATCCAGCGAGCAATTGTCCGACGCCGTCAGTCTGGATCGGCAAGGCATCGGTTTTATCGGTTTGCCCTACGTGCGCCAGGCCAAAGCCGTGGCGATTGCCGATGGCCAATCCCAGGCCATGCTGCCGCTCAACAACCTTATTGCCACGGAAGACTATCCGCTGTCCCGGCGGCTGTTCTTTTACCTGCCGCCCACCGGGAAAAATCCTTGGGCACAAGCGCTGGTGGCGTTCGCGCAAAGCAGCAAAGGGCAGGAAATCGTCGCAGCCAATGGTTTTATCGCGCAGACCGTCCAGGCCATGACGGTTACGCCAAATGCACTGATGCCCGAGGGATATCAGGCGCTAAGTCGCCACGCCCAGCGGCTGTCGGTGAATTTCCGTTTCGAGGAAGGCAGCGCGACGCTGGACAACAAGGCCCGACAAGACTTGTCGCGGGTGCTCGACTATATAAAGCAGCACGATAAAACCAATCGGCAGGTGACGCTGGTGGGATTTGGTGATGCCAAGAGCGATCCGGCGCGTGCCGATCTATTATCGAAACTGCGGGCCATGGCGGTGCGGCGGGAACTGGTGAAAAGCGGCGTGGTGTTTCGCGAGATTCGCGGCTTTGGCGCCGAAATGCCGGTGGCGGCGAATAGCGCGGATGAGGGGCGGATCAAGAATCGGCGGGTTGAGGTTTGGGTGTATTGAGTCAGATGTTGCTGTGTTGAATGGGTCGACGCCTTCGCGGGCAAACCTCGCTACCACAGAGAATAGTGATCCCTGTAGGAGCGGGGCTTGCCCGCGAAGAACGATGACGCTGTTTTACTGCCCGCTACGCATCATCTCTTTCGGCACGTACTTGCCGATCTCGAACTTGCCGATTGCCGCGCGGTGCACTTCGTCCGGGCCATCGGCCAGGCGCAGAGTGCGTTGCATCGCATACATATAGGCCAGCGGGAAATCGTTGGAAACCCCTGCCCCGCCATGCATCTGGATGGCCCGATCGATCACCCGCAGGGCCACGTTCGGCGCGACGACTTTGATCTGCGCGATCTCGCTCTTCGCCACCTTGTTACCGACGGTGTCCATCATGTACGCCGCTTTCAATGTCAGCAGGCGTGCCATGTCGATTTCCATCCGCGAGTCGGCGATCTTGTCGATGTTGCCGCCCAGGCGTGCCAACGGTTTACCGAACGCGGTGCGGCTCACTGCACGTTTGCACATCAACTCCAGCGCACGCTCGGCCATGCCGATCGAGCGCATGCAGTGGTGAATCCGACCCGGGCCAAGGCGACCCTGGGCGATTTCGAAGCCGCGTCCCTCGCCCAGCAGGACGTTTTCATACGGCACGCGAACGTTTTCAAACAGCACTTCGGCGTGGCCGTGAGGCGCGTCGTCGTAGCCGAACACCGGCAACGGACGAACGATCTTCACTCCCGGGGCATCCACCGGCACCAGGATCATCGAGTGCTGGGCGTGGCGTGGCGCGTCAGGATTGCTCAGGCCCATGAAGATCAGAATCTTGCAGCGCGGGTCGCAGGCGCCTGAGGTCCACCACTTTTTACCGTTGATCACCCACTCGTCGCCGTCACGCACAGCGCGGGCAGCCATGTTGGTGGCGTCGGACGAAGCAACGTCCGGTTCGGTCATGGCGAACGCGGAGCGGATCTCGCCGCGCAGCAGCGGTTCGAGCCAGCGTTGTTTCTGTTCTTCGTTGGCGTAACGCACCAGCACTTCCATGTTGCCGGTGTCCGGTGCGGAGCAGTTGAAGGGCTCAGGACCGAGCAGCGAGCGGCCCATGATTTCCGCCAATGGCGCGTATTCGAGGTTGGTCAGGCCGGCACCGAGTTCGGACTCAGGCAGAAACAGATTCCACAACCCTTCGGCCTTGGCCTTGAGTTTGAGCTCCTCCATGATCGCGGTCGGCTGCCAGCGATCGCCTTCGGCGACCTGGCGCTCGAACACGGCTTCGGCGGGATAAACGTAAGTGTCCATGAACGCGGTCACGCGCTCACGCAGTTCCTGAACCTTGGGCGAATAAGCGAAATCCATGAGCAATTACCTTCTTGGGCAGAGGTTGTTTTAGGTCATGCATCGATGCTAGAACAGCGTTGATAATTTACCTAGCCTATTCTCGGCGTGTATTAACATTCATCACCGATATATGATCGGCTGATTGAGAACCAACAATAAGAGTGCAGCGCAATGAATCTGAGCAAGGTCGACCTCAACCTTTTCATCGTCTTCGACGCGATCTACACCGAAGCCAATTTGACCCGAGCCGGGCAGATTGTCGGCATTACTCAGCCAGCCGTCTCGAACGCTCTGGCCCGCCTGCGCGAGACCTTCAACGACCCATTGTTCGTGCGTACGGCGCAAGGCATGGTGCCGACACCGATGGCGCAAAACATCATCGGACCGGTGCGTAACGCGCTCTCCCTGCTGCGGGTGTCGGTGCAGGAAAGCCGGATTTTCAACCCGCTGCAAGCGGTCAAGACGTATCGCATCAGCATGACCGACCTGACCGAAGCGGTGATTCTGCCACCGCTGTTCCAGCGCCTGCGCCGCCTGGCGCCGACGGTGATCATCGAAAGCTTTCTGTCCAAGCGCCGCGAGACCACCAAGGAACTGGCGGCCGGGCGTCTCGATTTCGCCGTGGATGCGCCACTCAACACTGACCCGCAGGTGCGTCACGTCAAGTTGATGGAAGACCGCTACGTCTGCGCCATGCGCAAGGGCCATCCGCTGGCGGGCAAGGAGAAATTCACCCTCGATGATTATCTGTCGCTGACGCACATTCATATCTCCAGCCGCCGCAGCGGTCTGGGTCACGTCGACCTGGCCCTGGGGAAAATGGGCATCCAGCGCAAGATTGCCCTGCGCTCCCAGCATTATCTGATGGCGTCCCAGGTGTTGCAGCAGACCGACATGGTCATGACCGTGCCGGAGCGCTTCGCCCGTCGTCATGACCTGTATTCGGTGAACCTGCCGGTCAACGACGTGCCGCCGGTGGAAACGCACCTCTACTGGCACGAAAGCACTGACCAGGACCCGGCCAACCGCTGGATGCGCGAACAGATGATCGAGTTGTGCCAGCAAGTGACGGCGCATGAGAAGAAGCTCGATAAGGTGTAAGGCTCCGGACCGCGTCATCGTTCTTCGCGGGCAAGCCTCGCTCCCACAGGGATCTCTGCACACACAGATGTTGTGTTCCTTGCAGATCCAATGTGGGAGCGAGCCTGCTCGCGAAGAGGCCAGCAAGGACACCAGCAATTCACGCCCCTTGACGTAAACGTCAACCTGCCATTAGCTTAGCGCCATGACCTTCTTCGAGCGCTTCCATGAGCAGCCAGACCTATAGCATTTCAGACCTCGCCCGCGAGCTCGACATCACCACGCGGGCCATTCGCTTTTATGAAGAGCAAGGCCTGCTCAGCCCTGAGCGCCGTGGCCAGGAACGTGTGTATACGCCCCGTGACAAGGTCAGTCTGAAGCTGATCCTGCGGGGCAAGCGCATTGGCTTTTCCTTGGCTGAATGCCGCGAGCTGATCGAACTTTACGACCCCACCGGCGGCAACCAGAAACAGCTGCAAACCATGCTGAGCAAGATCGCCGAGCGCCGCGAACAGCTGGAGCAGCAGATGCTCGACATCGAGCAGATGAAACTGGAACTGGACACCGCGCAGGAGCGCTGCACCCAGGCGCTGGAGCAGACGATCAAGAGCCAGCAACCCGCTCAATAAACATTCCGGATACTTGTAGGAGCGAAGCTTGCTCGCGAAAGCGCCACATCAGTCGACACCAACGTTGAATGACATAACCGCGTTCGCGAGCAAGCTTCGCTCCTACGGGATTCGCTGAACATTCAGACAATTACAGCAGGTCGATTCCCATGTCCCTACCCTCTTATGTACGTTTGGTCGAAGTCGGTCCCCGTGATGGCCTGCAGAACGAAGCCCAACCCATCAGCGTTGCGGACAAGGTGCAACTGGTCGACGCGCTGACCGCTGCGGGCCTTGGCTATATCGAAGTCGGCAGTTTCGTTTCACCCAAGTGGGTGCCGCAAATGGCCGGCTCCGCCGACGTCTTTGCGCAAATCCAGCGCAAACCGGGTGTGACCTATGGCGCACTCGCCCCCAACCTGCGCGGGTTTGAGGATGCAATCGCGGCCGGGGTCAAGGAAGTCGCGGTGTTCGCCGCGGCCTCCGAAGCGTTTTCGCAACGCAACATCAATTGCTCGATCAGCGAAAGCCTGGCGCGCTTCGTGCCGATCATGGATGCGGCCAGGCAACACGGCGTCAGTGTGCGTGGCTACGTGTCCTGCGTGCTGGGCTGTCCTTACGAAGGTAACGTCGCTCCCGAACAAGTCGCCCACGTCGCCCGCGAGCTTTACGCGATGGGCTGCTATGAAGTCTCCCTGGGTGACACCATCGGCACCGGCACCGCCGGCGCGACCCGCAAGATGTTCGAGGTGGTTTCGGCCCAAGTGCCGCGTGAAAAACTGGCCGGGCACTTCCACGACACTTATGGCCAGGCCATGGCCAACATCTATGCCAGCCTGCTGGAGGGTATCGCGGTGTTCGACAGCTCCATCGCCGGTCTCGGCGGCTGCCCTTACGCCAAGGGCGCCAGCGGTAACGTCGCCACCGAAGACGTGGTTTACCTGCTCAACGGCCTCGGTATTGAGACCGGCATTGATCTGGACGCTCTGATTTTGGCCGGCCAGCAGATTTGCTCCGTGCTGGGGCGACCGACCGGTTCGCGCGTGGCCAAGGCTCGCAGCGCACAGTGAGGCGTGCGGGTGTTACCGCTGTGCCTGAAACGTGGGGCACAAGCGAGTAACACGGAAACAAATTGTCTGGTTTCATCCGAAGGAAAAATCTCACAAAAAGTTAAATAGTTGATTTGTAAGGATTTTTTAAAGTTGGCACGGCTTCTGCTATCTCTACTGCATAACAAGAACAAAAAAAGCGGCAAACCCAATAAAAATAAGACGTAACGACTCTGACATAACAAAAACAACACGGCAGAGACGCAGCTAACAGATTTTTTTGGAGAGGATGTGCTTTTCAGGGTGCTTTTCGGAGTAACCCGCAACCGGGCAGAGAACAATAAAACTACCTTCAGGTAGCTCCCGAACTGGTTGGATCGCTCAGCGAAAAAGTAGATCAGCGCTCAAAAAAATACGTTTGCTCTTGATCCCGGATGGGGATCGACAAAAACAGCGGTAAAGGGTCACGGTCACTAAAAACAACAACAGACCGCCCCTCAATAATAAAAAAAGAGCACGTGCGACGAAAATTAAAGGGGAGCCTCGGCTCCCCTTTGTGCTTTCTGCAATCCAGGTTTTCACCACCGTCCCTTGTGAGAGCCAGCCTGCTGGCTCCCACAAGGGCGAATTTGTCAGACCTGCTTTTCGCGCAATTCTTCGATACTGATCTCGCGCATCCGGAATTTCTGGATCTTACCGGTCACGGTCATCGGAAACTCTTCCACGAACTTGAAGTAACGCGGCGTCTTGAAGTGCGCGATGCGTTCCTTGCACCACGCTTGCAGCTCTTGTTCTGTCGCACTGTGGCCCGGGTGGAATTTGATCCAGGCGACAATCTCTTCGCCATAGCGCGAACACGGAATTCCGATCACTTGCACGTCCGCCACCGCCGGATGGGTGAAAAAGAACTCTTCCAGCTCACGGGGGTAAACATTCTCACCGCCGCGGATGATCATGTCCTTGTTGCGCCCGGCGATGCACACGTAACCCTCATCATTCATGCTCGCCAGGTCGCCGGAGTGCATCCAGCCCGCCTGATCGATGGCTTCAGCGGTGCCTTGCGGGTTGTTCCAGTAACCGAGCATCACGCTGTAACCGCGGGTGCAGAGTTCGCCGATGGTGCCACGCGGCACCAGGTTGCCGGCCTCGTCGATGATCTTGCTTTCCAGCTGCGGCTGAGTCCGGCCGACGGTGGTGACGCGCAGTTCCAACTCGTCCGATGGACCGGTCTGCAACGACACGGGGCTGGTTTCCGTCATGCCGTAGGCAATCTGCACTTCGCTCATGTGCATTTCATTGATGACCCGGCGCATGACCTCGATCGGACAGGTCGCCCCGGCCATGATCCCGGTGCGCAGGCTCGACAGATCGAAGTCGGCACGTTGCGGGTGATCGAGCATGGCGATGAACATGGTCGGCACGCCGTAGAGTGCAGTGGCTTTTTCTTCGGCCACCGTGGTCAGGGTCAGCAGCGGGTCGAACGCATCGTTGGGGTAGATCATGGTGCTGCCGTGGGTGATGCAGCCGAGATTGCCCATGACCATGCCGAAGCAGTGATACAACGGCACCGGGATCACCAGGCGGTCATGGGCCGTCAGCCCGAGGCTTTCGCCGACCATGTACCCGTTGTTGAGAATGTTGTAGTGACTGAGGGTCGCGCCTTTCGGGAAACCGGTGGTGCCGGAGGTGTACTGGATGTTCACCGCCTGATCGAAATGCAGGCTGTCCTGGCGCTCACGCAATTGTTCGGCGGACACGCTGGCGGCGAGATCGCCCAGTTGCGACCACGGCAGGAAGCCCGACGGGGGTTGTGCATCCAGACTGATGACGCCGCGCAAGTCTGGCAGACGTTCGCTGTGCAGCTTTCCGATGGATTGCTCCGCCAGCTCAGGCACCAGGCCCTGCAGCATCCCGTGGTAGTCGGAGGTCTTGAACGCACCGGCGCAGACCAGCCATTGGCAGCCGGATTGCTTCAACACGTATTCAAGTTCGGAGCTGCGGTAGGCCGGGTTGATGTTGACCAGGATCACACCGATTTTCGCGCTGGCAAATTGGCTGATGCACCACTGCGCGCAATTCGGTGCCCAGATACCGAGGCGGTCACCGGTCTGCAAGCCGAGCGCCAACAGAGCTCTGGCGTGCAGGTCGACAGCCTGGGCCAGTTGCTGCCAGGTGTAGCGCAACTGTTGATGGCGCACGACCAGCGCCTCCCCGGCCGGGTATTGCGCGACGGTGTTGTCGAATGCTTGACCGATGGTCATCGCCAGTAAGGCTTTTTCCTGGGAACCACGGGTATAGCTGCGCTGCGGGCTTGCACTGGGTTGATCCATGACGACCCCTATTGTCTTTATTTGCGGGTGGGCGACCCAACCTGCAGGAGCGAAGTGTGCTCGCGAAGAAGCCAGTACATTCAACACTGATGTCGACTGATCTGACGCTTTCGCGAGCACGCTTCGCTCCTACAGGATTTGCCGCTGTTCGATCTTGAACTGGCCCTACTGTCGCTCAAGTTGACGTTAACGTAAAGGGTGATTGACAGCCATTCGTCACAGGCTTACGTTAACGTAAAGGTGAGAGCCAATTGACGGCCTCACCAACCGACAAAAAAGCCAAAAGGTGACCCATGAGCTACCCATCCCTGAACTTTGCCCTCGGTGAAACCATCGACATGCTGCGCGATCAGGTTCAGTCCTTCGTCGCCAAAGAGATCGCCCCGCGCGCCGCTCAGATCGACATCGACAACCTGTTCCCGGCTGACCTGTGGCGCAAATTCGGCGACATGGGCCTGCTGGGCATTACCGTCGCGGAAGAATATGGCGGTGCTGGCCTGGGCTACCTGGCCCACGTGGTCGCGATGGAAGAAATCAGTCGCGGCTCGGCGTCAGTCGCCTTGTCCTACGGCGCGCACTCCAACCTCTGCGTCAACCAGATCAACCGCAACGGCAATCACGAACAGAAAACCAAGTACCTGCCGAAGCTGATCAGCGGCGAACACATTGGCGCCTTGGCCATGAGCGAACCGAATGCCGGTTCCGACGTGGTGTCGATGAAGCTGCGTGCCGACAAGCGTGGCGATCACTACGTGCTCAACGGCAGCAAGACCTGGATCACCAACGGCCCCGACGCCAACACCTACGTGATCTACGCCAAGACCGACCTGGAAAAAGGCCCCCACGGCATTACCGCGTTCATCGTCGAACGTGATTCGAAAGGCTTCAGCCGCAGCAATAAATTCGACAAGCTCGGCATGCGCGGTTCCAACACCTGCGAGCTGTTCTTCGATGACGTCGAAGTGCCGGAAGAAAACATCCTCGGCGTGCTCAACGGCGGCGTGAAAGTGCTGATGAGCGGCCTCGACTACGAACGCGTCGTGCTGTCCGGCGGCCCGACCGGGATCATGCAGGCCTGCATGGACCTGATCGTTCCCTACATCCACGACCGCAAGCAGTTCGGCCAAAGCATCGGTGAGTTCCAGCTGATCCAGGGCAAAGTCGCCGACATGTACACCCAACTCAATGCCAGCCGCGCTTATCTGTATGCCGTGGCCCAAGCCTGCGAGCGTGGCGAAACCACCCGCAAGGACGCCGCCGGCGTGATCCTCTACAGCGCCGAACGCGCCACGCAAATGGCCCTCGACGCGATCCAGATTCTTGGCGGCAACGGCTACATCAACGAATTCCCGGCCGGTCGTCTGCTGCGTGACGCCAAGCTGTACGAAATCGGCGCTGGCACCAGTGAGATCCGTCGCATGCTGATCGGTCGCGAACTGTTCAACGAAACGAAATAAATTTCGTCAGCGGCAGGCGGCAAGTTTCAAGCTGCAAGAGGACCGTGCTCTTGCTTCAACTTGTAGCTTGTCGCTTGCAACTCGAAGCTGCTACGGAGTAGCCCCATGATTCTGCATACCCAGCTCAACCCCCGTTCGGCGGAGTTCGCGGCCAACAGCGCGGCGATGCTCAAACAGGTCGACGCCCTGCACACCCTGCTCGCCCAAGTGCAGCAAGGTGGCGGTCCGAAGGCGCAAGAACGTCACACCTCGCGGGGCAAATTGCTGCCGCGTGAACGGATCAATCGCCTGCTCGATCCGGGCTCACCGTTTTTAGAGATCAGCCAACTGGCGGCCTACGCGGTCTACGGCGAAGACGTTCCGGCGGCGGGCGTGATTGCCGGGATCGGCCGTGTCGAAGGCGTCGAGTGCATGATCGTCGCCAACGACGCCACAGTGAAAGGTGGCTCGTATTACCCGCTGACGGTGAAAAAACACCTGCGTGCCCAGACCATCGCCCAGCAGAATCGCCTGCCGTGCATCTATCTGGTGGATTCGGGCGGCGCCAACCTGCCCCGTCAGGATGAAGTGTTTCCAGACCGCGAGCACTTCGGACGGATCTTCTTCAACCAGGCCAACATGAGCGCCATGGGCATCCCGCAAATTGCCGTGGTCATGGGCTCCTGCACGGCGGGTGGTGCTTATGTGCCAGCGATGGCTGACGAAGCGATCATGGTGCGCCAGCAGGCCACCATTTTCCTCGCCGGTCCGCCGTTGGTGAAAGCCGCGACCGGCGAAGTGGTCAGCGCTGAAGACCTCGGCGGGGCTGATGTGCATTGCAAGATTTCCGGTGTCGCCGACCACTACGCCGAGAGCGATGAACACGCGCTGGCCATTGCGCGGCGCAGCGTCGCCAACCTCAACTGGCGCAAGCTCGGCGAACTGCAGCAGCGCACACCCATCGCCCCGCTCTACGCCAGCGATGAGCTGTACGGCGTGGTGTCGGCCGACGCCAAGCAACCGTTCGATGTGCGCGAGGTGATCTCGCGGCTGGTCGACGGTTCGGTGTTCGACGAATTCAAGGCGCTGTTCGGGACCACGCTGGTGTGCGGCTTCGCGCATCTGCACGGTTACCCTATCGCGATCCTCGCTAACAACGGCATCCTGTTCGCCGAAGCCGCGCAAAAAGGCGCGCACTTTATCGAACTGGCTTGCCAGCGCGGCATTCCTTTACTGTTCCTGCAAAACATCACCGGCTTCATGGTCGGCCAGAAATACGAGGCCGGCGGCATCGCCAAGCACGGCGCAAAACTGGTGACCGCCGTGGCGTGTGCCAAGGTGCCGAAATTCACCGTGATCATCGGCGGCAGTTTTGGCGCCGGTAACTACGGCATGTGCGGACGCGCCTACGATCCGCGCTTCCTGTGGATGTGGCCGAACGCGCGCATCGGCGTGATGGGGGCCGAGCAAGCGGCTGGCGTATTGGTGCAGGTCAAGCGCGAGCAGGCCGAGCGCAGTGGCCAGGGTTTCAGCGCCGAGCAGGAAGCCGAGATCAAGCAACCAATCCTCGATCAATACGAAGAACAGGGCCACCCTTATTACTCCAGCGCACGGCTGTGGGACGACGGCGTCATCGACCCGGCGCAGACCCGCGACGTGCTGGCCCTGGCCTTGTCCGCGTCGCTGAACGCGCCAATCGAACCGAGCCGCTTCGGCGTGTTCCGGATGTGATCCGACCCTGTAGGGGCGAGGTTTTCCCGCGAAGGCATTGGCACATCCAGCATCGATGTGACTGACAAACCACCTTCGCGGGCAAGCCTCGCTCCCACAGAATAGAGTTGTGGAGACGGACAAACATGAGCGACTTCAACACCCTCGAACTGCTGACCGATCCGCGAGGTTTCGCGACCCTGTGGCTCAGCCGTGAAGAAAAGAACAACGCGTTCAACGCCGAGATGATCCGCGAACTGATCCTCGCACTGGACAAAGTATCAACCGATGCCAGCCTGCGGTTTCTGCTGGTGCGCGGCCGCGGCAAGCATTTCAGCGCCGGTGCCGACCTGGCCTGGATGCAGCAATCGGCCGAGCTCGATTACCACACCAACCTCGACGACGCCCGGGAACTGGCGGAATTGATGTACAACCTCGCCAAGCTGAAAATCCCGACCCTGGCCGTGGTGCAAGGCGCGGCCTACGGCGGCGCGCTGGGCCTGATCAGTTGCTGCGACATGGCGATTGGCACCGATGACGCGCAGTTCTGTCTGTCAGAAGTGCGCATCGGCCTGGCGCCGGCGGTGATCAGCCCGTTCGTGGTGCAAGCCATCGGCGAGCGCGCAGCACGCCGTTATGCCCTGACGGCTGAACGTTTCGGCGGGCAACGGGCGCGGGAAATCGGCCTGTTGTCGGAGAGCTATCCGGTCGCTGAGCTGGAGCAGAACGTGGAGAAGTGGATCGACAACCTGCTGCTCAACAGCCCGGCCGCCATGCGCGTCAGCAAGGACTTGCTGCGTGAAGTCGGCAACGGCGCGCTGACCCCGGCGCTGCGCCGTTACACCGAGAATGCCATCGCCCGCATCCGCGTCAGCCCCGAAGGCCAGGAAGGTCTGCGGGCTTTTCTGCAAAAACGTCCGCCGAGCTGGCAAGCACCGACCACCCCCAAGGAGCCGCGTTGATGAGCGCACCTGTGATTACCTCTCTGCTGGTGGCCAACCGTGGCGAAATCGCCTGCCGGGTGATGCGCACCGCCAAGGCGTTGGGCCTGACCACCGTGGCCGTGCACAGCGCCACTGACCGCGACGCCCGGCACAGCCGCGAAGCGGATATCCGCGTCGACCTCGGCGGCAGCAAAGCCGCTGACAGCTATCTGCAAATCGATAAATTGATCGCTGCGGCCAAGGCCAGCGGCGCTCAGGCGATTCACCCCGGTTATGGCTTTTTGTCCGAGAACGCCGGTTTCGCCCGCGCCATTGAAGACGCTGGCCTGATCTTCCTCGGCCCGCCCGCCTCGGCCATTGACGCGATGGGCAGCAAGTCGGCCGCCAAAGCCTTGATGGAAACCGCCGGTGTGCCCCTGGTGCCCGGCTACCACGGCGAAGCCCAGGACTTCGATACCTTCCGCGATGCCTGCGAACGCATCGGTTATCCGGTGTTGCTCAAGGCGACAGCGGGTGGCGGCGGCAAAGGCATGAAAGTGGTTGAGGACGTCAGCCAGCTGGCCGAAGCCCTGGCCTCGGCGCAGCGTGAAGCGAAATCCTCGTTTGGCGATTCGCGGATGCTGGTGGAGAAATACCTGCTCAAGCCGCGTCATGTGGAAATCCAGGTGTTCGCCGATCAGCACGGTAACTGCCTGTACCTCAATGAACGTGACTGCTCGATTCAGCGTCGCCATCAGAAAGTCGTCGAAGAAGCGCCCGCTCCCGGCTTGAGTCCGGAACTGCGTCGCGCCATGGGCGAAGCTGCCGTGCGTTCGGCACAGGCCATCGGCTATGTCGGCGCCGGCACCGTGGAGTTTTTGCTGGATTCGCGCGGCGAGTTTTTCTTCATGGAGATGAACACGCGTCTGCAGGTTGAGCACCCGGTCACCGAAGCGATCACCGGCCTCGATCTGGTGGCGTGGCAGATTCGTGTGGCGCGCGGTGAAGCGTTGCCGATGACTCAAGAGCAGGTTCCGTTGATCGGCCATGCGATTGAAGTGCGGCTGTACGCCGAAGACCCGAGCCATGATTTCCTGCCGGCCACCGGGCGCCTGGCGTTGTATCGCGAATCGGCCGAAGGTCCGGGACGTCGGGTCGACAGCGGTGTGGAAGAAGGCGACGAGATCTCGCCGTTCTACGACCCGATGCTCGGCAAGCTGATTGCCTGGGGCGAGGACCGTGAGCAGGCGCGGCTGCGATTGTTGAGCATGCTCGATGAGTTTGCGATCGGCGGGCTGAAGACCAACATCAACTTCCTGCGCCGGATCATCGCTCACCCGGCATTCGCTGCGGCAGAACTTGATACCGGGTTTATTCCGCGTTATCAGGAGCAATTGTTGCCAGAGCCAGCGGACCTCAGTGACGAGTTCTGGCAAGCCGCTGCTCAGGCGTTTGCCCAGAGCCAGCCAGGTTCTCCGCGCGCTGATGACCTGAGCTCGCCTTGGGCTGTGGGCAATGGTTTTCGTGCTGGACTGCCGAGGGAAATCACCCTCCACCTCAGTTGTGAAGGACAAGACCGGGCGCTGACGCTGGGTAACGTTGATGCCCACACCGCACAGCTCAAGGGCGAACAGCTGCTGACCGAGCACAACGGAGTGCGCCGCCAGCACCGGGTCATTCGCCGTGGCGAGGTTGTGTATCTGCAGTGGGAAGGGGAATTGCGCCGCATCGAGGCTTACGACCCGATCAGCGCCGTCGAAGCCAGTCACAGTCATCAGGGTGGGCTCACCGCGCCCATGAACGGCAGCATCGTGCGCGTGCTGGTCGAGGCTGGGCAAACGGTTGAGGCCGGTGCGCAACTGGTGGTGCTGGAAGCGATGAAGATGGAGCACAGCATTCGCGCGCCCCATGCCGGGGTGATCAAGGCGCTGTACTGCCAGGAAGGCGAGATGGTCAGCGAAGGCAGTGCGTTGGTCGAACTGGAAGAAGCGTGAAATGAAGATCGGTCCTACGCATTGTGAGGACCGATCTGATTAGAATTTGGCCGTTGCCTGAACCACCACCCCGAGGATTCGACACTCTTCGGTGAAAAGGGCTTTCGGATATGTCGGATTGAGCGGGACCAGGTAACGCTGCCCGCCCTCTTCGATCAGCTTGCGAAAGATCGCTTCAACACTGCCCGCCCATTGCGCGATCACCAGCTTTCCGGGTTCCGGCACAATGGCCGGGTCCACCAGGATCATCATGCCTTCGGCAATGCTGATTCCGCTGGGCGCGGTCATCGCGTCGCCGACCACCTCGAGCCAGAAGGCCGCGCCCTGAGCGTGGTAATCGGTCAGTTCGAAACGCGGCTTGCCGTAGACCGATAGCTCACCGTCACGCAGCTGCGCAGGCTCGCGCCAGTCACTGACCGGGTAACGGAAGTACGGGTTGTACTTTTGCGTCAGGGGCATCTCGTCGTCCGATACGACCAAAGGCTCCCGAATGACCATCGCCACTTCCAGAAAATCCATCCCGAGCGCCCGCAAGACACGATTCATGTCTTCGATGCTCGGCTGACGGCGCTTATTCAGCCAGTGACCCACACCGCCCTGGGACATCCCGAGGCGATCGGCGAGTACTTCCTGAGTGACTTTCAACTCACTCATCTTGGCTTTGACCAACTCAATCCATTTATCCATGGGCGGCACGATACGTGGCGGACTCCGGGCAACAAAACACAAATTGTAGTATTTAAATTCTCGTCACAAATACAGTTAGTACTAGGATTGGTTCACGGATCTGAATCTATCACGGAGCTTGCCATCGCCATGACGTTACCCCGCAATGACCTGTCGGATATGCAAATGGACACTACCCTCACCTCGCCCAAAGGCAACGCCGCCGCGCAAAAAGCCTTGGACTATTACTTGAAACCAACTGTGTCAGAAGCGGTGGTCGAGGAGCGATTTTTTGATGTGAACCCTGCGGTCAGCGGTGAAGAAGCGCTGGTGCATGCGTCGGATCTGTTGCGCTGTGCCGCAGCGACCGCCTACGAGTCGGCCAGCAACTTGCACGGCGCAAGTCGGGACCTGGCCTTTTCGACGGTGCATATGATCGATATGGCCAAGGCGATGATTGATCGTTCTTTACAGGGTCAGCGCGTTTGAGCCGGACGCACTTTTGAGGAAAGACGGGAAAGAATTTTCCAATCGAGCAGATAAAATCATTTGACTTGCAAACGAGAATGATTATTATTGCATGCAGCTGATCGCGAGATCAGTCGATGGACCAAGAGACCTTAGGTCGGTCTCCTGGACTATCTCCTCATCAGGCTAATCACGGTTTTTGACCCGGCTTTTTGCCGGGTCTTTTTTTGCCAGTTATTCTGGCTTTGGCTTCAGGCTAATGAAGTCTTCAGGTGTTGCGAATTCGATTGGCGCGGATGATATCAAAAGAATATCCATTGGCAAGAGAAGCCCGGCATCATTGGCCCAAACTAATGAAAAATAGCGCTTGAGAATCAATCACACAGTCTCTAAGCTGCGTCTGCGTCAAGGAAGACGCCCCCCTTTTACCCCGCAATTTCCCCCGGTTTTTCCCTTCCCAGCGTGTAAAGTAGCAGCCATAAAAATCATATTCAGGAATCGACTATGACCGTGGCTAAATCCTCATTCGACATCAGCGCAAATTTCGACAGCGGCAACATTGAAGTGCTGGACATCAGCAATCCACTTCAAGCCCTGCTGGCCATCAAACCGGACACCCGCAGCCAGCATTTCCAGTGGTTTCATTTCAAGGCCAGCGGTCTGCATGTCGGTCAGGAGCACTGGTTTCGTCTGAACAATGCCAGCAAATCCTCGTACAACAAGGCTTGGGACGGTTATCAGGCGGTGGCGTCCTACGACCACGTCAACTGGTTCCGCGTACCGACCATCTTCGAAGGCGATTGCCTGCGCTTCAGCCTCGAAGCGACGGCCACCCACGCCTGGTTTGCCTACTTCGAACCCTACAGCCGTGGCCGTCACGACTGGTTGATCGAACAGGCGCTGACCAAGGCTGGCACCGAACTGCTCGCCACCGGCAAAAGCGTGGAAGGTCGTGACATCCAGTTACTGCGTAAAGGCAGCGGCGCCGAAGGTCAGCGCAAAATCTGGATGATTGCCCAGCAACACCCCGGCGAACACATGGCCGAATGGTTCATGGAAGGCGTGATCGAACGCCTGGAAAAGCACGACGACCCGGTACTGAACAAACTGCTGACCAGCGCCGACCTGTACCTGGTGCCGAACATGAACCCGGACGGCGCCTTCCACGGTCACTTGCGCACCAACGCCATGGGCCAGGACCTCAATCGCGCCTGGCAGAGCGCCAGCCAGGACATCAGCCCGGAAGTGCTGTTCGTTCAGCAGCAGATGGAAAAGTACGGCGTCGACTTGTTCCTCGACATCCATGGCGATGAAGAAATCCCCTACGTATTCACCGCCGGTTGCGAAGGCAACCCGGGCTACACGCCGCGGATCGAAAAACTCGAAGAGCATTTCCGCAGCCATCTGAAACACCTGACCAAGGACTTCCAGACCAAGCACGGCTATACCCGCGACGAACCGGGCAAAGCCAACATGACGCTGGCCTGTAACAGTGTCGGTCAGAAATTCGACTGCCTGTCGCTGACCCTGGAGATGCCCTTCAAGGACAACAACGATGCGCCGAACGCCTTGACCGGCTGGTCGGGCAAGCGCTCCAAGCAGTTGGGCAAGGACGTGCTGACGACCGTTGCCGATATGATCGATACCCTGCGCTGATCGCCCTCAATGGCTGCATGCCCGGCATGCAGCCATGATGCCTTCAGCCGCGATCCTTCCCGCGCAACATGCTGTCCAGCACATCATCACGCCGCACCCAACCGTGAAACAACGCTGCCGCCAGATGCAGCAACACGGTCAGAAACAGCAAGTACGCCAGATACCCGTGAGCCTTGCGCAAAAACGCAAACATCTGCGCATTGGCGGGCAGGATCGACGGCAACTGGAACGAATTGCTGAGCATCACCGGATCCCCGGCCGCTGAAATCATCGCCCAGCCCAGCAGCGGCAAAATGAACATCAGTGCGTACAACAAGACATGCGAAGCCTTCGCCGCCAGTGCCTGCCATCCGGGCAAATCCGCCGGCAACGGTGGTTGACGAGTGGAAAAACGAACGACCAGGCGCACGATCACCAGCAGCAGAATCGCAATCCCCAACGGTTTGTGCAGATGGATCAGCCACTCATGCCGCTCGGACACCGAGGCCACCATGCCTGCGCCGATAAACAGCATTGCAATGACCATCAGCGCCATCAGCCAATGCAGCAGCCGCGCCAACGGCGCGAAATGATTCGGTTGAGCACTCATTGATGAGCCTCCTGTTTAGCGTTGGCGGCAGGCAACTGTTTGACTTCACTGGTGCGGCGCAGATAGGAACTGGCGTACCCCGCCGAGCGAGCGGCGAGCAATGGGTCGTCGGAGCCTTCGATACCGGCCGGCAATACGAGCGGGTCATAGTTGATGTCGCGGCATTCGCCATCGAGTTGCGGCTGGGTGCGTTCCAGCACCAAGGTGCCGGCATTCACCACTTTGCGACCGTCAGGCCAGGCCTTGCTGGCGTCGTTGACCGGATCACCGGGGTTAGCCAGGGTGATGTTCAACTGCCAACGCAGCGGCCCGGCGGATAAACGCTGAACCAGGTCTTTTTCAAGAAAGTCAGCCCCTTCAGGCGCCGTGGCACCCGCAGCATCCTGCGCTATCGGCGTCATGCTCCAGCGCACCGCTTGGCGCTGGCCGGCCGCGTTCACCAGGTAAAACGCGTTAACGCTGTTGTACGTCTCCGTCGCATAGCTGGCCGACGGCTTGGCCGTCTTGATCCAGGCCAGGAATGGCGCGGCTTCCGGGTGAGCGCCAAAGAACGCCGGAACCGCCGCAGGATTGGGCTTGCCGGTGGCCGGATCCGGCGATTGCGCTTGCTGCAATTGATAGAACGCTTCAGGCGTACCCACCGGGAACACCGGCATGCTGTTCATCCCGGTGCGCCATTGCTGGCCGTTGGCCTGGGTAAAACGTAGCGCCATGCTGCGGATCGGGACGCTGCTGTCAGGTGCATAGGGATTGCCGGCGGGCAACGCGAAACGCCCGACCACAGGGGTCTGCGCCTCGTTGAAGACCTGGGCGCTGGAATAGCTGCGCGCCTCGCCACTGCTTTCGAAATGCCCGATCACGCACACCCCTTTTGAGTGGTTACGGCGAAATCCGGGGTGCACACCGTTGTTGGTTTCCAGCACATTGATCAGCTTTTTCGGCGTCAGGCGGTGTGGGTCGAGCGTGCCGTTGACGTAGGCAAAAGCACCGGCCAGCGCCGCGACTACCACGGCAATGCCGCCCAGGCGTAACGTCAGGCTTGCAGCACTCAGCGGTGGCCGGGTGGGCGGTGATGAACGATCTACCATGAATGACTCCAGGGCCATCGGCCACAAGTGAGAAGAACCAAGCAGACGTACGCCACAGCGCTTTATTCCATCGCCCGGTATTTATTTTTCCGGACGTGGAATAACCTCCAATGCCGGGCGTCTTCCTAGTCCACAGCGTAGTGACTAGTCAGAACTTCATGAACGATATCGACGAACAACTCAGAGAAATCATTCCCAGGTTGCGGCGATTTGCCGTGTCGCTGACCCGCAATCCCAGCAGCGCCGACGATCTGGTGCAGTCGAGCCTGGAGCGCGCCCTGTCGAGCTGGGGCGACAAACGCCCAGAGGGCGACTTGCGCGCGTGGTTGTTTTCGATCCTTTATCGGCAGTTTCTCGACGCCCACCGGCGCTCCCGGCGTTATGCGCGGATGCTCGAATTCTTTACCGGTCGTGACGATGCGCAACCGTCGGTAGAACGTACCGTGCTCGCCCAATCGACTCTGCAAGCCTTCGACCAACTCACCACCGAACAGCGCGCGCTGCTGCTCTGGGTGTCGGTGGAAGGTTTGAGTTATAAAGAGGTCGCCGAGATTCTCGACGTCCCCACCGGCACCGTGATGTCCCGCCTGTCCCGCGCCCGTCAGGCCCTGCGCCAACTCAGCGACGGCGAAATCACCAGCCCTTCTCTGCGGATACTCAAATGATCAGCATGCCCCCGAGCGAACGCGACCTGCACGCCTACGTCGATCATCAACTCAATGACGCCGACCGACGCCTGGTCGAGACTTACCTGGCCAGCAACCCTCAAACCGCCGCGCAAGTGCGCGCCTGGCAGCAGGACGCCCAGCACCTGCGCGCGGCCATGAGCGGCGCGTTGCACCATACGGCCAACCCGGACCTCGACCCGGCGCTGATTCGCCAGCGGATCAAACGCCAGTCCCGCCGTCATCTGGCCAGCGCCGCGGTGCTCTTGATCGCCGTCAGCGTCGGTGGACTGAGCGGCTGGCAGGCGCGGGAAATGACACTGGTCAGCGCGCAACCGCCGATGACCGATGCCCTGCAGGCGTACCGCTTGATCGCCCAGCAAGGCATTCTGCCGGCCGACTTCAAGGTCAGCGACGACGGTGACATGCAGGCCTGGCTCGACCGTTATTTCACCCGCGCCAATCGACTGCCGGACCTGACGGATTCGGGGTACAAGCCGGTCAGTGGTCGCTTGCTCAGCACCGAGCAAGGGCCGGCAGCGATGGTGGTTTACGAAGACCAGGGCGGTCACAAGATCAGCTTCTACGTGCGACCACCAGGACCGAAAAACAACCTGCTGCCTCGGGGCAGTCGCAGCGATGGCGAGTTGCAGGCCGAGTATTGGTCCGGCGCCGGCTACAACTATGCGATGGTCAGCCCGAGCGATACGCCAGCGGCGCAGAGGCTCAAGCAAACCACCCAATTCTGACCACCACCGCATTCCCCTGCAGGCTCACTCCTAAAGGGGGAGCGGCGGTTATTTGGAGAATGCGCTCAGCCCTGCCCGAACACCTGCGAAGGCCTACGCAGCAGCGGATCAAACGGATTGATCCGCGGCCCGATCAGCGCCGCTTCGCGCTTGAGCATCTCCACCACCGTCGGCAAACGATCCGGCCCCAGGCGATCACTCACCGTGGCCACGCTCAACGCCGCCACGGCCCGTCCTTCCCGATCGAGAATCGGCACCGCCACGCCGGCCATGCCTTGCAGTACGCCAGTGTTGCGCCCGGCGTAACCCAGCGCGCGCACGTTCTCGACTTCCGAACGCAGGAACACCTCGTCGTACAGGTGAAAATCCTTGAGCCGCGGCAAGTTGTAATGGATCACCGTATCGCGCTCTTCTTCCGGCAGAAACGCCAGAATCGCCAGACTGCCCTGGCCGACGCCCAGCGCCACCCGCCCGCCGATATCACCGGTAAAGGTCCGGATCGGGAACGGTCCTTCACTGCGGTCCAGGCAGATTGCATCAAACCCGCTGCGCGCCAGTAAAAACAACGAATCCCCCAACGAAGCCGACAGTCGCAGCAACGACGGTCGCACCAGTTCGCGCAGATTCCCGGTGTTGCCGGCCCGCGCCGCCAACGCAAAAAAATCCAGGCTCAAGCGATAGCGTTTGCTGCGAGCGTCCTGTTCGACCATGCCTTCGTCCATCAGGCTGCGCAACAAACGGTGCGTGGTCGGTTGCGACAGGCCGATACGCTGGGCCAGTTGGGTCACACGCTCCCCGCCCTCGACGGCGTCACCCAGACTGCGCAACACGGCAAACAGTCTGGACACAGCCCCGACACCGACTTCATTTTTGTTTTCATTCCGCTCAGTGGAATCAGGCATGTAATTACTCGACAACAAATTTACTCACCGAATGAAACTGAAAATAGTCATCGCTTCAGTGAAATAGGCCATTGAGCCCATCCTATTCTTCGTCCTACTCTGCGTCCAGACAGGGGCGATTCGAACAACAGCGGCAGCCGACTGAAGTCGAGCGCCAACGCACCCCGCAACATCTTTTCGTATCTGCCCATACAAAAAAGCGCGCCTTCGGGCGACGCATAACAATCTCAGGTGGAGCGCAGTCATGGCTTTTGTGCAACTTGAAGGACTCGGCAAACGTTACGGCGAGATCGACGCCGTCGTCGCCACCAACCTCTCGGTCGAGAAAGGCGAGTTCGTGTCCCTGCTCGGCCCCTCCGGCTGCGGCAAAACCACCACCCTGCAAATGATCGCCGGCTTCGTCGAAGTCAGCAGCGGACGCATCCTGCTCGACGGTCGCGACATCACCCACGCCAAACCCGCCAGCCGTGGCTTGGGCGTGGTGTTCCAGAGTTACGCGCTGTTCCCGCACATGACTGTCAAAGACAACGTCGCCTTCGGCCTGCGGATGCGCAAAGTGCCAGGCGCCGAGTTGCAGCAACGAGTGGATCGGGTGTTGAAACTAGTGCGCCTGAATCAGCACGCCGAGCGTTACCCACGGGAACTCTCCGGTGGCCAGCGTCAGCGTGTCGCGCTGGCCCGGGCGCTGGTGATCGAACCTCCCGTGCTGCTGCTCGATGAACCGCTGTCCAACCTCGACGCCAACCTGCGCGAAGAGATGCAGTTCGAGATCCGCCGCATCCAGCGTGAAGTCGGGATCACCACGTTGATGGTCACCCACGATCAGTCCGAAGCGCTGTCCATCAGCGACCGCGTGGTGGTGATGCAGGCCGGGCGCATCACCCAGATCGACGCGCCCTACACCCTTTATGAACACCCACGCACCGAGTTCATTTCCGGGTTCGTCGGCAAAGCCAATTTGCTGCCCGGCGAGCGTGATGGCGCGGGCGTGGTCCAGGTGCAAAGGGGCGGTGAACTGACCCTGAGTCTGCGCCCGGAAAAAATCGATCTGCGGGAGCACGGCCAAGGTCGGCTGCAAGGCCAGATCGTCAGCCGTTTCTTCCTTGGCAGCCAATGGTTGTACGGCGTCTCGACGAACTTGGGCGAACTCAGCGTGGTGCGCCGCAACGACGGCTCGGCACCCTTGACCGAAGGCACAGCAGTCGGACTCGATTGGGACGCGACCTTGCTGCGGGTACTGAGCGTGGATGAGGTGCCGGCATGAGTACGCTTGCTGCCATTCGCCAGGGACGCCAAGGGTATTGGCTGTCGGCACCGGCCCTGGCGTTGTACCTCGGCCTGCTGATCATCCCGCTGCTGCTAACTCTGGTGCTGTCGTTCAACGTCTTCGATTACAGCTCGGGGATCAACGGCGACGCCTTCACCCTCGACCACTACAGCAGCTTGCTGGGCGATCCGTACTTCTACGAGATCTTCCTGCGCACGATGTGGATCAGCGCCCTGACCACCCTGCTCTGCGTAGTGATCGGCGTACCCGAGGCCTACATCCTCAGCCGCATGGGCGCACCCTGGCGCTCGATTTTCCTGATTCTGATCCTCACGCCGCTGCTGATTTCGGTGGTGGTACGTGCCTTCGGCTGGAGCCTGCTGCTGGGTGCCGACGGGCTGGTCAATCAGACCCTGCAAGCCTTTGGTGGCTCACCGGTGAAGTTGCTGTACACGCCATTCGCGGTGGTGATTGCGCTGGTGCACGTGATGCTGCCGTTCATGATCATTCCGGTGTGGACCTCGCTGCAAAAACTCGACCCCGCCGCCGAGCAGGCCGCGCTGTCGCTGGGCGCCAGCCACTTCACGGTGATGCGCAAGGTGGTGTTGCCGCAAATCATGCCCGGCGTGCTCTCGGGCACCTTGATTGTGTTTGGTCTGGCCGCCAGTTCGTTCGCCATTCCCGGTCTGCTCGGCGGACGTCGCTTGAAGATGGTCGCCACGTTGATCTACGACCAATACCTGTCGGAGCTCAACTGGCCGATGGGCGCGGCCATCGCGGTCGCGCTGCTGTTGCTCAACCTGCTGATCATGCTGTCGTGGAACCGGATGATCGAAGGCCGCTACAAGAAGTCATTGGGATAACTCGTCATGTCCAAGAACGGTCCTTTCGCCCTGCTGTTCCATGCCCTGGTGGTGCTGTTCATGCTCGCGCCGCTGGTGGTGGTGTGCCTCGTGGCCTTCACCCCGGAAAACACCCTGAGCCTGCCGACCACCGAGTTTTCGTTGCGATGGTTTCGTGCGGTGTTCGAGCGTGCCGACTTTGTCGATGCGTTCTACAACAGCCTGATCCTGGCGTTCTGCGCGGCCAGTATTGCCACGCTGATTGCGGTGCCGGCGGCGCTGGCGATCACGCGCTTCGAGTTCCCTGGACGGGACTTTCTCAACGGCCTGTTTCTGTCACCGATCATCATTCCGCACCTGGTATTGGGCGTGGCGTTGTTGCGTCTGTTTGCGCTGATGGGCGTCAACGGCAGTTTCGCCTGGCTGATCTTCGCCCATGTGCTGGTGATCACGCCGTATGTGCTGCGCCTGGTGTTGGCGTCGGCCATTGGCCTGGACCGCAGCGCCGAACACGCCGCGCAGTCGCTGGGTGCCGGACGCTTCACGCTGTTCCGGGAAATCACCTTGCCGATGATTCTGCCGGGGGTTGCCGGGGGCTGGCTGCTGGCGTTCATCAACAGTTTTGACGAGGTCACGCTGTCGATCTTCGTCACCTCGCCGGCCACGCAAACCCTGCCGGTGCGCATGTACGTCTACGCCACCGAGTCCATCGACCCGATGATGGCGGCGGTGTCGGCATTGGTGATCGGCCTGACCGCGCTGACCATGATTCTGCTCGATCGGGTGTACGGCCTGGATCGGGTTCTGGTGGGTAAACAATGAGGGCGCCATGGCTCTGCTGAAACGACTGGCCGAAGGCGATCGCCCGGCTGTGGAATTTACCCTGGACGGCGAACCGGCCAGCGGCCTGCTCGGCGATACCTTGCTGACCGCAGTGCTGACTTGCAGCGAACACCTGCGCGGCAGCGACTTCAGCGCCGAACCCCGCGCCGGTTTCTGCCTGATGGGCGCCTGTCAGGACTGTTGGGTCCGCATGGGCGACGGCCGCCGCGTGCGGGCCTGCTCGACGCTGCTCGAAGCAGGCCAACAAATAAGCCGCGAACCGGGACGCACCCTATGAATACATTGACTACCCGCAGAACCGGAATCCTCTGTGGAAGCGAGCCTGCTCGCGAAAGCGGTTTGTCCGCCAACACATCTGTTGAATGTGCCGCCACCATCGCGAGCAGGCTCGCTCCCACAGGGGATTTGCAGTGCTCATGGATGAGGTGGGTATGAAGGCTGTGGTCATCATTGGTGCAGGCCCGGCCGGGATTCGTGCGGCGCAGACGTTGGTGGCGCATGGTGTTCGTCCGGTGCTGCTGGACGAAGCGGCGCGCGGTGGCGGGCAGATTTATCGACGTCAGCCGGAGAATTTCAAGCGCTCGGCGGTCAAGCTGTACGGCTTTGAAGCGCGCAAGGCCAGTGCCTTGCATCAAACGATCGACACGCTACGCGGGCAACTCGACTACCGCCCCGAGACGCTGGTGTGGAACGCCGAAGACGGTGCGCTGGACACGGTGCATGAGGGCCGAGCCTCACGACTGGAATTCTCCCGAGTGATCGTCGCCACGGGGGCCACCGACCGGATTCTGCCGGTGTCAGGCTGGACGCTACCGGGTGTCTACAGCCTTGGCGCAGCGCAGATCGCGCTCAAGTTTCAGGGCTGCGCCATCGGTGAGCGGGTGGTGTTCGCTGGCAGCGGCCCATTGCTGTACCTGGTGGCGTATCAATACGCCAAGGCCGGTGCGAAAGTGCTCGCGGTGCTCGACAGCTCACCCTTCAGCGCTCAGGCCCGCGCCCTGCCCGGCCTGCTGTCGCAACCGGCCACACTCGCCAAAGGCATTTATTACCGCAGCTGGCTGACCGCCCACGGCATCCCGGTGCATCAGGGCGCAACCCTCAAACGCATCAATGGCGAACAGCGCGTGCAATCAGTGGATTGGTCCAACGCCAAAGGCGAACATCTGCTCGATTGCGACGCCGTTGCTTTCGCCCACGGCCTGCGAAGTGAAACCCAACTCGCCGATTTGCTCGGCTGTGAATTCGCCTGGAACCCACTCAACCGCGCCTGGCTACCGCAACGTGACCCCGCCGGTCGCAGCAGTGTCGCCGAGGTTTATCTGGCCGGTGATGGCGCCGGCATCATGGGCGCCGACGCCGCTGAAATGGCGGGCGAACGGGCGGCGCTGGCGTTGCTCGAAGACATCGGTTACCTGATTCCGCCAAAACATCCCGACCACCTTGAACGCGCCCTGCAGCGCATCGGCGAATTCCGCAACGGACTGGAGCGCGCCTTCGCCTTCCCCGAGCACTGGGCCAGCGAAACCGCCGATGAGGTGATGGTCTGCCGTTGCGAAGAAGTGCTGGCCGGCGACATCCGCCAGGTGGTGCGCGAAGGTCACTGGGAAATCAATCGGGTCAAGGCGCATTGCCGCATTGGCATGGGCCGTTGTCAGGGGCGCATGTGCGGCGCCGCAGCGGCGGAAATCATCGCCTGCGAAAGCCGGCGCCCGGTCTCGGACATCGGTCGCTTGCGGGCGCAGGCGCCGATCAAACCACTGCCGTTTGGCCTGGAGGTCGAGGCATGATCGAAGTCGATGCAGTGATCATTGGCGGCGGCATTGTCGGGGCCTCGGCCGCGCTGTTCCTGAGCAAGGCCGGCCGGCGCGTTGCACTGCTGGAGCGCGACTTTTGCGGCTCGCATTCCAGCGGCGTGAACTACGGCGGTGTTCGGCGTCAGGGGCGCCCACTGTCGCAATTGCCGCTGTCGCAACGGGCTCACGAGCTCTGGGGACAGTTGCCGCAACTGATCGGCATCGACGGCGAATATCAACGCAGCGGTCACTTGAAACTGGCCCGCAGCCTCAACGACCTGAACGCCTTGCAGCACTATGCCGTCAGCAGCCAGGGCTTCGGCCTCGATTTGCAGCTGCTCGACCGCCATCAATTGCGCGCGCGGTTTCCGTGGGTCGGCGACGTCGCGGTCGGCGCATCGTTTTGCCCGGACGACGGCCACGCCAACCCGCGCCTGGTGTCCCCCGCCTTTGCTCAAACGGCCCGTCGGCACGGCGCGCAAGTCCATGAACAATGCGCCGTCACAGCGGTAGAACACGACGGTCAGCGCTTTCGCGTCCGCACGCAAACCGGCCTCGAATTGCACGCGCCCTGGCTGCTGAACTGCGCCGGGGCCTGGGCCGGACGCCTGGCTGAACAATTCGGCGAAGCGGTGCCGATGCACGCCGGCCACCCGGCGATGCTGGTCACCGAGCCGTTGCCATGGGTGATGAATGCCAGCACCGGCGTCGAGGGTGGCGGCATCTATGCGCGTCAGGTGGCACGTGGCAATTGCGTGCTCGGTGGCGGCCAGGGTTTTGCCCTCGATGACGCGCGCGCACGCCCCGGCCAACACGCCGTGATCGAGATCCTGCGCCAGGCCGTCGAACTCTACCCGTTTCTTCAAGGCGCCCAGGCGATTCGCACCTGGAGCGGTACCGAAGGCTACTTGCCTGATCGCCAACCGGTGATCGGTCATAGCAGCACTCAACCCGGTCTGTTGCACGCCTTCGGCTTTGCCGGTGCGGGTTTCCAGATCGGTCCTGCGGTGGGCCAGGCGCTCACCGAGATCATCTGCAGTGGCGCCTCCAAGACGCCACTGGATGCGTTTTCCATCACCCGGTTTCACTCCATCTCCGTTGCTTGATAGAGGAAGGTCGCGCCAATGAATAACGTCAAACGCACTGCACTCCTCGGTTTCTCCTGTCTGACTGCCCTGCTCACGGTCACCCAGGCACAGGCCGAACCCACGCTTTATCTCGGCATGAACGGCGGGACCATGGAGCGGCTCTACGCCGACAAGGTGCTGCCGGCGTTCGAGAAAGCCAACAACGTCAAAGTGGTGATCGTACCGGGGACTTCCGCCGATATCCTGGCCAAGGTCCAGGCCAGCAAAGGCAACCCGCAGATGCACGTGATGTTCCTCGACGACGGCATCATGTACCGCGCCATCGCCATGGGCTTGTGCGACAAACTCGAAGACAGCGCACCGCTGGCGCAGATTCCGGCCAAGGGTCGCATCAAGGATCAAGCGGTGGCGGTCAGCCTCGGCGTGACCGGGCTGGCGTACAACACGCGTCTGTTCAAGGAAAAAGGCTGGGCGGCGCCGACCTCTTGGATGGACATGGCCGACCCGCGCTTCAAGGACAAGCTGGTGTTCCAGTCGATGGCCTCCTCGACCTTCGGCCTGCATGGCTTCCTGATGTTCAACCGGATTCAGGGCGGCAGCGAAACCGACGTCGAGCCAGGCTTCAAGGCCTGGCCGAACACCGTCGGCCGCAACGTGCTGGAATACATTCCGAGCTCGGCGAAGATTTCCGAAATGCTCCAGACCGACGAAGCCGCGCTGTTCCCGCTGACCCCGACCCAAGTCACTGCGCTGAAACTCAAAGGCATGCCGGTGGAATACGCGCAGCCCAAGGAAGGCGCCGTGGTGCTCAACGTGGCCGAGTGCGCCATCGCCAACAACACGCAGCCGGAACTGGCACAGAAACTCGCGGCGTTTTTGCTGACGCCGCAAGCCCAGGCCACGGCGCTGGAGGATGGCGACCAGATCCCGTCCAACCCGAATACGCCGACCACCGACAAAACCCGGGGTCAGGTCGAGGCGATGAAACAGTATCTGACCACCGCGATTGCCGTTGACTGGGATCAGGTCAATGAACAGCGCCCGGCGTGGAATGCACGGTGGAATCGCAGTATCGAGCGGTAGTGACTGACACGCCGCATCACCCCGTTGGACTGCGAAGCAGCCCAACGGGGCATTCTGCTGAGGGCGAGCGCCCATTATCCGTCGGAAGGTTTGTTGCACACGGTTGGTGAAAGTCGGGCCGCCGTAAATTGTGTGTTGCAGCACCGGCTGCACACCTTTACCGCTATCATGTCGCCCATTTCCAAGCCCCCGCGCCCTCCCCTCGATCAATAGCGAACCCGCCCATGGATACCCTTGCCCAACTGCGCGCCGGTCAACTGACAGGTATCACCCGCCTGGACCTGGCCTGCGGCCTGACTGAATTTCCGCGAGAAATCTTCGACCTGGCGGACTCGCTCGAAGTGCTCAACCTCAGCGGCAACGCCTTGAGCCGGCTGCCAGATGATCTGCACCGCCTGACCCGCTTGCGCGTGCTGTTTTGCTCGGACAACCTGTTCACCGAACTGCCCGCGTGCCTCGGCCAATGCACCGCATTGACGATGATCGGCTTCAAGGCCAATGCCATCGAGACGGTGCCCGCCGCTGCGCTGCCGCCATTGCTGCGTTGGTTGATCCTGACCGATAACCGCCTCAGTGAATTGCCCGCCGAGTTGGGCCAGCGCCCACACCTGCAAAAACTCATGCTTGCCGGCAATCGCTTGCAGCGCCTGCCCGAAAGCCTGAGCCAATGCCATCGACTCGAACTGATCCGCATCGCCGCCAACCAACTGACTGAGCTGCCCGAGTGGCTGCTGACCCTGCCAAGCCTGACCTGGCTGGCCTATGCCGGTAACCCGCTGGAAACCGAAGCCGATGCCGCAGCCCTCGATGCCACGGCGAGTATTGCGTGGTCCGAGCTGCGCCTGGAGCAACAGCTGGGCGAAGGTGCTTCGGGAGTGATTCATCGGGCGGCGTGGGAGCAACCGGGTCAACCGGCCACCCAGGTTGCGGTCAAACTCTACAAAGGCGAAATGACCAGCGACGGTTCACCGCTGCACGAAATGAACGCCTGCATTACCGCCGGTCTTCACCCCAATCTGATCCGGGTCGAAGGCCGAATCGTCGGGCATCCCGAAGAGCAGGCAGGGCTGGTGATGCAACTGATTGATCCGAGTTATCGCAACCTGGCCGGGCTGCCGAGCCTGGCGTCCTGTACCCGTGACGTCTATGCCGATGGCACCCGTTTCAGTGCGCACGTAGCACTGCGCATGGCCCGCGCAATCGCCTCGGTGGCCGAGCATTTGCATCACCAGGGCATCACCCATGGCGATCTCTATGGCCACAATATTTTGTGCAACGAGCACGGTAATTGCCTGTTGGGGGACTTTGGCGCGGCGTCTTTCCATGCGACGTGCGACAGCCTTGAAAGCCGTGCGCTGCAACGGATCGAAGTGCGGGCATTCGGGGTTTTGCTGGGGGAATTGCTGGAGCGGATCGACTCTGGGTTGAGTGATGAAAGGCGTTTGCAGCTGGAGGCGTTACAGCAGCGCTGCTGCCAGCCGCAGGTGCTGGCGCGGCCGGGGTTCAGTGAGATAGGACAGGCGTTAGCCGCGTTCAACTGAGCTAAAGGCAAGTACAAAACCTGTGGCGAGGGAGCTTGCTCCCGCTGGACGGCGCAGCCGTCCCAAAAACGACGGCTGCTACGCACCCGAGCGGGAGCAAGCTCCCTCGCCACAAATAGAATTACAACCGGTTCGGCTTAACCCGCCAAACCCACAAACATATCCTGCACATCATCATGGTTATCGAGGCCTTCCAGGAACGCCTCGACTTCAGCCATCTGCTCATCGCTCAAACCGCTTACCGGGTTTTTTGGCTGATACCCCAACTTGGCCGACAACACGGTAAAACCTTGCTCAGGCAGCGCTTTCTGAACGGCGTCCAGGTCCGCAGGGTCGGTCAGGAACAGGGTCGTGCCCTCTTCGTCTCCTGGCTCGAAATCCTGGGCTCCGGCTTCAATCGCAGCCATTTCCGGATCGGCGTCAGGGCTGTCCGGAGACGCTTCGATCATGCCCACATGGTTGAAGTCCCACGATACCGAACCGGAAGCGCCCAACTGGCCCTTGCGGAAAGCCACCCGGATTTCCGCGACGGTGCGGTTGATGTTGTCGGTGACGCATTCAACGATCAGCGGCACCTGATGCGGAGCGAAACCTTCATACGTCACACGATGGTATTGCACGGTTTCGCCCAACAGACCCGCGCCTTTCTTGATCGCACGATCCAGGGTTTCCTTGGGCATCGAGGCTTTTTTCGCCTGCTCGACCACCAGACGCAGGTGTGCGTTGGTGGCGGTATCGGCACCGTTGCGGGCAGCAATAGTGATTTCTTTCACCAGTTTGCCGAAGATCTTGCCCTTGGCGTTAGATGCCGCTTCTTTGTGTTTAACCTTCCACTGTGCGCCCATTACTCACTCTCTTATCTGTGGCGCCGAGACATCTATTGGCCGACGCTTTGCGCAAGTTTATACGGCCTAAAGTTGGCAATCGACCAAAAAATCCACCCCGGCTCACCGGCATGACCAATCGACTTCTTCACCGGCGGTTGTAGGGCGATTCTGAAATGTTCACTTGCGGTGACCATAAAGGTCCGTGGTTTCGTACCCTCTGCGCCCATATTCCATGGCAGAAGCGCGTTCGATGCACAACGACAAGGAAAGTCCCTACACCCTGACCCTCCTGGACAGTGGATTGACTCTGCAGGTGTTGCAGTTCAGTGGCCGAGAAAGTCTCAACCAGCCCTATCGTTTCGAGATCGAAGTAATCGGCCTGGCACCCGCCATGAACCTCGAGCAGTTGCTGCAGCAACCGGCGTTCCTGAGCCTGAGGGGTGACAGCGGCATTCACGGCATCTTGCACAGCGCCAGTCGCGAGCACCGTGGCCCGCACCGAATCGGCTACCATCTGGTGCTGGTGCCTTGGTTGCAGCAACTGGACCGACACCCTTGCCGTCGGGTTTTTCATCAACTCGACGCGCCCGCCATCCTGCGCCAGTTGCTCACCGAAAACGCGATCGCCGAAGACAGCTTCCGTTTTGAACTGCCCAACGGACGCTATGCGGTGCGACCGTTCTGCATTCAGTTTGATGAGACCGACCTGGCGTTCCTGCAACGGCTCTGCGAAGAAGAAGGCATCCACTATCACTTCGAACATCAGCACGACGGCCATGTGCTGGTGTTGGCGGATGACAGCCTGAGCTTTCCCCAGGAACCGCTGCTGATGCCCTTTCACGGCGAGACGGCCGACCCCGCCAGCGTGCCGGTGATCACTGAGTTGTTCCAGCGCCATGCCTCGCCCGCACCGCAACAGCTCCAGCGCGAGCAATCGAGCCGTCGATCACTGGAACGGCTGCGCTGCCGGCATCGGCAGATTCAGGGGCAGAGCAATCACAGTGATTTGCGCGGCGGATGCATCGTGCAAGTGTCGGAACATCCCATCGCGAACTTCAACGATCAATGGCTGCTGACCGAGATCCGGCATCAGGGCCGACAGCCGTCGATTCTCGCCGAGGACACCGCCGACAAGCTCCGGCGTTACAGCAATCAGTTCAGCGCGATTCCGTGGTCCACGGTGTTCCGGCCAGCGCTCACACAGGCCAGACCGAGCATTCCGGGCTATCAGAAGGCGCGAGTGCTGGGCGCTGTCGGGCAACCCGCGGTGCTGGATGCTGAAGGGCGGATTGAGGTCCGATTGTGGCCCACCGCGCAAGCCGACGACAAGGAATCCACCGGCCTCTGGCTACCCGTGGCCCTCGCCGCGCCGGACGGTCGGATCGATCCGTCCAGGCTGCCGCTCGCCGGCACTGACGTGCTCATCAGTTTTCTCGACAGCGACCCGGATCGTCCTGTGTTGTGTGCGGCGGCGAGCAACCCGCCAGCGCCTCGACCCACTCGCCAGCCACGCAGCGATGGCCTTCTGTTGCTCGATTGGCTGGTCAACCGTCGGGACTGATCAGCCCTTGTCAGCCTTGCCAGCCGCCGCGAACCTGGTCAGGCGCACATCCACAGCGCTTTCGCGAGCAAGCTTCGCTCCTGCAGGTTCCTGTATGTTTTTACGGCACGCAGGACCAGGCCTCCAGCGCCTGTTTCAGCCAGAAAGGACTCATCGGTTTTTCCTCAGGTACGCAGGGGTTTTACGGTCATCGCCTGGTTAGGCACGGAAGCGCTTTCGACACGCAGGCCAGTCGGACGGCTGTTCCAGTGGGGGATCAGCACCAGGGCGGAGAACAATGCGCAGCCGGCGAAGACGATGAACACGGTGACCGAGTCGAAGTAACCCGGCAGCAATCCGCCGAGAATTGCCCCGACCGAGCCGCAACCGTTGACGAACCCGGCGGCCGTGGCGCCCGCCTTGGCGGTGCCGAAATCAATCGCTGCCGCCCCGCTGATCATCGAATCCGGCCCGTACAAGGTCAGGCCCATGACAAACAGCAGCGCCACCACCCACAGCACGCTGCCGGTGTGCAGAGCGCCCATGAAGAGCGCCAGGGAAACGGTCAATGCCAACAGACTGATCACGCAGGCCGGCATGCGCCGGGCGCCGAACAGTTTGTCCGAGGCCAGCCCGAGCAGGATCGGCCCCAGCAGCCCGGCCAGTTCAAACGCGGTAGGAATGATTGCCGCGCCCACTTTGCCCACCGAGGGCATCTGCTCGAAGACGATCACCGGCCCCCAGAGCAGAATCGCGTAGCGCGCCGGTTTCAAAAGGAAATACGCCAGGCCCAATACCAGCACCGTGCGGTTGCGCAGGATTTCCTTTAACGGTTCAAGCACGCTGGTCTTGCTTTGCGCGCAGGCCTCTTTCGTTGTCAGTTCCGGCTCCACTGCGGGCAAGCCGACGTCTTGCGGTTTATTGCGTTGGAAAATAAAAAACAGCACGGCGACCAGCCCAACCACCGCCGCACTGGAAATGAACGCCGCGTGCCAGCTGCCGATGAGCGTATACGCCCACCAGCCGGCAAACGGTGAGGCCACCAGACCGCCAAAGGCGTAGCAGGAACTCCACAGCCCCAGCACCCTTCCGCGCTGCCGGGCAGGGAAAAAACTGCCCATGTTCTTGCACAGCCCCGACCATCCGGTGGACTGCGCCAGGCCTTGAATCAGCATGCAGGTGGCAAAGATCGGTAACGTCGCGAAACTGCCCATCACCAGGGCGGCCGCCGCGGAAATGAGCAATCCGCCAAGCACCACGACCCGAGGGCCAAAGCGGTCGGCGAGGATGCCCCAAGTGAATTGACCGAAGGCGTAGGCGGTCAGGTAGAGGGCGTCGAGGTTGGCCATGGCCATTTTGTCGAGCATGAAGGTGGGGTCTTCGGCGATCCCCAGTTTGGCCACGGAAAAGGCTTTGCGGGTGAAGTAGAAAGCGGCGTAGGCGAGCCAGGTGATCGCGAAGATCTGCACGCGCCACCGCTTGATGGTGCCGATGGAGTTGTTCATTGTGATTTCTGACCTCAGGGTGTGAGTGTGCCGGCAGAAATTGAGAAATAACGCCTGTTTTTTTATTGTTGAGCACTTCGATACCGCTGCTTCCCTGAGGCGATACCGGTCAGATGAGGCCTGTAACTGCACGCGCAGGCTCATGGCCACCGACGCTGTTCGACTGATCAGTCACCGGGGCTCAGTTCGATAAAAACAATTACTGATTAATAAGTGAAATCGATTTATCGTATTTCCAATATAGGCTCGACTTGTTACTGGAGGTTTCGATGTCGGTTTCCCACGCCCAACTCAAAGCCTTCCACGCCGTGGCCGTCCACGGAAGCTTTACCAAAGCCGCCGAGCGGCTTTTTCTTACGCAACCGGCGATTTCCGACCAAGTGCGCAAGCTCGAAGAGCGCTTCGGGGTGTTGCTGTTTCACCGCAACAAACGCTCGGTGCGCCTGACGGATCTGGGCGAACGCTTGTTGAGCATTACCCAGCGCCTGTTCGTCATCGAGGACGAGGCGCAGGAGCTCTTGCATGACTCCCGGGCCTTGCAGACCGGCAGCCTGATTCTCGCGGTGGATGCGCCGGTGCACGTACTGCCGCAGATTGCGCGTTTCTGTGAACGCTACCCCGGCATCAGCGTAAAAATCGAAACCGGCAACACCGACGAATCGCTGTTTCGCCTGTTCAACTATCAGGCCGACCTGGCGTTGCTCGGTCGGGATGTGAGTGACGAGCGGCTGATCTCGCTGCCGCTGCGCAATGACCCGATGGTGGCCTTCGTTTCACACAATCATCCGTGGGCGGATCGCGAATCGATTTGCCTGGCGGATTTGCACGACACGCCCCTGGTGCTGCGGGAAATCGGTTCGGTGACGCGTCAGACACTGGAAGAGGAAATGGCCCAGGCCGGGTTTTCCATCCGCCCGGCGATCCAGGTTGAAGGCCGGGAAGCGGCGCGTGAGGCGGTGGTCGTGGGGATCGGGGTGGGCGTGGTGTCCGCCGCCGAGTTTGGCGCGGATTCGCGGGTGTGTGCGTTGCCGATTACCGATTGCACACGGCGATTGACCGAAACGCTGGTGTGCTTGCGCGAGCAAAGTTCACGGCGGGTGGTGGCGACGTTTCTGGAGATGGTGCGCGAGAGTCTGGTGTAGGCAGGTCTGGCCTCTTCGCGGGCAAGCCTCGCTCCCACAGGGGTTTATGCTGGCCGCAGATCTTGTATACGACGCATAACCTGTGGGAGCGAGGCTTGCCCGCGAAGGCCGCGCCTCGGTTTATCGGATAGGCGCCAACTCAAAAAACGCCCGAATCAAACGCAAATCCCGCCGCCGTTCCATGCACCCGATCATGTGCCGGTTAACCAGCCCTTCACCCAAAATCGGCACTGCCGCCACCCGCGGGTCATGACTGACCTCAACCGAAGACACCACGCCAACCCCCAACTCGGCGGCCACGGCCTCGGTCACCGCCTCGCGACTGTCCAGCTCCAGCAACACCCTCGGGTTGACCGATGCCGACGCGCAAGCTTCATCGAATGTCCGCCGGGTAATCGAACTCGGCTCACGCAACACCATGATCACCTGATCCAGCTCCTTGAGCTTCACGCCCTTGGACGCCTTGGCCCAGGGATGACTGTCAGGCACCAGCGCGCAAATCCGTGATTCGCTCAACGCTTGCAGATGCAGGCCTTTGCGCGGCTCGACTTCAGTCAACACCGCCACGTCGGCATGCTCGGACAACAACGCTGCCAGGGTTTCCTGAGCATTGCCCAAGCGCAGATTCACGGTAATTCCGGGGTATCGCGCGCGCAGACTGGCGAGCATCGGCATCACCATGTGCGGCCCGTCCGCTGCGACTTCCAGGCGCCCGGTCAGCAACTGTCGATTCGCTTCCAGCAGCACTTGCGCTTCTTCGGCCAGGCCAAACATCGCCCGGGTGATCGCCGCCAGCTTGGTGCCCTCCTCCGTCAGCTCCACGCGTCGCGCGGTGCGGCGCAGCAAGGTGATTTGATAATGCTCCTCCAACGCCTTGATGTGCCCGGTGACCGCCGGTTGGCTGATGAACAGCCGCTCGGCCGCACGGGTGAAGCTGCCTTCGCGGGCCACGGCGTCGAAGGCTCGAAGCTGGAACAGGTTCATGAATAACTCTCACTGATGGCTGGCATAACAACAAACAATTTGATTGATAGCACCCGAAATTGCAATTTATGCCCCGTAGCTTCATCCCACAGAGAGCTTTTGCGAGGACACAAGAATGAGCACTGCCGAGCCAATCCTGCTCACCCCCGGCCCACTGACCACGTCGGCCCGTACCCGTCAGGCGATGATGGTCGACTGGGGTTCATGGGATGACCGCTTCAATCAACTGACCGCCAGCCTGTGCGAGCAATTACTGGCAATCATCAACGGCAGCGACAGCCACCACTGCGTGCCCTTGCAAGGCAGCGGTACGTTCGCGGTCGAAGCGGCCATCGGCACGCTGGTGCCTCGCGACGGCAAAGTGCTGGTGCTGATCAACGGCGCCTACGGCAAACGCCTGGCGAAAATCTGCGAAGTGCTCGGGCGCTCCTTCAGCACCTTCGAAACCGCCGAAGACGAACCGACCACCGCCGCCGACGTCGACCGTCTGCTGCACGCCGATGCCAGCATTACCCACGTTGCGCTGATTCACTGCGAAACCAGCACCGGCATCCTCAATCCGCTGCCGGAGATTGCCCACGTCATTGCGCAACACGGCAAACGCCTGATCATCGACGCCATGAGCTCCTTTGGCGCGCTGCCAATCGATGCGCAACAGGTGCCGTTCGACGCGCTGATCGCCGCCTCGGGCAAATGCCTGGAAGGCGTACCGGGCATGGGTTTCGTCTTTGCCCGCAAAGACGCACTGGCCAACGCCGCTGGCAATTCGCACTCGCTGGCGATGGATTTGTTCGACCAGCACACCTACATGGCCAAGACCGGCCAATGGCGCTTTACGCCGCCCACCCATGTGGTCGCCGCGCTGCACGAAGCCTTGCTGCAATACAACGAAGAAGGTGGTTTGCCGGCGCGGCATCAGCGCTATGCCAACAACTGCCAGGTGCTGCTTGATGACATGGCCAAACTCGGCTTGCGCAGCTTCCTGCCCGCCGCGATCCAGGCCCCGATCATTGTCACGTTCCACGCGCCGAAAGACCCGCGCTATCAGTTCAAGGAGTTCTACGAACGCGTCAAGGCCAAGGGTTTCATCCTCTACCCCGGCAAATTGACCCAGGTCGAAACCTTCCGCGTCGGCTGCATCGGACACGTCAACTAGGCCGAGATGCACGCAGCGGTAGCGGCGGTCGCCGACGTACTGCGCGAGATGGAAGTCCTCGAAATCTGAATGAGCAGGCACCGCTGATCCTGTAGGAGCGAGGCTTGCCCGCGAATGCAGACGACGCGGTTCTTCGAACACACCGAATTATCGTTCTTCGCGGGCAAGCCTCGCTCCTACAAGGGACACAACACATGAACTACAACAACCCAACCAAACTCCAGGCCGCCATCCTCGACTGGGCCGGCACCGTGGTCGACTTCGGCTCGTTCGCGCCGACGCAGATTTTTGTCGAAGCCTTCGCCGAGTTCGACGTCCAGGTCTCCATCGAAGAAGCCCGCGGGCCGATGGGCATGGGCAAGTGGGACCACATTCGCACCCTGTGTGATCAGCCGGAAGTTGCCAAGCGTTATCGCGCCGTGTTCGGCCGCACCCCGACCGACGATGATGTCACCGCCATCTACAAGCGTTTCATGCCGCTGCAGATCGAGAAAATCGCCGAGCACTCGGCGCTGATTCCGGGTGCACTCGACACCATCGCCAACCTGCGTCAGCAAGGGATCAAGATCGGCTCCTGCTCCGGCTACCCGAAACAGGTCATGGACAAGGTGGTCGAACTGGCCGCTACCAACGGTTACGTGGCCGATCACGTGGTCGCCACCGACGAAGTGCCTAACGGCCGTCCATGGCCGGCACAGGCCTTGGCCAACGTGATTGCGCTGGGCATCGACGACGTCGCGGCCTGCGTGAAGATCGATGACACTGTGCCGGGTATTCTCGAAGGACGTCGCGCCGGCATGTGGACCGTGGCGCTGATCTGCTCCGGTAACGCGCTGGGGCTGGATTACAAAGGTTTCCGCGCCTTGGGCAGCGAGCAACTCGACAGTGAACGCAAACGCATCCACGCGATGTTCGAAGGTTCGCGGCCGCACTACATGATCGACACCATCACCGACTTGCCGCAAGTGATCGCCGACATCAACAAGCGTCTGGCCAAGGGTGAGATGCCACAAAGCAGTTGATAACGTTTACTGATTCATAAAAAAGCGCCAGCTCCGTTTCGGAACTGGCGCTTTTTTTGGGTGATCACTTGAGCCAGAGCATTGAATGCCCAAACAGCCACAGGCAAATCGACCAAAGCGGTTTACAGTTAAAAAACACCGTCGAACAAGAACGGTGGGCTTTTTGACCAGACCTGTGAGGAACACCGTATGCCCTGGAAGAACTCCGAATCACGCTACAGCACTGTATCGATCACGCTGCATTGGTTGATGCTGGTCCTGTTGGCGCTGGTTTACGCCTGTATCGAATTTCGCGGGATCTTTCCCAAAGGCAGCGGTGGCCGGACGCTGATCACAGAATCGCACTTCATGCTCGGCTTGACGGTGTTCGTATTGGTTTGGCTGCGGTTGTTCGCGCGCAGCCTGGGCCCGGCACCACAGATCTTCCCGGCCTCGCCCCGCTGGCAGACCGTGCTGGCCAGACTGATGCACTGGGCGCTGTACATTTTCATGATCGCGATGCCGATACTCGGTTGGCTGGTGACCAGCGCCAAGGGGCATCAGGTGATGTTTTATGGCGTTGACCTACCGCTGCTGATCCCGGAGGACAAGACGCTGGCCAAGCAAATCGAGGAATGGCATGAACTCGGCGGCACCATCGGCTATTGGCTGATCGGCCTGCACGCGGCGGCGGGGATTTATCACCACTATGTGGTGCGCGATAACACGCTGCTGCGGATGATGCCCAAGCGCGGGTGAAAAACACTGATCCCTATGGCGAGGGGCTTCAGGTTTTCGAGCTGCCCCCCCGACAGCCCTGCAATCCGCCCGTGTGGACGAAGATCAGCCGTGTGCCCTTTTCAAATGTTCCAGCCTCGACTTGCTGCTTGAGCATCAGCAGCGCCTTGCCGGTGTACAGCGGTTCGAGGGGAACTCCCGAAGCCTGTTCCGCCTGGTCGATGAAACTGAGCAGCAGCGGATCGACTTTGGCAAAGCCACCACGGCTGGCATCGAACAGTTCGTAAGCCACGTCATGACTACCCGCCTCTCGGACAATCGATTCAACCTGCTGTGCCACACCATGATCGTCGGGCACCGCGAGCGCGCCATACACCGGGTGTTCGCCCGCCTCCGCCAGCGTCAGGCCGGCCAGGGTCGTGCCGGTTCCGCAAGCCAGCCACCAACCGTCGTAATCGCTCCAGCCCAGGTCGCCGAGTTGATCGAGGACCATCGCCTTCAACTGCCTGCAACCCCGCGCCCCCCGAAGACCGCCGCCGCCTTCAGGCACCGGATACAGGTCGGGATATTGCACCTGCCAGGGCAGCCAGAAACCCGCTTCATGCCGCGCTCGATAACCGCCATAACCCAACCAGTGCAACTGCATGCCGAACGCTTGCAAGTCCTTCACCGTCGGTGTTTCCAGCGGGTGACCGCGCAGCAGGCCGACCGTTTTGAAATCGAAACGTTTGCCGGCAGCTGCCAGTGCATGCAGATGATTGGAGTGGGCACCGCCGAGGCTGATGATGCCTTGGGCGCCGATCCGGTCAGCGGCGTTGAGGTGTTCGATGAGTTTGAACCACTTGTTGCCGCTGATCAGTGGGTCGATCCGGTCGAGACGCAGGATGGCGACTTCGATGCTGGCCGTGGTGAGCCAGTCGAGGTCAAGGGGCTGGAGCGGGGCTTGGGGTAGCCAGTCGTTGGGAGGGAGAAGCATCAATGCCGGCTCTGGGTGAAGAGTCGGCATCTTAGCAGCCAATGTGTGGCGAGGGAGCTTGCTCCCGCTCGGCTGCGCAGCGGCCGCAAAACTGGCGACAGTGATTAACCTGACACACCACGATCGCTGATAGAGGGAGTCCTTCGGACTCCAACGGGAGCAACCTCCCTCGCCACAGGGATTGAGTTGCTTACAACTCAGCAGCCAACCGCGAACCCTGATTGATCGCGCGCTTGGCATCCAACTCCGCCGCCACGTCCGCGCCACCAATCAAATGCACGTTCTGCCCGGCAGCCACCAGCCCCTCCTGCAATTCACGCAGCGGATCCTGCCCGGCGCAGATCACGATGTTGTCCACCGGCAGCACCTGCGGCTCACCGGTTTCGCCGATGCGGATGTGCAGGCCTTCATCATCAATCTTCAAGTATTCGACGCTGTTGAGCATCTGCACCTGCTTGTTCTTCAGACCGGTGCGATGAATCCAGCCCGTGGTTTTGCCCAGGCCGTCGCCGACTTTGGATTTCTTGCGTTGCAGCAGGAACACCTCGCGAGCCGGCGCATGGGGTTCAGCCTTGATGCCGGCAACACCGCCGCGCGCTTCAAGATGCGTGTCGATGCCCCACTCCTTCCAGAACGCATCGCGGTCCAGACTGGTGGAAACGCCTTGGTGAACCAGGAATTCCGACACGTCGAAACCGATACCGCCTGCGCCAATTACCGCGACACGCTTGCCCACCGGTTTACGCTCGAGAATCACGTCCAGGTAGCTCAGCACCTTGGCGTTTTCAACGCCGGGAATCGCCGGGGTTCTTGGGGCGATGCCGGTGGCCAGGATGATTTCGTCGTAACCGCCCTCAACCAGTTTCGCCACGTCGACACGGGTGTTCAGGCACACCTCGACGTTGGTAGTTTGCAGTTTGCGGTTGAAATAGCGCAGGGTTTCGACGAACTCTTCCTTGCCCGGCACACGCTTGGCAATGTTGAACTGACCGCCAATCTCGCTGGCCGAATCAAACAGCGTCACCGAGTGCCCACGCTCGGCCGCCACAGTGGCCGCGGACAGGCCCGCAGGACCGGCACCCACCACGGCGATTTTCTTGATCTGCTGCACCGGCAGGTAGTTAAGCTCGGTTTCATGGCAAGCACGGGGGTTCACCAGGCAGCTGGTCAACTTGCCGCCGAAGGTGTGATCCAGGCATGCCTGGTTGCAACCGATGCAGGTATTGATTTCGTCGCCACGGCCAGCGGCCGCCTTGTTGACGAAGTCCGGGTCGGCGAGGAACGGCCGCGCCATGGACACCATGTCGGCATCGCCTTCGGCCAGAATCTGCTCGGCCACTTCTGGCGTATTGATGCGGTTGGTGGTGATCAACGGAATGCTCACCGAACCACGCAGCTTGGCCGTGACTTTGCTGAACGCCGCACGCGGCACTTTGGTGGCGATGGTCGGAATCCGCGCTTCGTGCCAGCCGATGCCGGTGTTGATGATGGTCGCGCCGGCCTGCTCGATGGCTTTGGCCAGGGTCACGATCTCTTCCCAGCTGCTGCCGCCTTCCACCAGGTCGAGCATCGACAGGCGGAAGATGATGATGAAGTTCGGGCCGACCGCTTCGCGTACACGGCGGACGATTTCCACCGGCAGGCGCATACGGTTTTCGTAGCTGCCCCCCCAACGGTCGGTGCGGTGGTTGGTGTGGGCGGCGAGGAACTGGTTAATGAAATAACCTTCCGAACCCATGATCTCGACGCCGTCGTACTCGGCTTTTTGCGCCAGGGTCGAGCACGTGACGAAATCGCTGATCTGCTTCTCGATACCTTCCTCGTCCAGCTCTTTAGGCTTGAACGGGTTGATCGGCGCCTGAATGGCACTCGGCGCGACCTGTTTCGGGCTGTAGGCATAACGACCGGCGTGGAGGATCTGCATGCAGATCTTGCCGCCCGCCTCGTGCACTGCACGGGTCACGATCTGGTGCTTGAGCGCTTCTTCCTCGGTGGTCAGTTTGGCCGCGCCGGAATACACCCCGCCCTCATCGTTCGGACCAATGCCGCCGGTGACCATCAGGCCGACACCGCCGCGAGCACGCTCGGCGAAGTACGCCGCCATGCGTTCGAAACCACCAGGCTTTTCCTCAAGACCGGTGTGCATCGAACCCATCAGGGTGCGGTTGCGCAGCGTGGTGAAACCCAGGTCCAGCGGGGCCAACAGGTGCGGGTAATGAGCGGCGGCCATTTGTAACTCCACATCGAGCGATCACGGAAAAAATGCAGGAGCTCTTCGGCCCCCGTCAGTCATGTTGGACAGACTAAGAGTCGCGCCCCCGTCACTCAATGACCGAAACTGACAACTTATTGATCCAAATGTGCAGCGCCCCTTGGCAAGCGTCGGCATGGGCCCTACCCTAGTCGCGAACCCTGCACACGGCTGTCGACTGTTTTCCATGCGCAAACTTCTGTACCTGACTTTCTCCATGGCATTGATTGCCGCCCTCACGACCTACGCCATGTGGGCCGCGGACCGTCCGGTGGGTCATTACCTGTCGGACCTGCGCATCCAACTCGCGGTCGATCAAGGCACACCCGCCGATCGCGGCAATCTGCTGGGTATCCAGCCCGAGCTGTTTCCCACCGACTATCAAAGCCCCGAACGCCTGCACCGCAAGCTCGCCGCCTATTTGCAGCAGGCCCAGGACCAAGGCTTGCTCAATGAAAAGACCATCGTCGTGCTGCCTGAACATATCGGCACCTGGCTGATGGTCAGCGGCGAGAAAGATGAGCTGTACCAGGCGACCACACTTGAGGAAGCCATGAACTGGCTGGCGGTGAGCAATCCTGTGCAGTTCGTCCGTGCGTTGATCAGCGCCAAGGGCGACAGTCGTCTCGATGACGCTCACTTGCGAATGAAGGCCAAAAGCATGGCCAAGGATTATCAGGCACTGTTCGGGGGGCTGGCGAAGGCGTTCAACGTGACCCTGGTGGCCGGCACTATCGTGCTGCCCGAACCGAGCATCATCGACGGAACACTGAAAGTCGGCCGCGGTGCGTTGTACAACAGCAGCGTGGTGTTCGGTCGCGACGGTGTGCCGATCGGCCAGCCGCAACGCCAGATGCATCCGGTCTTTGCTGACCATGACGTCATCCAGGCCAATGGCGAGCATACGCTCAACGTTGTCGACACACCGGCTGGACGCTTGGGCGTACTGATCGGCAGCGACAGCTGGTACCCGGATAACTACCGCAAACTCGACGCTCAGGGCGCCCATTTGGTGGCTGTTCCGGCGTATGTCGTTGGCCGCGACACCTGGGACAAACCGTGGCGGGGTTACAAGGGGCTGTCGACGCCCAGCTCGGTCAGCCTCAAGGCCGGTGAACTCAGTGAAGGCCAGGCCTGGCATCGTCTGACATTGACCGGCCAGCCGCCCAGCAGCCGGGCCATTGCCGGCATGAGCGTGTTCCTGCGCGGTCAATTCTGGGACAAGGGCAGCGCGGGTCAAAGTTTTCTCAGCAACAACGGGCAGCAGTTCGCCGACGGCAACGCCCGTGGCGCGCGTTTGCTGAACCTCTGGTTGTAACCCATGAAACCGCTGCCGATGCGCCTTGGGGATCTGTCGGTGGGCTTTGTTCACAGCCTGGCCGACGCCGTGCGCAGTCACGGTGTGGACCCGCAACCGTTGCTTGAGCAATACGGCCTCGATGCCGCGCGCCTGGCCGAAGCGGGGGCCCGGCTGTCGATCCCGCGCTACATGCGCCTGGGCCACGGAGCCATTCAACTGACCGATAACCCGGCGCTGGGTTTGCGCATGGGCCAGCTCAGTCGTCTGAGTCAGGCCGGCCTGGCCGGAGTCACCGCCGCCCAGGCGCCGACGGTTCGCGAAGCGGCGCGCTGCCTGATTCGTTTTGAAGCCCTGTATGGCTCCAACTACCGTGGTCAATCGAGCTTTCATGAAGACGCTCAGGGCGCGTGGCTGCGGTTCTATTCCATCAGTCCCTACAACGCCTACAACCGCTTCGTGGTGGATTCGATCATCGCCGGGTGGTTGCAGCAATTGTCCAGCGTGAGCCCTGCCCCGCTTCGCGCCGAACGGATCGAGATTGAGTTTGCCGAACCGGATTATCGTGAAGCATATGCCGCGCTGGGCGATTGTCCGATTCAGTTCGGCGCCGAACAGAATCAACTGCGCCTGAGCCTGGCCAGCCTCGCCCAGCGCAACCCGGAGCACTGCCCGAGTACCTGGCGACACTTGCTGCAACTCTGTGAGCGGGAACTGGAGCAACTGACACGCACCCGCAGCCTGCGTGAACGCATCACTCAGTTGCTGGGGCCATTGCTCAATGGTGGCCGGGAACCCGACCTGGAAGAAGTGGCGGCACGTCTGAAGCTGCCGACCTGGACCTTGCGTCGCAAACTCGCCGAGGAAGGCACGCAATTTCGCGCCATTCTCAATGACACGCGCCGCGACCTGGCCATGACCTACATTCGCGACACGGAACTGGCGTTCGGTGAAATCGCCTACCTGCTGGGTTTTGCCTCAGCCGAAGCTTTCCAACGCGCCTTCAAACGCTGGAACGGCCAGACACCCGGCGAGTTTCGCCGCAGCCATCGCCAATCCGCGTGATGCTCAAAGCTCTGTAGCGTCTTCCGCTGGCTCCAATGGGTCCAGTTCAAATGCCTGATACTCGAGCAGCTCTTCTTGATAATCGTCCATTGTGAAATCCCCCTACCGCTCGTTTAAAAATGCCTGAATAAATGACCAACGCCCCGAGCATAAAGTGCCCGCGTGAAAGAAAAATGACGCGGGCGCACCGCTCAGCGGCTACTTATAAAACGTAGCAGGCGGTCAGGAATTTATCACAGGATTTTTTCGATAAAGGCTGTAGGACTGCAGCCTGGTTGACGCGAATCAAACTAACAGCCATTTCGGGAACGGTGCCATCTGACACGATCCCGAAATGTACATCGATTACTGGCTGGCAGCCGGCATGGCCGAAATAGGCTCGCTCGGTGGCGGCAGGCTGGATTGCGGCGGTGGCGTAACGGTTTCCGGGGACGGAACCGGCTCCGGGTTTTCAACCGGGGTGATCGGCGCTGTTTCAGGCGGTGGTGCGACGGGTTCCGAGGCCGCGGGGGCTGGAGCAGGTTCAACCGCAGGCACTGGCGCAGGCTCCGCAGCAGGGGCCGGCGTTGGGGCCAAAGGCGCCGGAGCAGCCTTGGCTTCCGGCATGCCCAGGTCGGTCTTGGGTTTCTCGGGGATGTGTGCAGCCTTTTTCGCTTCCGGCGGCAGGAACAACTCCACCAGCGCAAAGAAACGCTCGTAGAACTTGGCCGACGAGACGGTTTCGCTGGCAACCTTGACCATCGAATCGTCGGAGGAACCGATCGGCATCGACACCGAACCCAACACACCCACGCCCACACTGGCCGAGTTATTGGTTTTCTTCAGCGCATAACGGTCCTGCAGGGCGTTGGCGAACATGGTCGCATGATGGCCCTCACTGCCATCATCGGCACACACCACACTGAAGCTGATCTCCATGTGGGTCTCGCCGGTCTGCTGGAAGCTTTTGTGTCCGCTGACCAGCTTCGGGTCGGCGCTGGTGATGATATAGCCCTGGCTCAGCAACGCCCGACGGGCGGCTTCGCAGGTCTGCGCATCCGTCACCGGGTAATTGCGCGAAAACGTCCCGGAGTCATCGAAGTTCTCATGCTCGTAGATGGGGGCTTTCTTCGACGAGCAGCCGGCAGCGGCGGCCAGCAACAACGCCAGCCCGGCAACACGCATGGGAATTGATTTAAACATTGAACATCCTGAGGGAAACGGTCCGGGGCGTATTGTGCAACAGATCGATGCTTAGCGGAGCATCGATTAGTGTCTTAAAACATTTACAAGGCTACTGACTGTCAGCTATGGGAAAAAGTCCCGTCTGATTGACCGAAGGGCCCCTCGGAAGTCGCGGCCTGGATCGCACACATAAAATGTATGGTCAGCCCATCTCCTGCAACCTCATGGGCTGTTTTCGGTAAAGCTGGCTTGCGCTAATGTATTCGGGCTCGTCGTGAGTGTTGCGTCAACAACGCTCGGCCCTTGATGAGTAGCCGCTCCCGACTGTCCTGAAAAAACCCTCAGCCTCTAAAGCTGATTTTATTGCCAGGTTCTCAGTCGGGCCGTTTGCCGTTTACTGTCATCAGTCAGTGACGTCGCAAAAGCCGGTGGTAAAGCTGTACGTTCAAACGTTCGGATGTGGGTCGTACTGGCCGCCTTTGGCCAGTACCGCCCACACGATTCGCGCCAGTTTGTTCGCCAGCGCGCACGCGACGACATTGGAGTGTCGACGCGTCAGCAGCTCCCGAACCCAAGGCCCAATGGCGTCTTCCCGCTTATCGATATGCTGCATGATGGATCGCGCGCCCTGCACCAGCAGTTGGCGGATGTGCTTGTCGCCGCGCTTGCTGATCCCCAGAAGCACTGTCTTTCCGCCCGTCGAATATTGCCTCGGCACCAGCCCTAGCGAAGCGGCAAAATCGCGTCCACTTCGATAGTTCGACGCATCGCCTACATCGGCCAATACCGCACTGGCGGTGATGGGGCCGATGCCAGGAATACTCTGCAAACGACTTCCGGCATCGTCTTCTTTCAACTGTTGCTTTAGATCGGACTCGATGTCCTTGATTTCATCATTCAGCAGTTGAATTTGATGATGGAGGCGCATCACCACGCCCTTCAGACGCAATGGAACCGGGTGCTGTGCATCGTCCAGCAGCGCCGGCACGCGGTGCAATGCAGTTGCGCCAATGGGCAGGCTGATGCCGAATTCCAGTAAAAAGCCATGAATCTGGTTGGTCGCGACGGTGCGATGGCCAATCAAGGAATCTCGGACACGATGCAGGGCTGAAAGCGTTTGCTGCTCTGCGGTTTTGATCGAGCAGAAGCGCATCGCGGGGCGGCTCGCCGCCTCGCAAATCGCTTCGGCATCAATGAAGTCGTTTTTGTTGCCTTTGACGAACGGTTTGACGTACTGCGGGGCGATCAGCTTCACCTCGTGGCCCAATGCACCGATCTGTCGAGCCAGCCAGTGGGCGCCGCCGCACGACTCCATCACCACCGTGCAGGCCGGTAACTGGGCCAATGTGCTGAGCAATTGGCCGCGGTTGGTTTTCTTGCGCAATACCTGATGACCTTTGGCGTCCTGGCCATGCAGGTGGAAACTGTGTTTGCCAATGTCGATACCGAGAAGCGTCATCGTGTTCATGAGAGATCCTCCGCCGAAAACGAGAAAAGCCCTGCAAGCGTAAACCTGCAGGGCTTCTCGGTCAGGCTGACCATCTCATTAAACCCCGGCCTTTCGGCCGGGGTCTTTGTGGAACGGGCAACTCAGTCAAGCATCAGAAACGCTTGATCTCGGCCTGGCTTTCCAGCTGTTTGCGGTAGGCCGCAAAGTCCTGCTGGCCAATGCGCGAGGCGAGGAAGCGACGGTATTGGGCCTTCTCTTCTTCGGTCGGCGCGGCGGCTTCGTTCACGCCGTTCAGGCGCACGATCACGAGACTACCATCCGTCAGGGTCACGCTGCTGTAGGTCGGCTTGTCCTTGGCGACAGGTTTTGGCATGCGGAACAGCGCCTGCAGCACGGTTGGGTCAATCCCTTCCTGAGCGCGAGTTGCCGCTTCAGTCACTTTCCAGTTCTGACCGTCAATCGCCTTGTCCAGCGGAGTCTTGCCATCGCGCAGGCTGGCGATCAACTCATCAGCCTTGGTCTTGGCGGCAGCACTGGCGTGCTCCTTGGCCAACTGCGCACGAATGCTGGCATTGACGCTTTCCAGCGGCAGTTGCGCAGGCTTCAAGTGTTCCTTGGCGCGCAGCACGATCACGGTTTCCGGGTCCAGCTCGATGGCGGTGCTGTTGGCACCTTCATCCAGCACTTCAGGACTGAACGCCGCGGTGATCACGGCACGGTTAGCCGCCACACCTTCGCCACCCTCGCGGCCAAACGGCTTGGAGGTGTGGACAGTCAGCTTCAGGTCTTGCGCCGGCTGGGCCAGATCGGAGGACTCGAACGAAGAGTCTTCCAGTTGCTTGGTCGCCTCGACAAAACGCTGCTCGACCTGTTGGGTTTTCAGCTCACGGGTCAGCTTGTCTTTCAGGCTGGCCAGCGTCGGCACTTCCGGTGCTTCAACGCCCAACAGCTTGATCAGGTGGAAGCCGAAGTCAGTGCGAATCGGTGCCGACACTTGATCCTTGGCCAACGCATACAGCGCGGTTTCAAATGCAGGGTCGTATACGCCAGGGCCTGCGTAGCCCAGGTCACCGCCGTTGTTCGCCGAACCCGGGTCCTGGGAGAATTCCTTGGCCAGCGCCTCGAATTTCTCGCCTTTGGCCAGACGCGCCTGAATGTCTTCGATCTTGGCCTTGGCTTGCGCCTCGGTCACTTTATCGTTCACTTCGATCAGAATGTGCGCAGCCCGGCGTTGCTCGGACAGGTTCGCGATTTCTTTCTGATACGCCGCTTGCAGGTCTTCGTCCTTGACGCTGACCTGATCGAAGAAGGAAGACTTCTTCAATTCCAGGTAATCGATGACAACCTGATCCGGCGTCATGAATTCCTTGGCATGTTCGTCGTAGTAGGCCTTGACCTCATCGTCGGTCAGCTTCACCGCTGCCGGGTCAACCTTGACGTTCAGGGAAGCGAAATCGCGGGTCTGTTTTTCCAGACGGGCGAAGGCCAGAACCTGTGCGTCGGTGACGAAACCGCTACCCGCCAGGCCAGCGCGCAGCTGACCGATCAGCATTTCCTGAGCCAGCATCTGGCGGAATTGCATGCGGCTGTAGCCCAGTTGACGAATCACCTGATCGAAGCGCTCAGCACTGAACTTGCCATCCACCTGGAACTCAGGTGTTTGCAGGATCACTTGGTCCAAGGCCGCTTCGGAGAAAGCGAATTTCGATTCTTCTGCGCCTTGCAGCAGCAGTTTGCGGTCGATCAAGCCTTTGAGAGCCGATTCGCGCAGCATTTTTTCGTCGAGCAAGGAAGCGTCGAAATCCTTGCCCAGCTGTTGCATCAGCTGACGGCGTTGCATATCGACCGCCTGGCTCAGCTCGTTCTGGCTGATTTCTTCGCCGTTAACCTTGGCCGCATCATTACGACTGGTGGTGGCCTGAAAAATGGCGTCGAAACCGGTCAAAGCCATCAGTGCAACGATGACCCCGATAATGGTCTTGGCAATCCAGCCTTGTGAATTGTCCCTGATATTCTGCAGCATGCGTCCCCCAGAAACGGTTGAACTTCAAAATTAGGCAACCGTGGAGCGTGGGTAGAATCCGGATAGAAGAAAGGCGCATCCGAGGATGCGCCTTCTCGTAACTGGCGGAGCGGACCAAGGGTTCGAACTTGCGACCCTCGGCGTCTCGGACCGGCAACTTGCCGACTGGACTACCGCTCCGCTGCCAGGTCAGGCATGACCCCGACCCGGATAGGCAAAAACCTGAAACGAACTTAGTTGACAGCTTCTTTCAGTGCTTTACCGGCTTTGAAACCTGGTTTTTTGGCTGCTGCGATTTCCAGCGTCTTACCGGTCTGTGGGTTACGACCAATGCGAGCTGGACGATCGGTAACGGAGAAGGTACCGAAACCAACCAGAACAACAGAGTCGCCAGCCTTGAGAGCGCCAGTGACGGATTCGATTACAGCGTCCAGCGCACGGCCAGCAGCAGCTTTCGGGATATCAGCGGATGCAGCGATAGCATCAATCAGTTCCGACTTGTTCACTCTAAGTCCCCTTATATCTATTTGAGTATGATTCTAAGTTTTTTGGTGAAAGCAAAAACGAGTGCTGAATGGCCTACAGACACTTAAGAGCCGCTTTATAACAAGGGCTCTAAAAAGCTGTCAACAAGCCACTCAGGCAAATGCGTACTAATGCGTGCTAATTCTTTCCTTAGAGTCAGACTCGCGTTTTTCATCCTTTGCAACTATCTCTGGAACCACATCTGGCAGCGGCTCCGGCGCGTATTGCAGCGCAATTTGCAGGACCTCGTCAATCCATTTAACCGGTTTAATCTGCAGATCTTGCTTGATATTGTCAGGAATTTCCTTCAGATCGCGCACGTTCTCTTCAGGAATGATCACGGTCTTGATCCCGCCACGGTGAGCAGCCAGCAGTTTTTCCTTCAATCCGCCAATCGCCAACACCTGGCCACGCAAGGTGATTTCGCCTGTCATGGCAACATCCGCACGTACTGGAATCCCGGTCAATGCCGACACCAGGGCCGTGCACATGCCTACGCCGGCGCTAGGGCCGTCTTTCGGGGTCGCCCCTTCCGGCATGTGGATGTGCGTGTCGCGCTTCTCGTGGAAGTCCAGGGGAATCCCCAGGCTCTTCGCACGGCTGCGCACAACGGTCAGCGCGGCCGTGATCGATTCGACCATCACATCACCCAGCGAACCGGTCTTGATCAGCTGGCCTTTACCCGGCACGACAGCAGCTTCGATGGTCAGCAATTCACCACCCACCTGAGTCCATGCCAGACCGGTGACCTGACCGATCTGATCCTGCGATTCAGCCAGACCGTAGCGGAATTTGCGCACACCCAGGAAGTGTTCCAGCATCTCTGCAGTGACCTTCACCGAGAAGCGTTTTTCCAGCGCGTGCTCTTTGACCGCCTTGCGGCAAACCTTCGCAATCTGGCGTTCCAGCCCACGCACACCGGCTTCGCGGGTGTAATAGCGGATGATGTCGCGGATCGCTTCGGCGTCGAATTCCAGCTCGCCTTTCTTCAAGCCGTTGGCAGTAATCTGCTTGGGCGAGAGGTATTTGACGGCGATGTTGATCTTTTCGTCTTCGGTGTAGCCAGGCAGACGAATCACTTCCATCCGGTCGAGCAGCGCCGGTGGAATATTCATGGAGTTCGAGGTGCACAGGAACATCACATCGGACAAGTCGTAGTCGACTTCCAGATAGTGATCGTTGAAGTTGTGGTTCTGCTCCGGATCGAGCACTTCCAGCAACGCCGACGCCGGATCGCCACGCATGTCGCTGCCCATTTTGTCGATTTCATCGAGCAGGAACAGCGGGTTGCGGACGCCCACCTTCGTCATCTTTTGAATCAATCTTCCTGGCATCGAACCGATGTAAGTCCGGCGATGACCACGAATTTCCGCTTCGTCACGCACGCCACCGAGGGCCATACGGACAAATTTGCGGTTGGTGGCGTGAGCGATCGACTCTGCCAGAGAGGTTTTACCCACCCCTGGAGGACCGACCAGGCACAACACCGGACCACGAATTTTCTTCACGCGCTTTTGCACGGCGAGGTATTCGAGGATCCGCTCTTTGACTTCTTCCAGACCGTAGTGGTCTGCATCAAGAATGTCTTCTGCGCGCGCAAGGTCCAGGCGCACTTTGCTCTGGGCCTTCCACGGCACCTGAACCAGCCAGTCGATGTACGAACGCACCACGGTCGCTTCCGCGGACATTGGCGACATTTGTTTCAACTTGTTCAGTTCACCCTGGGCCTTGGCCAAGGCATCTTTCGGCAGGCCCGCGGCATCGATGCGCTTTTTCAGCTCTTCGATTTCGTTGTGGCCTTCGTCGCTGTCACCGAGCTCTTTCTGAATGGCCTTCATCTGCTCATTCAGGTAGTACTCGCGCTGGCTGCGCTCCATTTGTTTCTTGACGCGACCGCGAATGCGTTTTTCGACTTGCAGCAGGTCGATCTCGGCATCCAGCAACGCCAGAACGTGCTCGACCCGGGCCGACAAATCGATGATTTCGAGGATTTCCTGCTTCTGCTCGATCTTCAGGGCCATGTGAGCGGCCATGGTGTCGACCAGGCGACCTGGCTCGTCGATGCTGTTGAGCGACGAGAGGACTTCAGCCGGGACTTTCTTGCCCAGCTGCACATATTGTTCGAACTGAGCCAAAAGGCTGCGGACGAACACTTCCGACTCGCGTTCAGGCGCGTCGACTTCGTCGATCAGCGAGACTTCGGCACGGCAGTGGCCGTCCACTTCGCTGAAGCGCTCCACGGCGCCCCGCTGCTCGCCTTCGACCAGAACCTTGACCGTGCCGTCAGGCAGCTTGAGCAGCTGCAGAACGGTCGCAATGGTGCCTACGCGATAAAGTGCATCTTCACCGGGATCGTCGTCAGCAGGGTTTCTCTGAGCCAGCAGAAGAATCTGCTTGTCGCCCGTCATCGCAGCCTCGAGGGCTTCGATGGATTTCTCGCGCCCCACGAACAGCGGGATAACCATGTGCGGATAAACCACAACATCACGCAATGGCAGGAGAGGCAATTCGATGGTTGTCTTCATGATTTCGCCTCTACGGCGGCCATATGGCCGTAAACAGATGGAAGTAAGCTTGAAACCAAGATGGGGGCTGCTTTGAAAAAAAACAAGCGCAAAGAGGGTGTTAAAAACGCTTTAAAAGAAAAGGGGCCCGAAGGCCCCTTCTTTGCTCCAGCTGCCGGACGCTTAAGCGTCTGGCGCAGCCTTGGCAGCCGGCTCACTGTTTTCGTAGATATACAGTGGCTTGGACTTGCCTTCTATAACGCTTTCGTCGATCACCACTTTACTCACCTCGGACTGCGAGGGGATTTCATACATAGCGTCGAGCAATACACCTTCGAGAATCGAACGCAGTCCACGGGCACCGGTCTTGCGTTCCAGGGCACGTTTGGCGACCGATTTCAGCGCGTCGGCCCGGAATTCCAGGTCTACACCTTCCATCTCGAACAGCTTGGCATACTGCTTGGTCAAAGCATTTTTCGGCTCGGTGAGAATCTGCATTAACGCAGCCTCATCAAGCTCGTCCAGCGTGGCAAGGACCGGCAGACGACCGACGAACTCCGGGATCAGACCGAACTTGACCAGATCGTCAGGCTCCACTTCACGCAGGGATTCACCCACCTTCTTGCCTTCTTCCTTGCTGCGAACTTCCGCGTTGAAACCGATGCCGCCCTTGGTGGAACGGTTTTGAATAACCTTTTCCAGACCGGAGAACGCACCACCGCAGATGAACAGGATGTTACGGGTGTCGACCTGAAGGAATTCCTGCTGCGGATGCTTGCGACCACCTTGCGGCGGAACGGAAGCGACCGTGCCTTCGATCAACTTGAGCAGGGCCTGCTGCACGCCTTCACCGGAAACGTCCCGGGTGATCGACGGGTTGTCAGACTTGCGCGAGATCTTGTCGATTTCGTCGATGTAGACAATGCCCATCTGGGCTTTTTCCACGTCGTAATCGCACTTCTGCAACAGCTTCTGAATGATGTTCTCGACATCTTCACCCACGTAACCCGCCTCGGTGAGGGTGGTTGCATCGGCGATGGTGAACGGAACGTTCAGCAAGCGGGCCAGTGTTTCGGCAAGCAGGGTTTTACCCGAGCCTGTCGGGCCGATCAGCAAGATGTTGCTTTTGCCAAGTTCGACGTCGTCATTCTTTTTGTCGCGCTGGTTCAGACGCTTGTAGTGGTTGTACACCGCTACGGCCAGAACCTTTTTCGCACGCTCCTGACCAATCACGTACTGATCAAGGATGCCGCTGATTTCTTTAGGCGAAGGCAATTTATGCGCGCTGCTTTCGGCCTGGGCTTCCTGCACCTCCTCTCGGATGATGTCATTGCACAGGTCGACGCACTCGTCGCAGATAAAGACCGAGGGGCCGGCAATCAATTTGCGTACTTCATGCTGGCTTTTGCCACAGAAGGAGCAATAGAGCAGCTTGCCGTTGTCCTCGCCGTTGCGGGTGTCAGTCATTCGTTCGATCCAAATCCGATAGGCTTGCAACACAAGATGAAGGCTATTGCGGGCTTTTTCAAGCCCGCCGGTGATCGGACCAGCCGACCCACCCTATTTTGAGCTGCTTAATTTAAGCGGGGCGCTGGTTGATCACTTCATCGATCAACCCGTACTCACGCGCGGCTTCTGCACTCATGAAGTTATCGCGGTTGGTATCGCGCTCGATTTCTTCAAGTGTGTGGCCGCTGTGCTTGGCCATCAGCGTGTTGAGACGCTCACGAATGAAGAGAATTTCCTTGGCATGGATTTCGATATCCGAAGCCTGGCCTTGGAAACCGCCCAGTGGCTGGTGAATCATCACGCGCGAATTCGGCAGGCAATAACGCTTGCCGGCGGCACCGGCCGTCAAAAGGAAGGCGCCCATGCTGCAGGCCTGACCAATACAGGTGGTCGATACATTGGGTTTGATGAACTGCATGGTGTCATAGATCGACATGCCCGCTGTCACCGAACCGCCCGGGGAGTTGATATAGAGATGGATGTCCTTGTCCGGGTTTTCCGCTTCAAGGAACAGCAATTGCGCACAAATCAGGTTGGCCATGTAGTCCTCTACCGGGCCAACCAGAAAAATCACTCGTTCCTTGAGAAGGCGCGAGTAGATGTCATAGGCGCGCTCGCCACGAGCAGACTGCTCGACAACCATCGGGACCAGGCCGCCAGCGGCCTGGATATCAGAGTTCTGCTGAATATACGAATTACGGAACATGCTCTGCAGTCACTCCCAAATAGTTATGTCTTGAATACGCATAAGCCAGCACGAAGGCTGGCTTATGGTGTGTGCTTCTTACCGCAAAAACGATCAGTCGGCTTGTGGAGCTTCTACCGGCTTGACTGCTTCTTCGTAAGAGACCGATTTGTCGGTCACGCTAGCTTTCTGCAGAACAGTATCCACAACTTGTTCTTCCAGCACAACCGAACGAACTTCGTTCAGTTGCTGGTCGTTCTTGTAGTACCAGGACACAACCTGCTCAGGCTCTTGGTAGGCCGAAGCCATTTCCTGAATCATTTCACGAACGCGAGCTTCGTCAGGCTTGAGGTCGAATTGCTTGACCACTTCAGCCACGATCAGACCCAGAACAACACGGCGCTTGGCTTGTTCTTCGAACAGCTCGGCCGGCAGTTGGTCAGGCTTGATGTTGCCGCCGAACTGCTGAACAGCCTGCACGCGCAGACGGTCAACTTCGTTGGACAGCAGCGCCTTAGGCACTTCGATCGGGTTGGTGGCCAGCAGACCGTCCATTACCTGATTCTTGACCTTGGATTTGATCGCCTGACGCAGTTCACGCTCCATGTTCTTGCGAACTTCGGTGCGGAAGCCTTCCAGGCCCGTTTCCTTGATGCCGAATTGAGCGAAGAATTCTTCGTTCAGTTCTGGCAGTTTCGGCTCGGAAACAGTGTTCACGGTCACGGTGAACTCAGCGGTTTTGCCAGCCAGGTCGAGGTTCTGATAGTCCTCTGGGAAGGTCAGGTTCAGCACGCGCTCTTCGCCGGCTTTAGCGCCGACCAGGCCGTCTTCGAAACCAGGGATCATGCGGCCGGAACCCAGCACCAGCTGTGTACCCTTGGCAGAACCGCCAGCGAACACTTCACCGTCAACCTTGCCAACGAAATCGATGTTCAGTTGGTCTTCGTTCTGAGCGGCGCGCTCAGCCACTTCGAAACGGGTGTTCTGCTTGCGCAGCACGTCCAGCATCTTGTCCAGATCGGCGTCAGCCACGTCAGCGCTCAGGCGCTCTACGGTGATGCCGTCGAAGCCAGCAACGGTGAACTCAGGGAACACTTCGAAAACTGCAACGTATTCCAGATCTTTGCCAGCTTCCATCGATTTAGGCTCGATCGAAGGAGCGCCAGCCGGGTTCAGCTTTTGCTCGACAACAGCTTCGTAGAACGAAGACTGGATCACGTCGCCTACAGCTTCCTGACGCGCATCAGCGCCGAAACGGCGCTTGATTTCGCTCATTGGCACTTTGCCTGGACGGAAGCCAGCAATCTTGGCCTTTTGGGCAGTCTGCTGCAGACGCTTGTTGACCTGAGTCTCGATGCGCTCAGCCGGCACGGTGATGCTCATGCGGCGCTCAAGAGCAGAAGTATTTTCAACAGAAACTTGCATGGATATTCCTCGTTGCACAGACGTTAGCCGGCCGTTTCCGACCCCAGAATCAAGGGCATGCATTCTAGTGGGTCAAACTCAAGAAGTCACCCTACTGAAAACGGGTAAAAAAGCAGCAGGCAATTTATAGGCGGGGACAAACGGTTGTGCCTCGCCCTGTTAGCAATTACAGCCAGTCACGCCAGGGCTCTGCACCAATCCTTCTATATATAGAAGAAGTTGCCAATCATCTCCCTGACAGCCGGTCTTGCGAGCAAGCCGGCGGGCGGCGCGGCATCATCGAGAAACATAAATACGACGAAACACCCCACCCCTGCGACCCAGGACATGCAGCCGCTTGACACTCGAACCGCTAAAACAAAAAAGGCGCCAGACTGTTAAATCTGGCGCCTCTCGAAATATGGGGTGGACGAAGGGGATCGAACCCTCGACAACGGGAGTCACAATCCCGTGCTCTACCAACTGAGCTACGCCCACCATATTGCCTTGCAAAGAAGCCAATCAACTCCCTTGCTGCGCCCCAACCAGGCCAACCGGCTTGAGTGAAGCTTTATTTGGTGCGGATGAAGAGACTCGAACTCTTACACCTTGCGGCGCTGGAACCTAAATCCAGTGTGTCTACCAATTCCACCACATCCGCGTTTGAAGCTGTTAAAGCAAAGGCGCCAGACTGTTAATCTGGCGCCTTTTGAAATATGGGGTGGACGAAGGGGATCGAACCCTCGACAACGGGAGTCACAATCCCGTGCTCTACCAACTGAGCTACGCCCACCATATCGCGCTACTTGTGCCAAAGCTGCCTAATGGCGCACCCGGCAGGACTCGAACCTGCGACCATCCGCTTAGAAGGCGGATGCTCTATCCAGCTGAGCTACGGGCGCCTTATTAATCTGTACTCTTGGAGGACTACAAACTAAGAGCTTTCCAGTCTCGCAGAACCGTAATTCCGCTTGACCTTCTCATCCAGTGCTAGGCTGTGCCCGACAAGTGCGACGAATAGTATAGAGCGCCCCGAAGGCCGTCAAATGCTTTTTATAAAAAATTCATTTAATTAAAGGGCTTAGAGGAATTTGCAGACCAAGCGCCTTTGCCCTCACCTCATGACATGCGAGAATGCGTTCTCTTTTTTTCCCCTCTCGATGGTTAATCACGCGCAATGACTGCACAACTAATCGACGGCAAATCGATCGCCGCCAGCCTGCGCCAGCAGATCGCCAAACGAGTCACCGAGCGTCGCGAGCAAGGCCTGCGCACCCCGGGCCTCGCGGTGATCCTGGTCGGCAGCGATCCCGCCTCTCAGGTTTATGTCTCGCACAAGCGTAAAGACTGTGAAGAGGTCGGCTTCATTTCCCAAGCCTACGACCTGCCTTCCGAAACCACTCAAGAAGCACTGACCGACCTGATCGATCGCCTGAACGACGATCCGGCAATTGACGGCGTTCTGCTTCAGCTTCCTTTACCTGAGCACCTGGATGCCTCCAAATTGCTGGAGCGCATTCGTCCGGATAAAGACGTCGACGGTTTCCATCCTTATAACGTCGGCCGCCTGGCCCAGCGCATCCCGTTGCTGCGTCCGTGCACCCCCAAAGGCATCATGACCTTGCTGGAAAGCACCGGTGTCGACCTTTACGGGATGGACGCGGTGGTTGTCGGGGCCTCCAACATTGTTGGTCGTCCGATGGCAATGGAATTGCTGCTCGCCGGTTGCACCGTGACCGTCACCCACCGCTTCACCAAGGATCTGGCCGGCCACGTCGGCCGTGCCGACCTGGTTGTCGTCGCCGCCGGCAAACCGGGTCTGGTCAAAGGTGAGTGGATCAAGGAAGGCGCGATCGTGATCGACGTCGGCATCAACCGCCAGGAAGACGGCAAACTGGTCGGTGACGTCATCTACGAAACCGCCCTGCCCCGCGCTGGCTGGATCACGCCGGTACCGGGCGGTGTCGGCCCGATGACGCGTGCCTGCCTGCTGGAAAACACGCTGTACGCGGCAGAAACACTGCACAGCTGAGTGCGCGCTTCGACATAAGCGATGAACAAAAGAACCCCGCCAATGGCGGGGTTCTTTTTGCCTGGGGTAAAAGATCGACCATCCGCCGGAAAATGACTTTTTTTTCATGTTTCCAAGGACTTTCACCTCCTCCTTGAACAACCATCGACAGTTATTCAGCCATACTCCAGAATGTCGCGCTTTTTACGAAATAACCCGTTACATAACGGCTTATCAACACCTTATGAGTCCGCCAGCGTGAAAATCCGTCTTTCCATCCTGAGCCTATTTTTTGTATTTACAGGGACGTTCATCACGCCAATCGCCAGCGCCGCGGAGACCACCGCAGCCCCCCGAGACACGAAACAACTCAAGCTCGCTTCCGGCAGCTCTTTGCTGCTGGATATGCAGACCAACAAAGTCATCTATGCCAGCAACCCCGATGTGGTTGTCCCTATCGCCTCGGTCAGCAAATTGATGACCGGTCTGGTTGTGGTCGAAGCCAGGCAGAACATGGACGAGTACATCAATATCAACATCAGCGACACGCCAGAAATGAAAGGCGTGTTTTCCCGGGTCAAACTCAAAAGTGAATTGCCGCGCAGGGAAATGCTGCTGATCGCCCTGATGTCCTCGGAAAACCGTGCAGCGGCGAGCCTGGCTCATCACTATCCGGGTGGCTACGTCGCATTCATTGCCGCGATGAACGCCAAGGCAAAGGCGCTGGGCATGACCAGCACCCACTTCGTCGAGCCGACGGGCCTCTCCCCGCGTAACGTCTCTACCGCCCGCGACCTGAGCAAATTGCTGATCGCCGCACACAAATACCCGTTATTGACCGAGTTGAGCACCACCAAGGAAAAAACCGTCACCTTCCGCAAACCCAACTACAGCCTGGGTTTCCGTAACACCGACCATTTGGTCCGCAAGCCAAACTGGGACATCAAGCTGACCAAAACCGGGTTCACCAACGAAGCCGGTCACTGCCTGGTGTTGGTGACCAGCATGGGCAATCGCCAAGTGGCGCTGGTGATTCTCGACGCCTTCGGCAAGTACACGCATTTTGCCGATGCCGCCCGCATCCGCAGCTGGGTGGAAACCGGCAAAGGCGCAGACGTGCCGTCGGTAGCCTTGCAGTACAAGTCGGACAAGAACCTCAAGCACCGCCAGAGCGGTGTGGTTGAAGCCTCGAAATAAGTCAGCGACAGAAAAAACAAAGCCCCGATCATTCGGGGCTTTTTTTCGCCTGGCGTTAATCGTTGGGCAGCGGCATCTGATCGTCATCCGGAATGCCATCCCCGGCGCTTGGATCTTTCATGCCATGGGGATGCTCCGTCGGGACCACCATCGGACGGGCCAACGGATCCCTTAACGGATCGTTCGGATCCATCACCGGATCAACACCCTCTTCAGGGGTCGTTGGAACACTGTCCGGACGTTTGTCGTTGAAACTCGAATCAGTAGACATACGCACCTCACCAAGGGTTAGGGTTTCAGATCAGCGAGTGGGTCGTAAGGCTTCGCCGGAGCCTTGGGATTGTCGCCCGGCTTTACATCCCTCGGCGCCTTGGCGGGGCCGATGGGATCGACCTGAGGATCGGCGAGGTCCGGCGAATCGGGGTCGAATCCCAATTCGTCGCCCGAAGAATGTTCGGATGAATGCGGGCCGTCGGGGGTATTGGAATGTGCCATGGGGCGCCTCCTGGGATCTGGCCCGGAGAAACCGGGTCTTGTCCTTTAGAGGCCAGGCATGCCCGACGGTGCCGGGCACATGACGAACGGAAGCTTATTGTGCGGTCAACGCCTTCTTCGCGCGGGCAGCAGCCTGTTCCTGACCGGCCTGGCCAAGATCGCTCGCCGCCTTCAGCCAGCGCTGCTGATCAACGTTGGCAGGGATCTGATTGGGTTTCTGAATCAATACGGCCCAGCCGCCGGCATCCTTGAAAGAGGACTCAAACGAACTGAAGCTCATCAAATTCCGGCGATTCATCCCGGCACGCAACAACACCGTCTGCTTCTGGCGATTGTATCCGGCGAGAATGGCATAACGCGGCTCAGCCCAGAGCGCCGAGCCTTCAGTGAAGCGCACCATCACCGGATAACCGGCCGCGACCTGGGTCAACAGCGCCGGCAAATGGCTGTCGAGGGGATACACCACCATCCCGTACTCACGCGCCAGGTGTTGCATGTTCTGTTGCAGTTGTGCTTCGGCGCCGGGCAAGTGCAGGGGTTTTTGCAGCAACCCGGGCGTAATCACGATGCCCTGCTGTGCCAGCATGCTGGCCAATACCTGTGGTCCGCTCTGATAGTCCTGGCCACGGTAGAACGTGCCGCTGAGTTCTACCCGCTCGGGCAACCGCTTGATCTCCGGCGCCACACTCCCTGCGCATCCGGCCAAACCTGCAACGCAGCCGACAATCAGCGCCGCCGCTCGAATTCGAGAAAATACCCGCACGATCATCACTCTCTTGTTCAGACGCCAGTCAATACGCTCCCGGCTTGGCCGTCGATCATAGGACGCCACGCGGCGGCGGTATAGCCTTAACCTACAGTTGAGTGCATTCGATAGAGCGAACTGGTTGATGACAGCCGACCTTTGGTCAATAGCCTGAAACACAGCAGCGACTAGACTGTCATTTGCAAAGAGTGTGTGCCCGATGCAGGGCAAAGAGGAGGCACTGATGAGCCTGACAATGACAATCGTGATGTTGATTTCCGGCTGGCTGGCCGTGGCCGCCGCCATGCTGTGGGGCGTTTTGCGGATTACCCGTCGGCACCATCACCACCCCGTTCAATCGGCGCCTTTGGCGAAGACCGATAAACCACCGGTCCACCACGCGACCGCGCACTGATCCTTCGGATTCGCCAACAAAAACGGCCGCCTGGGCTCTTTCGAGCGCAGGCGGCCGTTTCGTTTTTCCGCGGGTTAAGCTTCAGCCGCTATTTTCTTCTGCTTGGCCCGACGCGACATCATGTTCAAGCCCTCGATGGTCGCCGAGAAAGCCATGGCCGCATAGACGTAGCCTTTAGGCACGTGAGCCCCGAAACCTTCAGCGATCAGTGTCATACCGATCATGATCAGGAAGCCCAGCGCCAGCATCACCACGGTCGGGTTGTCGTTGATGAATTTGGCCAGAGGATCAGCCGCCAGCAACATCACCAGCACCGACACCACTACGGCGATGATCATGATCGGCAAATGCTCGGTCATGCCCACAGCGGTAATGATGCTGTCGATGGAAAACACCATGTCCAGCATCAGGATCTGACCGATCGCGGCAGCAAAGCCCAGGGTCACGGTCGAGGTCGCCGACATCGGATCATCCGGGGCCGGGTCCATGCTGTGATGGATCTCGGTAGTCGCCTTCCACAACAGGAACAGGCCACCGGCGATCAGGATCATGTCCTTCCAGGAGAACGCATGGCCGAGAATATCGATCACAGGCTCGGTCAACTGGACGATGAACGCGATAGTGCTCAGCAGGCCCAGTCGCAGAATCAGCGCCATGCCGATACCGATGCGGCGTGCTTTCTGCCGATGCTGCTCGGGCAGCTTGTTGGTCAGGATCGAGATGAAGATCAGGTTATCGATGCCGAGCACGATTTCCATGACGATCAACGTGGCCAGGGCGACCCAGGCGGTGGGGCTTGCTGCAAGTTCTAAAAGGTATTCCATGGGTCAGTCCTGACTCGTTGTAGACGGTTTAGATTTCCTGGGACGAAGATTCGGTTTTGCGCTGGTCTTCGGCCGATGGTTCTTTCTTGCTGATCAGGCCGCCGGTGGCATCACTGATCGCTTGTTCGGCGGCTTTGTGGGTGTCGTCGATCGCCTGTTTGGCGGATTCGGCAGCCTTGCCCATCAATTGCTGCGCGCTTTTCTCGGCCTGGTCGCAACCGGCCAATACCAGTAAAGACGCAATCAACAGTGCCGTGGTTTTAAGCTTCATGATGCTTTCCTCGATAGAACAAAACGGGCCGAAACGATGGCCCGTTGATAGCGAGGCATTCTAGGGAGGCAAACACTTCAGGAAAATTCGTATTTTTAGCGGTTATACTTCGTTTTTTACGAACTGTAGGCCGTCATGCTCAACTATCGCCAATTGCATTACTTCTGGGTGGTGGCCAAGACCGGCAGCATCGTGCGCGCCTGCGAGCAGCTGAACCTGACGCCCCAGACCATCAGCGGGCAGATTTCCCTGCTCGAACAAACCTATGGCATCGAGCTGTTCCGGCGGGTCGGTCGCCAGCTTGAGCTGACGGAGGCCGGGCGTCAGACCCTGCCCTACGCCGAGCAAATGTTTCAGCTGGGCGGCGAACTGGAGTTGATGCTGCGGGCGCAACCCAATGAACAGCAGATCCTGTTTCGGGTGGGCGTCGCCGATGTGGTGCCCAAATCCATCGTCTATCGCCTGATCGCACCGACCATGGAGCTGAGTGAACCGCTGCGCATCACCTGCCGCGAAGACAAACTGGAACGGCTGCTCGCCGACCTGGCGATCCAGCGGCTGGACCTGGTGATTTCCGACAGCCCGATGCCCTCGCACCTGGACATCAAGGGTTACAGCCAGAAACTCGGTGAATGCGGGATCAGCTTCTTCGCCACCGCCGAACTGGCGGCACAGTACGGTCAGGATTTCCCACGCAGCCTGCACGGTGCACCACTGCTGATTCCCGGGCCGGAAACCGTGGTGCGCAGTCGCTTGCAGCGCTGGTTTGCCGAGCAGCAAATCCAGCCGCGCATTGTCGGCGAGTTCGACGACAGCGCGCTGATGCAGGCTTTCGGTCAATCGGGCAGCGGGATTTTCATCGGCCCGAGCGTGATTGCCGACGAAGTGAAACGCCAATACGGCGTGGAGTTGATTGGCCAGACCGACGCCGTGACGGAGTCGTTCTACGCCATTTCAGTGGAACGCAAGGTCAAGCACCCCGGCATCGTGGCGATTACCGAAGGTGCCCGACGCGAGCTGTTTACCGAGCTGTGAAGGTCAGGCGCAGATTTCGCGAGGTTTCATGGTCATCAGCGCCATGGCCAGGAGAATCGAAACCAGGATAAACGCGGCAGCCGCAAAACCCAGCCCGCCCAGGCCGACGCTGTCGATCACACGCCCGCCGACCATCGCACCCAGGCCGATCCCGAGGTTGGCCCCGGCGATGTTCAGCGACGCGGCGAAGGCCGGCGCCTCGGGCGCGGCCTTCATCAATCGCACATGACTGACCAGGAACAACGCCGCCTGAGTCACGCCCCAGATGCCCATCGCTGCCGCCAGACCGAGCGGCGAATGAATGTTCGGTACCAACGCCACCATGCCGGCGATCATGAACGTGCAGAACATCATCGAAGCCATCAACGGATGACGATCCACCGCGCGACCACCCAACGAGTTGCCGATCAGACCGACCGCGCCGAAGCCCATCAGGCACCAGCCGACCACCGTACCGTTGAAACCGGCGAGGCGCTCAAGGATGTCTGCCAGGTAGGTGTAAGCGGTAAACATGCCGCTGAACACCAGGATCGACAGGAGCACATGGCCCAGCATCAACGGGCTGCGCAAGATCTTGAACTGCGAACGGAAGCTCACCTGATGCTGATGCAGGTTGGTTTTCGGCAGGTAGATAAACAGCAGCAACGCCTTGGCAAAGGCGATCACCGCCAGAATGCCGAAGGCACTGCGCCAGCCGAACGCATCGGAAATCAACGTGCCCACCGGAATGCCGAACACCGTGGCACAGACAATGCCGAAACCGATTTTGGCAATTGCCCGCCCGGCGTAATCCGGCCCGACGATGTCCACGGCGGTTTCACTGGCCAGCGCCCAGAACACCGGCAACCCCAACGCGGGGATCAAGCGGGCGATGGCCATCACCCAGATGTTCGGCGCAAACGCCGCGAGGGTGTTGGCCAGGCCGAACATGATCAGCACCGAGATGAACAGCTTGCGCCGCTCGAACCTTGCGAAGTACGCGGTCAGGAACGGCCCGAACGCGGCGACGGTAAAGGCGAACAGGGTCACCAGCAAACCTGCTTGGGGGATGCTGACTTCAAGGTCTCGGGCAATCGCCGGCAACAGGCCGACGATGACGAATTCCGTGGTCAGCACGGTAAAACCGGCGGCCGACAACAGAAGGATGGGCAACAGCATGCAGAACTCCAGAAAACGACGACACCAGCGATAACCCGAAGGCCCACTGGCATGACTTGAAAATGAGGATGCGCAATCTTAACAGAGTGTTTCCGATCAGGGTTGCACGAACCTGCCGATCTCGTTGATCACGCGGGCGGCAGATCGTCACAGGTCTGAAGGATCAAGACCACGCTGTGATAAAGTCCGCGCCCTGCGATACGTACACCTTGTTCATCGGCCATTCACTGGCATTGATGTCGCGACACCCCCGCACCTAATAATCAGAGATGCCGTTTTATGACTGCTTCATCCCCTTCGCTATTGCAACGCTTGAAACGCTTGAGCCTGGTCTCGCAAATCGTCATCGGCCTGATCGCCGGGATTGCCCTGGCGCTGATCGCGCCTGAGGTGGCGAAATCCACGGCATTCATCGGCAAGGTCTTCGTTTCGGCACTCAAAGCCGTCGCGCCGATTCTGGTGTTCGTGCTGGTGATGGCGTCGATCGCCAACCATAAGCACGGCCAGGAAACCCACATCCGGCCGATTCTGTTTTTGTACTTGCTGGGGACGTTTGCCGCCTCGGTTGTCGCGGTGGTTGCCAGCATGATGTTCCCGTCCAGTCTGGTGCTGTCCAGTCATGACGTCGCCGTGACTGCGCCGGGCGGCATCAGCGAAGTGCTGCAAAGTCTGCTGCTCAGCGTGGTCGACAACCCGGTCAGTGCGCTGATGAACGCCAACTTCATCGGCATTCTGGCCTGGGCGATCGGCATGGGCGTTGCGATTCGCCATGCCGGTGACACCACTCGCGAAGTGCTCGGCGACCTGTCCAATGGCGTGACCCTGATCGTGCGCCTGGTGATTCGTTTCGCACCGCTGGGGATCTTCGGCCTGGTCGCGTCGACCTTGGCCACGTCTGGCTTCGGGGCGTTGATCGGCTACGTGCATCTGCTGGCCGTGCTGCTGGGCTGCATGTTGTTTGTCGCGCTGGTGATGAATCCACTGATCGTGTTCTGGAAACTGCGCCGCAACCCGTATCCTCTGGTGCTGATGTGCTTGCGAGAAAGCGGCATCACCGCGTTCTTTACCCGCAGCTCGGCGGCGAACATTCCGGTCAACCTGGAATTGAGCAAGCGCCTGGGCCTGCATGAAGACACTTACTCGGTATCGATCCCGCTGGGTGCGACCATCAACATGGCCGGCGCGGCGATCACCATTACCGTGCTGACGCTCGCGGCCGTGCATACCCTGGGCATCGCCGTGGATATCCCGACAGCCATTCTGCTCAGTGTGGTGGCGGCGATCTGTGCGTGTGGTGCTTCGGGCGTGGCCGGTGGTTCGTTGTTGCTGATCCCGCTGGCGTGCAGCCTGTTTGGCATTCCGAGTGAAATCGCCATGCAGGTGGTAGCGGTAGGTTTCATTATTGGTGTGTTGCAGGATTCTGCGGAGACGGCGCTGAACTCCTCCACTGATGTGCTGTTCACCGCCGCGGCTTGCCTGGGTGAAGAAGCAAAAGCCGAACGCCTGGCCTGACCCACATCTCTGTGGGAGCGAGCCTGCTCGCGAATGCCGACCAACACTTAACGATGATGTTGGTTGATGTACCGCCTTCGCGAGCAGGCTAGCTCCCACAGGATCTGCGGCATCGTTGAATAATACTTACCCATGAAAAAGCCCCCGCAACGTCAGGCTGCGGGGGCTTTTTTGTGCGCGGGCGGTTTAGAACGCGCCCATGTAATCACGCTTGCCCACTTCCACACCGTTGTGACGCAGCAGTGCGTAAGCGGTGGTGACGTGGAAGAAGAACTGCGGCAGGCCGTAGGTCAGCAGGTAAGCCTGGCCACTGAAGCGCTTCTCTTTTGGCGTGCCTGGACGCGTCACGATCTCGATGCCTTCCTTGCCGTCGATCTGCTCTGGCTTGATCTCGCCGATGTAGGCCAGAACCTTGGTGATCAGGGCTTGCAGTTCAGCGAAGGTGGTTTCGGTGTCGTCGTACTTCGGCACTTCGATCTCGGCCAGGCGCGAGGACACGCCTTTGGCGAAATCAACGGCGATCTGCACCTGACGCACCAGCGGGAACATGTCCGGGTACAGGCGGGCTTGCAGGAATGCGTTCGGGTCGATGTTCTTGGCGGTGGCGTGGGCTTCGGCCTTGTTCAGAACGTCGCTCAGGGCGTTGAGCATTTGTTTGAAAACAGGAACGGAAGCGGCATACAGGGAAATAGTCATGACAGTCTCGTGTGGTGACAGGAGGAAAACGTGGGCCGATTATAGCCATGCCCGCCCCTCCTGCGGCTTGTCTTTTATCCAGCAAGGATTAGGCTAGGCGGCTTCGACTGCATGCTTCGATTGCATAGGGAAAAGCGCGATGAGCACTGAGCAAGAAACGACCTTCGACGAGCCGCGCCTCAACAGCACGGAAATCCGCATTCTGGGCTCGTTGATCGAGAAGCAGGCCACCAGCCCGGAAACCTATCCGCTGACCCTCAATGCGCTGGTGATTGCCTGCAACCAGAAAACCAGTCGCGAACCGGTGGTGAACCTCACTCAGGGTCAGGTCGGCCAGAGCCTGCGCGCCCTTGAAGGCCGCGGGTTTACCAAACTGGTGATGGGCAGCCGTGCCGATCGCTGGGAACATAAGGTCGACAAGGCGCTTGAACTGGTGCCGGCCCAGGTGATTCTGACGGGGCTTTTGTTTTTGCGCGGTCCGCAGACGGTCAATGAACTGCTGACCCGCAGCGCACGCATGCATGAGTTTGAAGATGCCGAGCAGGTTGTGCATCAACTGGAACGTCTGATTGCTCGCGGATTGGCACTGCTGATTCCGCGTCAGGCCGGCCAGCGGGAAGACCGCTATATGCATGCGCTGGGGGATCCGGCGGATATCGAAGTCATCCTCGCCGCCCGGCAAAACCCGGCCGAACGCAGTGCCGGTAGCGGTGTGTCGGTTGAACGAATCGAAGAGCTCGAAGCGCGGATTGCCGCACTCGAAGAACGCCTGGCGCGCCTCGAATAACCAACGTTGTGATTTGTAGGAGCTTGCCCGCGAAAGCGATTTAACATTATCGTCGAACTGAAAATCGCCTTCGCGGGCAAGCCTCGCGCCTACTAAAGGGAGTGCTACTCGCCGTCCCAGTAATCCACGCCATCGCCCGGCCGGGCGATGGCGACGAAGCCTGAGGGATTACCTTCGGCGTCGACCTTGAAGTGGTCCATCACCACGTATTTGCCGGAATCCGGGTACTCGCAAATCTCCGGCGATTGCTGGGTGCTGACCGCCAGGTAGCGCAGTTCGCCCTTGCTGGTGTTGATGATCTGGTGCGCCGCTTCAGGACCGCCCGGCGGGCAGGCGATCACGTCGCCGGCGCGGATCGGAAACCGTTCGGCACCGAGGCGCACCTCCCCTTCCCCGGCCACGACGTAAAACATCTCCTCGTTGACCCGATGACTGTGAAACGGGCTGCCACGCATGCCTGGTTCCAGCACGTATAACCGATAACCGAGCTTTTGCGACCCCAACTGCTGGCCGACACGGGCCATTCTTTGCTGGTAGCGGCCGGCGGTATCACCGGTGGGCGCCAGGGCTTCGGGCAACGGTTCGAGTTCGACCTGATTCAGGTTGAGAATGGGGGGATGCATGGGAACCTCGGGCACGGTTTGTTGGTTGGGGCGGCAATTCATTGCTGGCGGGGAGTATAGGCGGCAGATGCACTTGAGAGACCGAGTTGCGCCCATCGCGAGCAGGCTCGCTCCCACAGGGTTTTCTGTCGGACACAAAAAATGTGTACGACGCCAATCCACTGTGGGAGCGAGCCTGCTCGCGATGAGGCCGGTACAGCCAACCAATAATCTGAAGGATCAACCGCGAGCAAACTCCACCGCTTTCTTGAACTGCTCATCCGTCGGCCGCACGCCGGTGTACAGGACAAACTGCTCCAGCGCCTGGATCGCGATCACTTCCAACCCGGTAATGACGCGTTTGCCCTCGGCGCGACCGCGCACGATCAGCGGTGTTTCCGAGGGAATCGCCACCACATCGAAGACAGTTTCGGCAGCCGCGATGGTTTCAGCGTCGAACGCCAGTTGATCGGCCTCGGGACCGCCGCTCATGCCGATCGGCGTGACGTTGATCAACATCTGCGGACGCTGAGAGCCCAGTTCCGCCTGCCACTGATAGCCCAGTGATTCAGCCAACGCCCGCCCGGCCTGTTCGTTACGGGCCACGATCACGCCGTTTTGATAGCCGCCATCACGCAAGGCACTGGCCACGGCTTTGGCCATGCCGCCGCTGCCGCGCAGGGCAAAGGTCGATTCCTTCGGCACCTGATGGGTTTCAAGCAGCTGGGCGATGGCGATGTAATCGGTGTTGTAGGCTTTGAGATGGCCATGGGTGTTGACGATGGTATTGATCGATTGAATGGCCGCTGCGGACGCGTCCAGCTCATCGACCAGCGCAATGCAGGCCTCCTTGAACGGCATCGACACGCCGCAGCCACGAATACCCAGCGCACGAATGCCGCCAACAGCACCCGGCAGATCCTGACTGCTGAACGCCTTATAGTAAAAATTCAGGCCCAACTGTTCATACAGATGATTGTGAAACCGCAGGCCGAAATTGCCGGGACGCCCGGAAAGCGACATGCACAGCTGGGTGTCTCGGTTGGGGTTCATCTGCATGAAATATCTCCTTCATAAGCACTTTCAGATGGACGGGATGAGCCATTCCATCGAATTCTGATCGATCATAACGGCGTGCCCGCGCAGGGTGGCAGCGGCCGTAAAGAAGCCGGTACAGACCTTACACAAAATTTACCCAACGGCTGTGCTGATTTTCAAAAAAACGCTGTCTTAGAGGTATCCCCGCGACGATCCTTGGGTCTATTGCAGACGCAAGCGCCGGGTCGAAGAACCGAGGAATTATCATGATCCGTAAAATCCCCACAGTTGCCTTGCTGCTCGGTGCTCTTGCTATCACAGGGCAGGCAGAGGCTGGCGGCGGTCACGGTTGGCAGGGTCCAGCGGTATTTGGCGCGATCGTTGGTTCGGCGATCGTCGGCTCGGCCATCATTAACAGCAACCGACCGGTGTATGTACAGCAACCGGTCTACGCCCAGCCTCAGCCGGTTTACATACAACAGCCACCACCGGTTTATTACCAGCCTGCGCCAGTCTACGTGCAGCAACCGGTCTACTACGCACCACCGCCGGTTTACTACGGCCCGCCCCGTGGTTATTACGGTCCACCGCGCGGTTACTACGGCCATCCCCACGGTTATGGCCGCTGGTAACAGACTCATCAGGCCCCGCCTAATCAGCGGGGCTTTTTTGTGACCGTTCGTCGGCGAAGGTCTGGAAAAATCGCGCCAATGTCGCTGTGGAGACAGTGTGGACGGTTCAAGTTGGCAAGATTGACTCGACCGCCCTTCCCCCGACTTGGGAAAAACGGTCATATTTATGTCATGTCAGCTCCGCAAGCTTGGATCTGTACGTAAACAACAGGTTGATAAAAACAAGGACGACCTCATGCCCACGCAAAACCCGCACCGCATTGTCGGCTTGTGCACTTCCAGCAAGGTGTACAACGCTTTGACCGAACTCAAGCACCTGGAAGGCCATCGCAGTGCCAAGTTTCTTTCGCTGCTGGCCGAAAACCTGGTGCGCAAAGGCCTGCTCAACGAGCAGGAAGTGGTCCATATGCTTGACCTGGTGGTCGACTGAGCTGAAAACTCATTGGCGTCAATGACGACTATCGAAAGCGTTGATTGTCCGTTCGCGAGGCAGGTCCGTAAGGTAGCTCCATCGATTGATGGAGGTATTTATGTCCCAGGTTCAGATCATGTCCGTAATTGGCAGCGCCGTTCCCGCACCGCTCAGAGAGCTAGGATTGCTCGCCTGTTGGTATCTGGTGCAGGACGGCGAACCGATCAGCGGACCGCTCACTTCGCTGCCGGCCGCCAAGGCACTGTCGCAACAAATCGGCCAGGGGCAGCTCAGCGCTTAAGGCAGCTGCACCCTTGGTTTGGTTTCGATGAAGATCGCCCAGCTCGACATGAACAGCGCTGCAATCAGCGGCCCGATGACAAAGCCGTTCAGGCCGAAAATGGCCAGACCGCCGAGGGTCGAGATGAGGATCAGATAGTCCGGCATCTTCGTATCCTTGCCCACCAGGATCGGGCGCAGCACGTTATCCACCAGGCCGATCACAAAAACCCCGAACAACCCCAGCACCACCCCTTGCCAGATCGCCCCGGTGAACAGGAAGAACGCCGCCACCGGTGCCCAGACAATCCCGGCCCCAACGGCTGGCAACAGCGATAGAAACGCCATCAATACCGCCCAGAGCAACGCGCTCGGGATGTCCAGAAACCAGAAAATCAAACCGCCCAATGCGCCCTGCGTAATCGCCACCAGCAGGTTGCCCTTTACGGTCGCCCGCACCACACGGTTGAACTTCAGCTGCAAACGGCGTTTCTGGTGCTCCTGCAACGGGACGGCGGAGCGAACTTTACGCGCCAGTTCCGCACCGTCTCGCAGGAAGAAGAACAGCAGGTAGAGCATGATGAAAAAACCCACCACAAAATCGAACGTGCCCTGACCGAAACTGAAGACTTGCGTGGCGACAAACTCATTGCCCGTCACCGCACTCTTGATGATTTTCTCCCGCAGCCCGTCCAGCTCGCCGAGCCCGGCCCGATCCAGCAAATGCTGGAAGTACGGCGGCAGGCTGTGTTTGAAATGCGTCACATACCCCGCGATGTCCAGCTCGCCGCTTTCGATGCTCTTGTACAACGCAGCCCCTTCCTGAACCAGCAAGATGCTGAGGATAATCACCGGCAGGATCGCGATCACCAGACAGATGCTCAGGGTGAGCAACGACGTCAGGTTGCGCGGCCAGCTGAACTTCAGTTGTATCCGGCGTTGCAGCGGCGCGAACAGAATCCCGAGGATCACCGCCCAGAACACCGCGCCGTAGAACGGCAGCAAAATCCAGATAAAAGCGGCGGTGACCACCCCGAGCAAGATCACCAGCGATTTGTTGTGTACCGTCTGTTCGTTCATGTCCGATCCATGTCAGTGCGCTCTCGTATTGAAGAGCCGTGCTGATGCTTAGTCCGCCACGGTTCGCGCGAGTGCCATCCGTTTGTTCATCAAGCATAGATCCAGATCAATGAACCTCGCGGGCAAGGCGATTACCCTCGCGGACTTTTGCGATCGACACTGCCATGACGCTCCTTGCCCCAGAACTGCTCGCTCCCGCCGGCACCTTGAAAAACATGCGATACGCCTTCGCCTACGGTGCCGATGCGGTCTACGCCGGCCAGCCGCGTTACAGCCTGCGGGTGCGCAACAACGAATTTGACCACGCCAATCTCGCGCTCGGCATCAAAGAGGCACAGGCCCAAGGCAAGCGCTTCTATGTAGTGGTGAACATTGCGCCGCACAACGCCAAGCTGAAGACCTTCCTCAACGACCTGGCCCCCGTGATTGCCATGGCCCCGGACGCTTTGATCATGTCCGACCCGGGCCTGATCATGCTGGTGCGCCGACACTTCCCGCAGATGCCGATTCACCTGTCGGTGCAGGCCAATACGGTGAACTGGGCCAGTGTCGAGTTCTGGCAGCAACAGGGCTTGAGCCGGATCATCCTGTCCCGGGAACTGTCACTGGAAGAAATCGCCGAGATCCGCCAGCACGTCCCGGCGATGGAGCTGGAGGTCTTTGTCCATGGCGCGCTGTGCATGGCCTATTCCGGCCGCTGCCTGTTATCGGGCTACATGAACAAGCGCGACGCCAATCAGGGCAGTTGCACTAACGCCTGTCGCTGGAAGTATTCGGCGACGCAAGCCACGGAAAATCAGCTCGGTGAAATCGTTCAGCAATTCCAGCCCGAGCCGACCCTGGGCATCGGCGCGCCGACCGATCAGGTGTTCCTGTTGCAGGAAGCCAATCGCCCGGACGAATTGATGCCGGCCTTCGAGGACGAGCACGGCACCTACATCATGAACGCCAAGGACCTGCGCGCCGTGCAGCATGTCGGGCGGCTGACGCAGATGGGCGTGCACTCGCTGAAGATCGAAGGCCGGACCAAATCGCACTTCTATTGCGCACGCACCACGCAGGTCTATCGCCGGGCGATTGATGATGCCGTGGCCGGCCGCGAATTTGATCGCAGCCTGATGACGGATCTGGAGTCCCTGGCCCAGCGCGGCTACACCGAAGGCTTCCTGCGTCGGCATGTGCATGACGAATACCAGAACTATCAGCACGGCAGCTCGGTTTCAGAGCGCCAGCAGTTTGTCGGCGAGTTGACCGGCGAGCGCCGTGATCGCCTGGCGCAAGTGAAGGTCAAGAACCGGTTCAGCCTGGGCGATCACATGGAACTGATGACGCCCCAGGGTAATTTCCACTTCGATCTGCATCAGTTGCAGAACATCAAAGGTGAAGCGATCGAAGTGGCGCCGGGGGATGGGCACACGGTGTATGTGCCGATTCCGGATGCGGTGGATTTGAAGTTCGGGTTGTTGATGCGGGATGTGGGCGTGTAGATCCGTACCAAAGATCGCCGTCTGCGCCCGCGCCTACGCAAACTCCTCACGCAACATCGCCACAAACGCTTCCCGCGCCGGGTGAACCCCGGCGTTTTCATGCCAGTAAAACAGGTTGTCGATCGCCGTCAGCTCAGGGAACTCAAACCCCGCGCACCCCGCCCCTTTGGCGTACTGTTCAAACACCCCTTTGGGCACCAGCGCGACGCCGGCCCCGGCGCTGACACACCCGACTATCGCGCCATAACTGGCCAGACTGACAATCGGCAGCGCCTGCCCCTGCCGCAACAACCAGTGCTCCAGCGCCGCCCGGTAAGGACAGCCTTGCGGCCACATGAATACGGTCTTGCCCTGCAAGTCGGCGATATCGCGCACCGGTCCCAGGGATGTCGAGGCTATAAGCAGCAGCTCTTCGCGGTACATCGGTGTGCGCCTGAGTTGCGAGCGCTCGACATCCACCGCGACGATCGCGCCGTCGAGCCGATGATTGAGGGTGTCATCGAGCAGCTGGCTCCAGGTTCCGGTGGTCAGTTCCAACGCGACGCCAGGATATCGCTTGTGAAACTTGGCCAGCAGACGCGGCAGGCGACCGGTGGCCGAGGATTCGATGGCGCCGATGCGTAGCGGGCCGGACGGTTCGGCCGAAGGGTCCACCGCCCGTTTGGCTTCAACAGTCAGCGCCAGAATTTTCGAGGCGTATGACAGAAACGTCTGGCCCGCCGGGCTGATACGCAAGCCTCGGCCCTCGCGTAGAAACAGCGCCACCCCCAACTCGGCTTCCAGCGACTTGATGCGTGCCGTGATGTTCGACGGCACGCAATGCAACAGCTCCGCCGCCCGGGCGATGCTGCCGACCTCGGCAACAGTCTTGAACATGCGAATCTGCGCCAATTCCATACATCACCCAAAGTGAACAGTTGTTGCAGTATAAGTCAGTTGTTGCGAATGATCAGACTTCTGATACTCGGTGCATCAACCCACCGGGAATCGACCATGAAGCCCTCCACGCACACCCTGAAAATTCTCCTGGCCATGGCGTTTGTCGTCGCCTGCTGGGGCTTCTCACCGACCGGCATCCACATCGGCTTGCAGGCGTACGACCCCGGCCACTTGGCGCTGCTGCGCTTTCTGATCGCATCGGTGTTCCTGGCGGTCGTCGCCGCCTTCAAAGGCATCAGTCTGCCGAAGCTTGGCGATCTGCCGTTACTGTTCGTCCTTGGTTTTTTTGCCGTGAGCCTTCACCACGTCGCCTTGAATATCGGCCAGCAAAATGTCAGCGCCGGCGCCTCCAGTGTGCTGGCGCAATCGACCCCGTTGTTCAGTACCTTGCTGGCGCGTTTCGTGTTCAAGGACCGGGTCAGCGCCTGGCGCTGGGGGTGTGTCTTGTTGGGATTGATCGGCGTGGTGATTGTGGTGGCCGGTGATCGAGGGCTGGGCAGCATGGATGCGCACGGGTTGCTGATCTTGCTGGCGGCGGTGTCGTGGAGTTTCTACTTCGCCTTGCAAAAGCATCATTGCGCTCGCTACAACGGGTTGACGCTGGTCTGCTACACGGTCTGGTCGGGCACGGCGCTGTTGCTGATTTACCTGCCGGGGCTGGCCGGCAAAGTCGCCAGCGCGCCGATGCAGGTGCAAATGACCGTGGTTGCCTTGGGCGTGTTTCCCAGCGCCCTCGCCTACCTGGCCTGGGCATTTGTACTGGCCCACATCGATTTGAGTCGCGCGACCATGACGCTGTATCTGATTCCGCCCACCGCCATGGCGATTGCAGCGTTTGCCTTGGGCGAGCAGCCAACGTTGATGGTCGGGATAGGTGCGATGGTGGTGCTGATCAGCGTGCTGGCGTTGAATCTGGAGCGGCGTTCCGCCGTCATCGCGGCGCCGCCCGCCCGGCCATGACTGCACGCCATGCGAATTAAAGAATCGCCTGGCGATGCCGACGTCCTCTGTTCACATGAACGTGACGCTATCGCCTGGAAATGCTTATGAACCGTTTCGCTGCTGCCTGTGTGCTAGGGATATTGTCCGGTTGCGCCAGCCCGCCACCCGCGACTCCCGCCACACCTCCCTACCGGCAGCCGGTACTGACGGTGCAAGAAGTGTTCAAGAAAACGCCACTGGAAAACTCGGTGATGCGTAACGGCGATACCCTCAGCTTTCAAGTCCACACACCGGCTTACACTCGCGATGGTTTACCGAGCGTTGTACAGCTGCAAGCGGACTGCAAGGTGCCCGATGTCAAACTACTGTTCCTCGACAACTTCCCCATCGCGACGACGGATGGCAGCCACCAACACACACCGCTGACCGTACTGATTCCCAAGGAACTGGCAACCGAACTGGCCAGCAAGCCGCACTTCAGCGAAGCCTGTACGCGCACCGCAGCGTCGGACTGGCGCATTGTCCATCGCACTGAAGCCGCTCGCTGGGTGATGATCGACGTCAACAGCCTGAAAATCGAGGGCAACGTCAGGCGGTTCTGGGGCGGATTCGACGAACCCGTGCTGCTCACCGACAAGCCCAACCTGCAACTGTTCGGACAGACTCGCGAGCGCTACGAAGTCGATTGCGCACGCAAGACCTATCGAGTGTTGAGCTCATTCCAGCTTGGCCCGAATGATCGGGTGTCCATGGGCGGGGTACTGAACAACCCGTCGCAGGCCTTCGTCCAAGGCAGCGCGGACACCCAGACCTTGCTGAGCGCTGCGTGCACCGCACCCTCGCAGCGCTCGACACTGCCTGCGTATGTCGCCCGCGCCAAACTTCCGCTGAGCTACCAGATAGAACCTGTGTCCGCTTCGGTATTGAAAGCCATCACCGATTTAAAGCTTGCGCCGCCCACCCGGACACTCAAGCGCACGGTGTCGAAGATCAATAACACGCACTTTTATTTTTCAAACTCAAGCACGGAAAATGCGCTGGTGTTCGACACCGACGCTCAGAGCGGACAATTGCGCGAGCGCCGGGAACAGGCTCCCGTCGGCCGGTACATCGTCAGTTTCAGGGGCTTGTTGCCACTGGCAGAACAATACTCGCTGACAGAGAGCAAGCGAAACAGACCACCGTTATCCACCGTCACCGACACTCAGCAATTGAGTTTCACCGGCGATTGGCAACGCATGCCGGTGGGTGCGTCACTGGAAATGCGTGCCAGCAAACGGGAACGAAGCACCCTCGACGACGAAACAATGAAACGGGAAAGTGTGCAGTGCACCGTGCAGCGTGTGCTCGACGCAGCCCAGGTCAACAGCGAACTGAAAGGCCCCGCCAAAGAACTGCGCTGTCAGTTTGACCTTGGCCAGAAGCTCAAACGTGACAGCAAGATTTTCTACCTTGAAGACTACGCTTACTTCTTTGTGTCCTCGTCCACGTTAGGGGGCACCGAGAGTCGAGTCAGGCTGGTCAAGGTCGAACAGTAAAGAAAAACCCGGCACAGTGGCCGGGTTCTTTTTATCGCCTGTCATCGGATAAAGGGGTTGGCTCATCCGCCGGCGGTACGTCCTCGTCAGCAGCCGGATCCTTCCAGTCTTCGGGTCGATCGGCGTCTGCGGCCGCCGGGTCCAGTGAAGGGTCCCTGCCAGGCGGAGCATCGTCATCCAGCGTCGGCTCGTCAGTGCCAGGCATGGGTCTGGTGGGGTCGGTATTGGGTGTTCCACCCTGGAGCATTGAGTCGTTTGCCATGACGCACCTCACTGATGAGGTCCAGAAAATCCGGGCCATACTCGTTGGAAGCGGGTGCGGGAATAGCGTGCTATCAACTGGACAAACGGTTGTCAGGCACCGGCCGAAAACCGGTCGCGGCTGTTGGTCAGGTGCAGCCACATGGCGGCCCGCGCAGCGTCCGGATCCTGGCGTTTGATCGCGTTGAGAATTGCCTCGTGCTCGAGGTTGGCCAGTTGCCCGAGTTTGCTCAAATCCGCCGCGCCACGTTCGGCGGCATTGACTCGGGTCCGGGGAATCATGGCGCTGCCCAGGTGCTGCATGATTTCGGTGAAGCACACATTGCCGGTGGCTTCGGCGATCAGCAGGTGGAAGCGCTTGTCGGCCTCGACGCAGCTGTCATTGTTGGCGAGCAGGCTCTGATAGTCGTCGAGCGCTTCGCGCATCTGCATCAACTGCTGATCGGTACGACGGCTCGCCGCCAGCGCGGCGGCCTGGGTTTCCAGGCCCATGCGCAACTCCAGAATGCTGCGCACTCCCAGCGCGGTATCGACATTCAATCGCAGCCCCTGCTCCGGTGCGCGCTCCAGCACGAAGGTGCCGATGCCGTGACGGGTTTCCACCAGGCCTGAGGCCTGCAACTTCGAGATCGCCTCACGCACCACGGTGCGGCTGACCCCGTGCTCCTGAACAATCGTGTTCTCCGACGGCAGCTTGTCTCCCGGCAACATCTGCCCGAGCAAGATGCTCTGGCTCAGTTTGGCCACCAGGTCATGGGCCAGGTTGTGGGTGCGCTTGCGGGCAGGCGCGTCGAGGTCTTCTTGCATGGCGATCATCCGGAAGCAGGGCTAACGGAATCGTAGCACTGCGCTCAGCTGGAATCCCAAGAAAACCACGACCAACTTGTATGACAACACTCAACAATCGGCTAAAAAAGACCGTTATTTAAGGCGCCACTCATCAGCAAAAAAGTGAGCACAGCGAAAATAAACGCCATTTTATTAGGTCAGACTGCTTGCAGGACAAAAAAATGTAGTTGTATGATGTCTATCAACACAACAACATCCAGCCACACCCCGCATAAAAATAATCAGTGGGAGAAAACCAAGTGAATACCTCCATATCCGGGATGCACGAGGGCGCCGATTCGGTCCTGAAGTCCGCCATCTCGAAAGTGAAACGCCATGTCCTACCGCTCTTCGTCATCATGTTCATCGTCAATTACATAGACCGCGTGAACATCGGCTTCGTCCGCGCCCACATGGAGCAGGACCTGGGCATCGGAGCTGCCGCCTACGGCCTCGGCGCCGGCCTGTTCTTCATCGGCTATGCGCTGTTCGAAGTCCCCTCCAACATGCTTTTGCAAAAAGTCGGCGCCCGCATCTGGCTGACCCGCATCATGCTGACCTGGGGCCTGGTCGCGGCCGGCATGGCCTTCATCCAGAACGAAACCCACTTCTACATCCTGCGGTTCCTGCTGGGCGTGGCTGAAGCCGGGTTCTTTCCCGGGGTGATCTATTACTTCACGCGCTGGTTGCCTGGCGTCGAGCGTGGCAAAGCGATTGCCATTTTCCTCAGCGGTTCGGCCATTGCCTCGCTGATCTCCGGCCCGCTGTCCGGTTTGCTGTTGCAGATCAGCGGATTCGGGATGCATGGCTGGCAGTGGATGTATTTCATCGAGGGGATGTTTTCAGTCGGGCTGTGCGTGTTCGTGTGGTTCTGGCTGGACTCCAAACCCCACGACGCCAAATGGCTGACCCGCGCCGAGCAAGATGCGCTGGTCAAAGCCATCGATGACGAACAACTGGCCCGGGAAGCAGCGACACCGATCAAGCCGTCGTTGGGCACGTTGCTCAAAGATCGCCAGATCATCCTGTTCTGCCTGATCTACTTCTTCATCCAATTGACCATTTATGCCGCGACCTTCTGGCTGCCGAGCATCATCAAAAAGATGGGCGACCTCAGCGACATTCAGGTCGGGCTCTTCAACTCGATCCCGTGGTTGCTGTCGATCGTCGGCATGTACGCCTTCGCTTCGCTGTCGGCGAAATGGAAACACCAGCAGGCCTGGGTCGCCGCCGCCCTGCTGATCGCGGCAGCCGGGATGTTCATGTCGACCACGGGCGGGCCGATCTTTGCCTTCGTGGCGATCTGCTTCGCGGCGCTGGGCTTCAAGTCGGCCTCGTCGCTGTTCTGGCCGATTCCTCAGGCTTATCTGGATGCGCGAATCGCGGCGGGCGTCATCGCGCTGATCAACTCGGTGGGCAACCTTGGCGGCTTCGTGGCACCGACCACGTTCGGTCTGCTGGAAGAACATACCGGGTCGATTCAGGGCGGGCTGTATGGCCTGGCCGCGACATCGATCATCGCCGCGATCATCGTCTTCGCCGCGCGCAACACACCGAAAACCGCACCCGCCGTTGCCTTGGGCAAACCAGCGCCCAATCACGCCTGAATCTCTGTGTTGAAGGACAAGACAATGAACCCACAAGACACCGCCAAAGCCCCGATCATCACCAGCATGCAAGTGGTGCCGGTGGCCGGTCATGACGGCATGTTGCTCAATCTGAGCGGCGCCCACGGCCCGTTTTTCACCCGCAATATCGTGATTCTCAAGGACAACGCCGGGCACACCGGGGTCGGCGAAGTGCCGGGGGGCGAGCGCATTCGCCAGACGCTGGAAGATGCACGTTCGCTGGTGGTCGGCAGTCCGATCGGCACGTATCAGAAGATCCTCAATCAGGTGCGCCAGACCTTTGCTGACCGTGATGCTGGCGGTCGCGGTTTGCAGACGTTTGACCTGCGCATCACCATTCATGCGGTCACGGGCCTGGAAGCCGCCCTCCTCGACTTGCTCGGCCAGCATCTGGACGTGCCGGTTGCGGCCCTGCTCGGTGAAGGCCAGCAACGTGACGAAGTGAAGATGCTCGGTTACCTGTTTTATGTCGGTGACCGCAATGAAACCGACCTGCCCTATCGCAGCGAACCGGAGGCCGACAATGACTGGTTCCGCGTGCGCCATGACAAAGCCATGACCGCCGATGCCGTGGTGCGCCTGGCCGAGGCCGCGCACGCCCGTTACGGCTTCAAGGACTTCAAACTCAAGGGTGGCGTGCTCAGCGGCGACGCGGAAATCGAAGCCGTCACCGCGCTGGCCGAACGCTTTCCCGATGCGCGCATTACCCTCGACCCGAATGGTGCGTGGTCACTCAAGGAAGCCATTCGACTGTGCCGCGACCAGCATCACGTACTCGCTTATGCCGAAGACCCGTGCGGGGCGGAAAACGGGTATTCGGGTCGAGAAGTCATGGCTGAGTTCCGCCGTGCCACAGGCCTGAAAACCGCGACCAACATGATCGCCACCGACTGGCGGGAAATGGGCCACGCCATCCAGTTGCAATCGGTGGATATTCCGCTGGCCGACCCGCATTTCTGGACGATGCAGGGTTCGGTTCGCGTGGCGCAGATGTGCCACGAATGGGGCCTGACCTGGGGTTCGCACTCCAATAATCACTTCGACATTTCCCTGGCCATGTTCACCCATGTCGCCGCGGCTGCGCCGGGTGAAATCACGGCCATCGACACCCACTGGATCTGGCAGGACGGTCAGCGCCTGACCAAGGCTGCGCTGCAAATCGTCGGGGGGTGCGTGCAGGTGCCGAAGAAGCCCGGGTTAGGGGTTGAGCTGGATCTGGATCAACTGGCCAAGGCTCATGAGTTGTACAAAGGCATGGGACTGGGCGCCCGGGATGACAGCGTGGCGATGCAATTTCTGATTCCGGGGTGGAAGTTCGATAACAAGCGGCCGTGCCTGGTGCGCTAAACCCTCGCAGCACCAAGAATCCCCTGTGGGAGCGAGCCTGCTCGCGATGAGGCCATAACATTCAACCTCATCGTTGACTGTTACACCGCCATCGCGAGCAGGCTCACGCCTCCAGGGGAAATGGTATTCGTCAGTGTGTCCTGGCCGCTTGCAGCAGCCACTCCTTGAACATCGTCATCGCCGACGTTTCAGGACGCGACTGCAAGCGGGTCAGCCAATAGCAGCCGGTGGTGATACCGATGTCGAACGGTTGCTCGATCGCCCCCGCCGCCAGTTGCCGGGCGAACATCAGCGGCGGCGCCAAGGCAATGCCGGCGCCTTGTAGCGCCGCCTCCATCATGGCCAGCGAGGAGTCGAAGACGATGCTCCTAGGCGCCGGCGTATTGGCCGGTAACCCGGCGGCCAGAAACCACTCGGGCCACTCGTCCGTGCGATAGGAACGCAACAGCGTCTGCTTGAGCAAGTCCGCAGGTTCTTGCAACTGCCCGGCTATTTCCGGGACGCAGAGCACCGACAACGGCGCCTCGATCAGCTTTGACGCCTCGATCCCGTGCCATGCGCCGGCGCCAAACCGGATGGCGTAATCCAGGCCCTCGGCAGCCACATCCACCCGATTGTTGTTAGTCGACAGGCGCAAATCTATGAATGGATGTTTCGACTGGAAGTCCGCCAGTCGCGGCAACAGCCAACCCACCGCAAAGGTCCCCACGGCACCCACGGTCAACACTTCACGAAAATGCCCGCCCTCGAAACGTTCAAGGGTTTCGGCAATCCGGTCAAAGGACTCGCGCAACACCGGCAGCAAGGTTTCGCCTTCACTGGTCAGCATCAGGCCGCGGGGCAAGCGTTTGAACAGCGTTACGTTAAGCTGGGCTTCAAGGCTTTTGACTTGATGGCTGACCGCCGCCGGCGTGACGAACAAATCCACCGCTGCCCGAGTAAAGCTCAAATGGCGTGCGGAAGCCTCGAAGGCACGCAATGCGTTCAGCGGCAGATGAGGACGAATCATGCCCACTCCCAAATTTTTCTAATGGCTAACCCGAAATATCGTCGTTTGTCGATTCTCGCCCGACTGCCTAGATTTGGCGCGCCCATCAGCCATCCGGTGTTGGATCCGGACGGAGTGTAGCGGTTAAAGTAATGGCAACTCATGGAGAGTGATTCCAATCATGTTCAAATTTCAACTGCCAAGACTGGCGTCCCTCAGCGCTTTCGCCCTGTTCCTCGGCGCAAGTCACTGTATGGCCGCAACAAAATCCGACGATCAGCTCGACGCCCTGGTGAAAGCCGCCATCGGGCCGGTCATGCAACAACAGAATATCCCTGGCGTCGCGGTCGCGATCACCTTAAAGGGTCAGCAGCATTACTTTAATTACGGCATGGCGTCGAAAGAGGACGGTAAACCCGTCAGCAAAGACACGCTGTTCGAAATCGGCTCCGTGAGTAAAACCTTTGCCACCACGTTGACGGCTTACGCCCAGGCGAGCGGCAAACTGTCTTTGTCTGACCGGGCCAGCCAGGTGTGGCCTGATCTGCGCGGCAGTGCATTCGACACCATCAGCGTGTTGCAACTCGCCACTTACACCGCTGGCGGGTTGCCGCTGCAGTTTCCTGACGAGGCCGATCATCCAGACAAAATGCTCGCCTACTTCAAACAGTGGAAGCCCGTTTATGCCGCAGGCACCCACCGCCAGTATTCGAACCCCAGCCTTGGGCTGTCCGGTTATCTGGCGGCCAAAAGCATGGGCCAGCCGTTCGATGAGCTGATGGAAAAAAACCTGCTGCCCAAACTCGGCCTCAAGCACACCTATCTCAAGGTGCCGCAGGATCAGATGGGGCTTTACGCCCAGGGTTACGGCAAGGATGGCAAACCGGTGCGGGTGAGCCCGGGAGCGCTGGATTCGGAGGCGTATGGGGTGAAAACCAGCGCGGCGGATTTGCTTCGTTATGTTGAAGCGAACCTGAAACCGGCGACGCTGGAGAAGCCATTGCAACAAGCGATCGCCCTCACTCACAGCGGTTACTACACCGTGGGCGAGATGAGGCAGGGCTTGGGCTGGGAGCACTACCACTATCCGGCCAGCCTCGAAACGTTACTGAGTGGCAACTCGACGGAGATGGCGATGGAGGCGCACAAAGTCCAGTGGCTGAACCCGCCACAACCTGCACAAGACGCGGCATGGTTCAACAAGACCGGGTCGACGGGTGGTTTCGGCGCGTATGTCGCGTTCGTGCCTTCGGAAGACATCGGTATCGTGATTCTGGCGAACAAGAATTACCCGAACGCCGAGCGAATCAAGATCGCTCACAACATAGTGAGTGCCCTTACCGAGTAATCCTCGCCGCTTATCTGTGGCGAGGGAGCTTGCTCCCGTTGGGTGGCGCAGCCACCCCAAAACTATTCAGCACGGTTTATCAGATACACCGAGGTAAATGGCCTTGGGCCGCTTCGCAGCCCAACGGGAGCAAGCTCCCTCGCCACAGGGGTCAATGCTGGCAATAAAAATGGGCGACCTCTTTGGGGTCGCCCATTGTCGTTATTACGTCGGCTCAATGCCGAGTCGGCGCTGGAGCGTCAGGCGCATCGTTCCTCGGATCAAGATTGTCCCGAGCCTGAGCCACCAACAACTCTGCAATCCCCGCCAACTGCTGAATCGCCCCCAGCATCACCCTGTTCGAGCCATCCAGCTTGACGGCAAAATTCACAAGCACCGCATTCAGCGACGCAAGGGTTTCGCTGGCCTGATGCAAGAGAGTGAGGGTGTCGACGCCCGGGGCAACAGACAAGATCTGGTTGATCGGGACGGAACGTCTGGGCTTGCGCACTCGAATGCGGGTGTCGTGCTCGGTCGTGTCGCCCGCCCGGACAAGCTTCAGGTGAGTGGCATCGGTTGGGCGTTGCGGATCATTTTTGCCGAACTTCTTCATAGACGAGGCTCCTTTCTGGCCATTGGTTATTTCGTCCCTGGATCCCTCAGTGTTGCGGACTCCCACGTCCGACCGCGATGGTTGCGGTGGCTGACGAAGGCTAACGGCGCGCTCTGACAGAAACCAGTTCATGAAGTCCGACAGGACTTGCAGGAAATTTCCGAGACCAATGAAATCAGGCCCCCAGCGGTACACGCGGTTTTTATAGCCGCTGTGGAGGATCGATTTGAACCCGATTGTCGACCAATGCAAAACCTGTGGTGCTGCACAATGGCCCCCTCGTTAAAGATTACATACCCCACCCAAACCAAGTAGCATCGCCCTCTTTTTTCTCACCCCACCACCACGCATCAGCCCTCCATACCGCTTATCTGCGACAGGACTATGCTGAATCAGAGCATTAAGGGCTGACCCATGAAAGTACTGTTGGTCGATGATCACGCTGTGGTGCGCATGGCAATCGGGATGATTCTGGCCCGTGAGGGCCATGAGATTGTCGGTGAGTGCGACAACGGTGTAGACGCCCTCAGCAAGGCATTCGAGCTGAAGCCGGATGCCATTGTGCTGGACCTCGACATCCCGCGACTCGACGGCATGGCAGTCATTGACCGGCTGCGCATCGGCGGCAGCCAGGCCCATGTGCTGGTGCACACCGGGCTGAAAAGCCAGGCCTACGCGGCGCAGTGCCTGCGGGCCGGCGCATCGGGCTTTTTGTCGAAAATCGATGATCCGGCAGAAATCGTCGCCGCGCTCAAAGCCGTGGCCAGCGGCAAGACGTGGTTTCCGGTCAGCACGTTCGATTCGGTGCGCAAAAGCGATTTCGCCCACAACGATGCGCAGCTCCTGAGCGCCGTTACCCGCCGTGAACTCAAAGTGCTGCACGGTCTGGCACTGGGCAAGAGCAACAAGGAAATCGCCGACGACATGCTGCTCAGCAACAAGACGGTCAGCACCTATAAAACCCGCCTGATGGAAAAGCTCAACGTCTCGACGCTGCTGGAGCTGATCGAATTTGCCAAACGCAATGATCTGGTCTGACTCATGACCGCGATCCGCCGAGTGCTGCTGGGCGTGCTGATGCTCCTGTCCTATAGCGCGTGCGCAGAACCGCTTTCATTGCTCAGCCGCGCCGCGGACAGCAGCGTCGCGCTCACACTCACGGCCGCGCAACGCCAGTGGCTCCATCAAAATGCCGTGCTGCGGGTTGGCGTGTATCTGCCCGACCGGCCGCCGCTGGATATCACCGCCAATCAAAAGGATTACGAAGGCCTCTCCGCCGATTACCTCGACGTGCTGGCCCGTGGGCTCGGTGTACGTTTGCAGGTTAATCGCTATGCCAGCCAGGAACAGGCGCTGGCCGCGCTGCAACAGGGCGAAGTCGATCTGGTGCCGCGAATCAATCACCTCGAAGCCGTCCGTGCCGATCTGCTGCTGAGTGCACCTTACGCCTACGACCAGGCGGTGTTGATCAGCAAGTTCGGTACGCACTGGCCCGCAGACCACCCCCCGGCCGGCACTACCGTATTGTTCGATCCCGACTGGATTCAGCGGGAACGGGTTGCCTCATTGTTCCCGCAGTTGCAGGTCGAGTCGGTGCACTCGACCGATGAAGGTTTGGGCCGGGTTGCCTATGGCGAAGGAATGGTGCTGCTCACCGACGCCATTTCCGCGCAGTACCTGGTGGAGCGCAGCTATCAGCAAAGCCTTAAGCAGACGATCCAGCGCGACTCCGAAGGCCTGGGCTTCAGCTTTGCGGTACAGCGCGGGAACACGCCGTTGCGCACGCTGCTCAACAGTGCCCTGGCGAACATTTCCCCCCAGGAACGCGGCGTGATTGCCCGGCGCTGGGGCATCGGCGCCAATCCAAGGCTGGGTTACAGCCGTCTGCAATTGACGCCGGTGGAACAGCAATGGATCAAGGATCACCCGCAGATCGATGTGCTGGCCAACGACTTGTATTCGCCCTTCAGCTTTTTCGACGCGGAAGGTCGACTCCGCGGCATGGCGGCGGACTTGCTCGAACTGATCAATGACCGAACGGGGCTGGTGTTCCGTCCGAGCAAAATCACCTCCGTCGATGCCATGACCAGCCGGGCACAACGGGACCCGGTCAGCATCATTGCCGCGCTGACCTACAGTGAACGCCGCGAACCCGGCCTGATGTTCTCCCGCCCCTACGTGATCAACCCCTTTGTGCTGGTGACACGCACGCAACCCGAGCATTCGGGCCTGACGGGCATGAAAGGCCGGCCAGTCGCGCTCGTCAAAGGCTCGGCCGCCGCCAACTGGCTGGAACGCGAGTGGCCGGACATTCAACAGGTCGCAGTGGACGCGCCCATCGAGACGTATGAATTGCTCGCTGAAGGCCGGGTCGAGGGCGTCATCCAGCCGCAACTGGGCGCGACGTACCTGATCGACCGTTTTTTCCGTGGCCGACTGCAAATCGACTCGGTGATCGGCTCCCAACCCGCGCTGATCGGCTTTGCCACCGGGCATCAGAATACCGAACTGGTCTCGATCCTCAACAAGGCCCTGCTCGATATCCGTCCCGAGAAGTTCAGCGACCTGGCCAACCGCTGGCAGAACCCGCAGGAGAGTCAGGGCGGCTGGAGCGCTTACAAAAGCTGGTTCTATAAAGCGGTGCTGGGGCTACTGGTGGTAGTGCTGGCGATCCTGGCATGGAACCGCGGCTTGCGCCGGCAAATCGCCGAACGTCAGAAAGCGCAAAAAGCCCTGAATGACCAACTGGAGTTCATGAAAGTGCTGGTGGACGGCACGCCGCATCCGATTTACGTGCGCGACCGCCAAGGCTTGCTGCTGACCTGCAACCGCGCCTACCTGCAAGTGATGGAAATCGAACTGGAGCAGGTGCAGGGCAAAGGCCTGATCGAAGCAAACATTCTTGCCCCCGACGACGCCTGGAGCTACAAGCGCATTCATCGCGCGACGCTCGACAGCGGCGAGCCGTCCTTCGACAACTTCACCATGACCGTCAACGGCAAGACGTATCACATTTACCACTGGGCACTGCCCTACCGCGATTCCGACGGCACCATGACCGGGGTGATCGGCGGCTGGATCGACCTTACCGAGCAGCAGCATTTGCAGCACGCACTGCATCAGGCGAAGGACCTGGCAGAAGCAGCCAACCGGGGCAAGAGTCACTTCCTCGCGGTGATGAGCCATGAGATCCGCACGCCGATGAGCGCCTTGATCGGCGTGCTCGAACTGATGCGCGACCATCGCTCCGACGCGCAGCTGATCGACATCGCACAAAAGTCCGCGAGCGGCATGATGGAGCTGATCGGCGAAATTCTTGATCTGTCGAAAATCGAATCCGGCAAGTTCGAGCTGCGCAGCGGCACCTGCCATCCCGAGCGATTGGTCAGCACGGTGATTCAGAGTTTCGCCAGCCTTGCGCAGCAGAAAAACGTCGCGCTGGAATTCATCAACCAAGGGCTCGATACCGCAGTGGAGCTTGACTCGCTGCGGTTCCGCCAGATTGCATCCAACCTGATCAGCAACGCGATCAAATTCACTCCGCAAGGTTCGGTGATGGTGCAGCTGTTGATTGAACCGCAAGGCGACCTCGCCCACGTGCGCCTGAGTGTTCAAGACACCGGTGTCGGCATGGATGATAAACAGCGCGAGCGGCTGTTCCAGCCCTATACCCAGTTCGCATCCAGCGACAGCGAGTTGCAGATCGGTACGGGGCTGGGCCTGGCGATCTGTCAGCAGTTGACGCAGTTGATGGGCGGGCGACTGAGCTGCGTCAGCGCGCCGGGACAAGGCTCGTGTTTTACCCTGGAACTCGACGCGGACCTGGCGCCTGACGACGCCCCGGCGCCTTTGGACAGCACTGAACACCTGGCACCGCTGCCAGCGCGCGATATCCTGATCGTCGAAGATCACGAGTTCAACCGCGTGGTGCTGCAACGTCAACTGGAGTCGCTGGGCATGCGCGTGACGTGCGCCGAGAACGGGCTCGAGGGATTGCGGGTGTGGGACCGGGAAATCTTCGACTACGTGATCACCGACTGCAACATGCCACAAATGAGCGGCGACCAGATGACCCGCCAACTCAGGTCGGTCGAGGCCCGGGAAGGACGAACTGCAACCCATGTGGTCGGACTGACGGCCAATGCTCAGCCTCAGGAAATCCAGCGCTGCCTGGATGCCGGCATGAACGACTGCCTGTTCAAACCCGTCACCCGCTCGGCGTTTGAGCGCTATCTTCGCCAGGTCGAACAAGTGCAACAGGCGGCGGCCCCCTGCTTCGATATCTCGAAGGTCAGCGATATTACGGCGGGTGATGCGGCCATGACTCGGCAGTTGCTGGCCACGGTGCTGCGCACTAATCAGGAAGACTTCGACGCCATGCAGGCGCTGTATGCCGCTGGCGATTACAGCGCCATGGGGCGGCGCAGTCACAAGATCCTCGGCAGCGCGCGGATCATCCACGCGGCGCCGCTGATCAGCGCTTGCGAGGAACTGGAGCAGGCGTGTGGCCAGTCGATTCCGCTAGACGCCTTGAGTCGCCTGCATCAGGCCTTTGCCAAGCAGATGCAACGCCTGCAAAACAGCCTTCAAGAGCACCTCAACGGTCGACTTTTGTAGGACGCGTCCTACAAAAAGATAGGAAGCGGCTGCGTTATCCGCCTCGCCCACACCCGGAGAATCCGCGCTCATTTCCATGCAGTCGGCGGATCGTTATGTTTACTTTTGGTGTACCGTTTTCTCGTGTCTCCCTGTCCGGGGCATTGTTGATGCTGGGCTGCGCGCCTGCCGGCGCCTTTGCTGCCAGCTGCGACTCGCTCAACTGCCTGACAACGCCTCAGGCCAATGTAGCGGTGAACGATGGCTCGACGATTTACGTCGGTACGGGCGGCACTCTGACCGATAGCACCGTGAGCAATGGGTTCATCCAACTTCTGGACGGCGGGCGCGCGAACGGCACCACAGTCGATGGCAGTGGAAGGCTGAGTGTCTATGACTCTGCGGCGGCATTCAGCACCGTCGTTGAAAACGGCACCATGGTCGTCGTCGGTTCAGCCACAGCCCTGCGCACCATCGTCAACGACGGCAACCTGGAGGTGGCGCAGAACGCGGTGGTCAGTGATACCCAGCTCAAAGGCGGCACTATGTGGGTGTATACCGATGCCACCGCCAAGAACACTTTCGTCAACAACAGTCAGATGACCGTTTACGAAAACGGCAATGCCGACCGCACGACGGTCAATGACGGTGGCGAACTTTCCCTCAGCGAGAACGCCTCGGTCATCAACACCGTGGTCAATCAGGGCGGGATGATGGATAGTGGGGCTGGCCCGCATATCCACTTCACCACCGTCAATCAGGGTGGCCTCATGGTGCTCGGCGACCTGGCCGAAGCCAGTGACACAACGATCAATTCGGGTGGTGTTCTGCGACTCAAGGGTGATGCAGTGCTGGGCGGCGCGAACCATATCACCGGTCAAGTCACGTTCGCCGATCCGGCCATCAACGGTTTTCACACGCTGACGATTAAAGGCCCGTTGACCGGCAATGGCAGCTTCCTGATGAACACGGACCTGGCCTCACTGCAAGGCGACCTGATCAAGGTGCAAGGGCCGATCAGCGACAGCCACACCCTGGTGGTTGCCGACTCCGGGAACGCGCCGAGCGGCGAGCAGCAGCAGCAACTGATGCTGGTGGATGGCAACGGTGGCAGCGGTGATTTTAAACTCCATGGCGGGACCGTCGATGCCGGCGCCTACCGCTACACCCTGCAACAGCACGACGACGATTGGTTCCTGGCCAAACCAGGCGAAAACACACCTGATCTGGATCCGGTTGATCCGGTAGATCCCATAGATCCGGCAGATCCCGTAGATCCGGCAGATCCGGTAGATCCCGTAGATCCGGCAGATCCGATCGATACGATCGATACGATCGATACGATCGATACGGTCGATCCAGTCAACCCGGTGACCCCACCCGTCACTGAACAGCCAGACAAGCCAGTCATCGCCCCGCCACCGCAAACGCCGCAACCGATCCAGACTCACCCTGTTCCTCAGGCAAAAGTTCTCAGCAAAGGCGCCAACGCGGCGGTCGCCAGCCACGCCGCCTCCGCTGCGCTGATCGGCGCGCAGATGAATGCGACGACCCAGCATTTGGGCGATCTTCGTTCGGGTAAGGATCAGGGAGGTCTGTGGATCCGTGGCTATGGCACTGAACAACGCCTGGACACAGGTGCCAGTCGCGCGTTCCAGCAACAGGTCAACGGCCTGGAAATCGGCGCCGACACGGCCCTGTCCTTTGCCGACGGTACGCTGTATGTGGGCGGCTTGCTTGGCAAGGGTCAGGCGCGGCAACACTTTGGCGAGGCCAGCAATGGCACGATCGACAGCGCGACGCTGGGGGGTTATGCCGCCTATCTGGACCGCAGCGGGATGTATGTCGATGGCGCGCTGAAATACAGCCACCTGAACAATGACGTCGACATCACCAGCAACCTCGGCGACAAGGTCAAGGCGCGCTACAAGAACCACGCCGTGAGTGCTGACGTTCAACTCGGCAAGACTATCGACCTAAGCCAGGGCTGGTTCGTTGAACCCCAAGCGGGGCTGCAGGTAGCGCGCATCAGTGGCGGCAGCTACACGGCGAGCAATGGCCTGAGCGTTAAACAGGATTCGATGGTTTCGCTGCAAAGCCGTGTTGGCGGGGCGTTCGGGCGAAATCTGCAGCCAGGCAATGGCGTTGCGGTGAAACCTTACGTCAAGGCCGCCTGGATCACCGAACATGCAGGTGACAGCACAGTGAACGTCAACGGGGCAAAACTCGACAGCCGCTTGCCGGGTTCACGAGCCGAGGTAGCGGGTGGCGTCACTGTGACGGCGGTTGAAAAACACAACTTCTTCGCCGAAGCGGGCTACACCAAAGGCAACGATATCGAACAGCCTTGGGCGCTGACGGTCGGCTATCGCTACAACTGGTAACGCCCCCAACCCTTGTGCCAAAAGGGCATCCCTGTGGGAGCGGGCTTACCCGCGAAGGAGCTGGCACATCCAACATCAAGGTTGCCTGCCAGACCGCTTTCGCGAGCACGCTCGCGCCCACAGTGGGTGGCGACGTTTACAAGAATCGGAGTCTGCTCACCCGGGGTCAATAGGGATTCAATCATCCGGCATTTCAGGAGGCTTGGCCGGTTTCGCCGGTTTTCCCGGTTTTGCACCCTTGGCGCCTTTAGCGGCCGGTTCGGCGACGACGGGCGTTGCGACTGTCGGCGGTGCGGCTTCTTTTTCGGCGGCTGGCAAGGCGTCGATGGTGTCGAAAATCTTCTTCAAGTCGACCGACTTCGATTCATCCCCCGAACTCTCGAACTTCTTCTCACCATCCTTGCCCACCAGGATGACTTTGGGAAACGCCCCCGCGCCGAGTTTCAGCGAGCGGATCAGCGCCATGGTGTCCTGCTGGCCGAGATCCTTGCCGTCGAGCTGACCGAACATGTTCAGCACGGTGTACACCCTGATATTGCGTTGCTTGACGCCATCCTTGTTGGCCGGATCGTCCATCGCCTTTTTCAGGCTCACCCAGACCGGGTCAACGGTACTCGAAGCAATCACAATCAGTGGCCGGGATCTGCCTTTGTCATTGTCCAGCGGTGAGCCGTCTTCGGCGGCGAGCAAGGGGCCGGCGAAAGCCAGCAAGGTAGTCAGGGTCAAAGACCTGATGAGCATGCGCATCTCCTTTTGATATCCACGCTCTAATGATTGCGCATCGCGGCGATCGTTCCGGGTGACGCACCGCAATTGTGTTCCGCCTTGACCAAAGCTTAGGTCAGGGCGGTCATTGCGCAACAGGCTGAGCTAATCTCATCCCTTATGACGATACACCTGATCCGCCGTGAGAACCCGCCATGAGCGCTCCATCATCCTCGACCAGCGGTATGCTGTGCTCAGTACTCTCCCCCCGTTGCCACTTTAAAGTTGAGACAAACGCGGGTTCCTGCCTGCTCCTGGCTGGTCAGCTCGACCGAGCCCTCTAAGCGTTCCATTATCCTTTTGACCAGGGCCAGGCCTACGCCCAACCCGCCTTGTTTGGTGGTAAAAAACGGCTTGAAGACCATTTGTTGCTGTTGCTTGGTCATGCCCTTGCCGGTATCGCTCAGGATCATGCACACATGGCCGGTCTGCGGCGATTCAATCTCGATACTCAGCACGCCGCCCCTGGGCATGGCTTCCAGGGCGTTGGCAATCAGGCTATTGAGAATTTGCGTCAGCAACACCTGCTGACTAACCACTGGCGGGCAGACCTTGGGTGTGAAACGGACTTCAACGCCGGAGCGTTTGATCAGCGCGTCGAAGGCACCCAGGGTGTCATCAATGATCAATACCAGATCCACCGCCTCATAGTCGTCATTCATCGGCCGCAACGACATCAGCAATTCACGAACCCAACGCGACATGCGATCGACCTGATTGATGATGTCGCCGATGTTCTTTTGCGTATTCTGGCTGGCGATTTCCTGGGCCAGTTCGGCGCTCGAGCGAATGTTCGCCAGCGGATTGCGCAAACTGTGGGCCACGGCCGAGGACATTTCACCCAGCGCCACGAAGGTTTCGTTGGCGATCAACTGTTTCTGCTGGCTCTCGAGCAGCTCGGACGCACGCCAGACAATCCAGAATAGCGCGAGGTAAATGACGACACCACCAAGCAGGGTCGCCAGCCAGATCGACTTGAAACCACGCTGGATGCGCGCCACCAGGTCCGCAGGTTCTTTGTAGATCTCCACCATGGCGATCACTTTGCTTTTGTCGGCATTGAACATCGGGATGTAGTTCTCGATGAACAAGTACTTGGGTTCGCGCAGCAGCATCTGTTCGGGACGTTCTTCATCGATCTGGTGGTAGCTGGTGGACACGGTTTCCTTCATCTCAAAGGATTCGTCCAGTTCCTTATCATTTTCAATGCGCACGCCGACCAACTCCGGGTTGGTCGACCAGACCACCGTGCGATCCAGAGCGTACACCACCGCCAATAGCGTGTCCGGCAAGTGTGCGACATGATCGAGAAACTCTGTGCGGGCAGCCGCACGAGAGCCCGGATCGACGTCGGAATAGGCATTGTCACCTCGAGGATCGAGCATTTCGCCCATGGTTCTGTTCGGGGTAATCGAGGCGTGGCGGATTTCGGCATCACCAATGGCCTGAATGAATTGCGCGGTCAGCATGGAATCGCGCTCGATGCTTTCCTCGACGACGAAGCGCGTAGATATATAACCCAGCCCCAGCGCCACGGCGGCGATGATGAAAAAACTGCCCAGGGAAAACCAGCGCAGCAGATTGAACTGGCCACGTAAGCCCGTGCCTTCTCCTGCCGCCGTGTGCGGCAGCGCAGGTACTTTTTGGCGCTGGAGTATCTGCATGGGTGGCTCCTGAGTACTGGACGAAGCCTTTTCATCGGATCAGTGCAGGTGGCATTGATCGAGCCCGACGGCTCAATGATTGTATTCAGCTGCTATTGCAACTGCGCCGCCTGCAACGATTGTTGACGGTCAGTTTCTTCCTGCAAAAAATCCATGATGGACTGCGCTGCGTCTTCATCCAGGCGCAGGTTGGGCATTGGAATCTTGTCAAAGCGCTCAAACAGTTCCAGCGCAATCGGGTCCTTTTCGGCAAGCATGCGGTCCGGTTCGCGGATCCAGCGATTGAGCCAGACGGGGTCTCGCTGACGGGTCACGCCGATCAGGTCCGGGCCGATGCTGCGCATGCCGATGCCCTGCCCGTCTTGCGGCCCGAGGCTGTGACACGACGCGCAACGGGTGCGAAACAATTCTTCTCCGTTGCTCGGCGGACGAATCTCGGGCGCATTGGCGTAGCGCCCTTCGGCACTGGCCTGCTTCCAGTTCTGCAAGGTATTGGCCAACTGATCGGCGAGGATCCACGGGTTCTCGAACGGCGAGGCTTTCATCCAGCGACCGGTGCTCTGGTTGCCAACGATCAGGCTCAGGTTGTGATCCTTGCTGCGTCCGTTGTCGACGCCTTCGATAAACAGCCCGAGTTTTTTTCGCAGGTCGGTAACGGCCTCGAATTCGCCGGTGAGAAACTGCCAGCCCGGTCCCACCTTGAAGCGCTGGGCGTAGGCTTTAAGCACCTCGGGGGTATCGCTCAGCGGGTCAATGCTGATCGAGTAGAAAAAGATATCCTTCCCGACCCGGTCCCCGAGCAACTGTTGCATTTGGCGCAGGCGCGCGGTTTCCAGCGGACAGGAGTCGCTGCACGTGGTGAAGATGAAGTTGATCACCACCACTTTGCCCTTGATCAGGTCCTCGAAAAAACGCACCTGCCGACCGTCCTGATCGGTCAGCAAGGTGTTGGGGAAGTAATCGCCGCCCCAGGGTGTCGCCGATTCCGTCGGCGACGGTGCACCTTCATGAGCGAGCAGCAGCCAAGCGGCCAGCACGCCGGTGACCAGCAGCAAAATCAGGTGCATGCCCAGGGCGCGGGAGCGCGGCGTAGTTGATGTCATGTCGGCTCCCCTGCGGATCATGGTGTGACCGCTGCTTTGGTACCGTAGCCGTCGCCGGTGCGGAAGGTTGGCAGCGCAGCGGAGTTCACGTAGCGCACGCCATCCCAGCTCGGCAATGGAGTCGGCATCAACTGCACTTGCCCGGGTTTTTCAACGTCCCAACGCAACAGCATTGAGTTGTCCTCATGCTGAGTGTTGTGGCAGTGCTCCATGTAGGTGCCGGCGAATTCGCGAAATTGGATCGCAATCTCGACATTGTCCGTACCATCCTTTTCCGAACCGACGCGATACACGTCCTTGCGTGCCCATTTTTCCCATTCCGGTGGTGGCTTGCCGCCACGGCTGAGGATGATCCCTTCCTCGAAGTGCACGTGCACCGGGTGGCCCCAGCCCGTGTCATTACCCTTGATGTGCCACACTTCCAGCGTGCCGAAGCCCGTGGCGCCGGCGTCGGTCGGACCGCTGGCCAGTTTGGTCGAGGTGTTCAGCCGACGTGGGTCCATGCGAAACCCGAAACCGCCGTCGGTCTTGACCGTCCAGGGTGCTTCATCGGTGCCATCAGAACGGCCGAAGGTAAAGGTGCGGTGACGAGCCTGAGCCAGCAGCGCCTTGTCGGCCGCATTGTCGCGATGGATTTTCAGCGGGATCATAAACAGGCCTTCAGCCTTGCCCGGTTTGGCCGGCTCATAAGCGGCCGGGTCCATGGCCAGGTCCTGACCGGTGTAAGCCTTGACGTTGAGTTGCAACACCTTGCCTACCGCCGGATCACCGTCCTCCCACTTTGGCCCCTTGCTGGTTTGCTTGATGATCGCCCGGTACTTCTCGGACAGCACGTCAGCCAGGGCGACGGGTTCTTCCGGACCCTTGCCGTCTTGGTGCACCAGCAGGTTGACGAAGAACAGCTTGTCGCCTGGTTTGATCCCGTTTTTCGAGAAGTTAACGATGATGTCGAAACGCTCGGCGATGCCCAGGGTTGGCAGGATCGCGTTGTGGTTCTGTTTGTCACCGTCGGCATCCAGGTCCATGGTGCCGTCGAACGGCACGGCGTGTTCCATGATATTGCCGTCGTTGGCGATCAGGTGGAACGGCACCCGGGCATACGACACGCCCGACCCGACAGGCCCTTGGAACTCGCCACTGGTGCCCTTGATCTCGCGCACCAGCGCCATCTTGAAGTAGCGCGACACGGAGCCATTGAGCATGCGCAAGCGATAGCTGCGGGCGCGCACATCCAGGACTGGTTTCCATTTCCAGTTGACCAGCACCTGGTCACCGAGGAAGCCGGCAGTGTTGAAGGGGTTGAACCACAGTTGACCGTTCTTATCCCACGCCTTGTCGGCAAACATCAGGTTGACGTCGTAGTCGCGGTTACCCCAGGGCAAGGCGCTGCCGCTGGGGAGGCGCAGGTTGACGCCGTCATTCACCGATTCATTGGCGCGGTCCAGGGCGCTGTAGTAGTTCATCATCGCCGCGTTGCCCTTGTAGACGTTCTGCGCGGTGAAATCGAGCATGTGGTCGTGGAACCAGTGGGTGCTCATGGTTTCGCGCCAGTCACCGCGGATTTTGATCATCCCGTTGTCGCAGGTTTTGCGGCCGGGGGCGAGGTCGTTAGTCCACAGGGTTTCGCCCGGCGAGCACGGAAACGCTGCACGCGGGTCTTCAGCCTTGGTGTTGATGCTGTCGTAACCGGCCAACTGGATCGGCCAGCGATAGTCGTAGAATTGCCCGGGGAAGAAAAACGCATTGGTGTAACCGTCGCTTTCCGCCGGTGCGTGACCGTTGTGTTCGTGGGTGGTGATGGTGTGCAGACCAAACCCCATGTTCGCCGACGGGTCGATCGGCAAGCCGTTGTAATGACGCATCAACACAGGTTGCCCGTACCGCACCATGAGCAATTTTGGCGGCAAGGTGCCGTCGAAGGTCCATAGCGAGTTGAGTTTCTGCACCGGCATTTTCGGATGAAAACGCGGTTCAGATCCTTTGGAGGTGCCTGCTGTCGCTGGCACGCCCGCCACATTGTAATAGAGACCACTGGGACCGAACTCACCCACGGCATAGCGGTGCATCTGGCGACTGTCACGCAAACCGGTATTCACCCGTGCGCCGGCTTGCACGGTCTTGTAGGCCACCTGCGGGTAAAACTCGTTCCAGCGCTGGTGCGACCAGCCTTTTCCTGGCGGACGGCCTTCAGCCGACGAGCCGATACGGCGGTTGAGGAAAAATTCAATCTGCTTCTGCCAAGGGTTGCGGTCGACCACGTTGGAATACTGGCTGGGGAACGGAGTCAGGCCTGGTTGACGCAAGAACGCGTCGAGCGCCGCACTCGGCGGAGCGCTGCGTGCGACGCTGGTGGGATCTTGTTGTGGCAGCGGGCCAATGGCGGCGGGTGGAAACGGCAACAGTGCCGCCGGGGTGGTGGGGTCGAGTTTTTCCACACCGAATTCTTCGAACAGCGCCAGTGGTTGAGTGAACGGCAGAGCACCATACAGCGGACTGGGTTTTCCGTTGGTGGGGTAATTGAAACTGGTCTGCAGCGCTGGCGGCAGGATGTTTTCCTTGCGCGTGGTGTCTTTGCTGCCTTTGACGCCACCCGGCAAGTCGAAGGAATCGAGGTTAGCCGGGGGCATGGTCAAAATGGCGTTCAAGGCGCCTACTTTGTCAGTCGGTTCGTCGTAGTACGCTGAAGGGTCGGAGGGTTCGGGCTGTCGTTCGTCGTCGATCGGGCTGGCGCGCAGGTTTGTTGTGCCGAGCGTCATTGTCAGAAGGACGCTCAGGGGCGTCAGGAGACCAAACCATTTGCAGGGGTGCCGCGCTTTTCTGTCCATCACCAGCCGCCTCTAAATCGTGAAGGGGGTAATGGGAGGAGTGCAAGGAGTTCGCCAGATTCGTAATGTTCTATACAAAGCATCAATACCCAGCAGAACAATGGCTTATCAACATCAATTTGCCATGCCCGAAAGCGACTGGGGCATGGCACCCGCTACTGGGTAAAGTTCTTCCCCATATTCAGGGAATTCGCTTGAACAACAGGCGGACACACCGTGCCGTCGCCCTCGCGACTTTCCCGACTGAACACCCCGCCGCACCGCTCCATCATCCGCTTGACCTGCACCAGGCCACCTTGCCTGGTGGTGAAAAAAGGCCGGAACGCCAGGCTGCGTTGCTCCAGGATTTTTGCGACAGGAACAGCCCGGCGTCTTATCAGCTTGTTCAGCAGTCAAGAGTCCGTGGGAAGCATTCATCACGTTTGGATTACAGGTGGCGGGCGCGTCGAAAACCGATCAACAGAAACAGGGTGAACAAGCCGAGGACAAACCCAAGACTAATCGCCGGATTTACCACTGGCTCAAGGTGATCTTCTTCGCAGGCAGTGCTATTGAATTGCGCGACAGTAATTCGCTGATGATCCATCGAAGACCGCGTTTGGCCAATTTGGATCGCCGCCTGTTGCTCTAGATCCAACGCCTGATACTTCCAGAGCGTTGAAGATCCTTCTCGGCAGTAGGTAAATTCAGCGGGATGTGAAGCGGCGATAATACAAGCGTCGTTGATGCCCATTTTTTGCAGCGTTTCTGTTGCGGATCGGGTGAAGTCCAGCTCGAAGACCGGAATGATCCCGGTAGCAGAAGCGGTGAGCGAAACCAACAGGCTGCTCATGGCGCAGGTCGTTGAAATGTTCAAGGTCGGGCTCCCCTATTTCCATTCCCTGGTCAAATGTTGATCGAGCGTTTCCCACGAACCGACATACCGGCGTGGCAGAGTGGTTCACGCATTTTCGGCCGAACAAACGGCCAGAGTTTTAAAAAAACGGAGGGCATCCATTGCCCTCCCCTCCGATGTCCACGCTCCCTGCGACATTGCTGATCAGAACCTCAAGTGGCCAGAATGAAGTCTGCGGCAGTGACGGTTGTTGCATCGGCCACACCGACCAGGCGGATGGATTCAGGCCCTGCGGAGCTGATCAAGGTATCCGCACCGATATCGGTGATGATAACGATGCCGGCAAAGGTCGCAGCAGTGACGCCGAACGCGGAAATATCGAGCCGGTCCTGGCCTCCCACCGCGTCGGCATCGAAGCCGATGATCTGATCGGCCCCGAAGCCCGCTGCGAACATGAAGATATCGTTGCCACTGCTGGCAACCATCATGTCGTTACCGGCACCGCCAGTGACCGTATCGTTGCCAATTCCGCCATCGATAAAGTCAATGCCGGTTCCACCCAACAATATGTCGTTAGCGTCACCACCGAGCAGCGTGTCGTTGCCTGATCCACCATTCAAGACATCCGCCCCATCACCGCCGTCGAGGCTGTCATCGCCATTGCCGCCGTTCAGGGTATCGGTGCCAATGCCACCGAACAGTTGGTCGTTGCCGTCGTTACCATTGAGGGTGTCATTACCCGCTCCGGCGGTGATGACGTTGTTCAACCCGTTGCCGTTGCCGACGAAGTTGCCGACTCCGGTGTAGGTCAGATTCTCGACATTAGCGCCAAGCGTGTAGCTGGCCAGCGAGGTCTGCACGGTGTCCGTACCGCCACCTAACACCTCGACCAACACGTCCAAGGCTGCGTCGACGACATAGGTATCGTTGCCGGCGCCCCCCACCAACCGGTCAGCACCTGCACCGCCATTGAGGAGGTCGCTACCCACCCCGCCGGTGATGATGTTGGCTAGCGCGTTACCGGTACCGGTGAAGTTTGCGGTTCCCGTATAGGTCAGGTTCTCGACGTTGGCACCGAGCTGGTAGCTCGTCAGACTGGTTCGCACCAGATCGGTACCACCACCCAGCGCCTCGGTGACAAGGTCACCGACGTTGTCGACCACAAACGTGTCGTTGCCGGCACCGCCGTTCATGGTATCCGCGCCGAGCCCACCGTTGAGGGTGTCGGTGCCGTCCTCGCCATTGAGGACGTCGTTGTCGTCTCCGCCGTTGAGGATGTCGTTGCCCGTGCCGCCAAACAACTGGTCGATACCGGCCAGGCCATTCAGCGTATCGCTCCCGCCCAGGCCAATCAGCACATCGTTACCCGCAGTGCCGGTGAGGGTGTTCGCAAACGCATTGCCCTGCAGGACCACGCCACTCAGTACCGTTACTGCCGCCGTCGCCGCAGAGGTCACCGACTCCAGCGTGCCGAAGCCATCGGTGTAGCGCACGATCACTCGCAGTTGCAGATTGCCTTGCGCCGCACCCGGGGTGAAGGTCGCAGCAGTCGCACCGTTGATATCAGTGAAGGACACACCGACACCTTGCTGCCACTGGAAGCTGAAGGCGCCCAGCCCATCCGCATCGACAATCTCGCCCGTCAGCGCGGTCAGCACCTGCCCTTGATTCGGTGTCGTATCGCTGATCAGCAATGCGCCTGTCGGTGCATCATTGGCGTTGGCCACCGGCCCCAGGGTGTTGGATGAAACGCTTTCGGCCGCACCGAAATCATCCACGTAACCGATGACCACGCGCACTGCTTGTCCGACCTGAGCCTGGCCAAGCGCGAACGTGCTACCGGTAGCGCCGTTGATGTTGACGAAGCCAGACCCGTTGTTCGCCTGCCATTGGTAGGTGAACTGCGGATTGCTCAAGCCATCGACGTCGATGATGCTCGCCGGGTCAGCGGTCAACACCTGGTTCTGCACGGCAAGCCCGGTTAAGGTTGGCCCTGCAGTCGGTGCATCGTTGACGTTTTCCACCGGCCCCAGGATGTTGGACGAAACGCTTTCGGCCACACCGAAAGCATCTACGTAACCGATGACCACGCGCACTTCCTGATCGACCTGAGCCTGGCCAAGCGCGAACGTGCTACCGGTAGCGCCGGCGATGTTGACGAAGCCAAGCCCGTCGTTCGCCTGCCACTGATAGGTGAACTGCGGATTGCTCAGGCCATCGAGGTCGATGATGCTCGACGGGTCAGCGGTCAACAGCTGGTTCTGCACGGCAAGCCCGGTAACGGTCGGCCCTTCGGTCGGTGTGCTGTTCCCGGACGAATCGACGATCTCCAGCGTGCCCTTGGCATCCTGGTACACCGCCCGGACGCGGATGTTCAGACCTGCCACATCGTCCGTCACCCGGTAGGTGGTGCCGATCGCCCGCGTTGCCTCGCCCGCAGCGAGGGAGGTGATGTCATCATAAACGCCCGTGCCGGCAATGGTTTCGACCTGCCAGTAGTAAGCCACCCCGCCAGTCACCGCACCCGTCGGGTTGGTCCCGTTTTGGTTGTCCGCGTCGTGTACCGCCCGATCACTGACTCGCAGCAACTGGCCGGCAACAGGCGTTTCGTCACGCACACCGGTTGCAGCATCGAGGATTGCCAGGTGACCCGATGGGTCGTTGTTTTGAGCGGTGCCCACTCCGGACGATTGCGCCACGTCAGCGAACTGCAGACGCTCGATGCCTGTCAGGCGATCGACGCCATCACGCCCCGCCACCGAGTCGGTCACGATGACAGTGTCGCCATCGATCTCGATGCCGTATTCCCCCAAATTACCGGAGAACAATGCAGTGTCGTAGCTGTCATTGCCGGTCAGAATCTCCCGCACGATGACCAACTGGCCCGGGTTGTAAGTACCGTTCAACATAAACGGCACCAGCGGCTCCATGCTGTCGAACGTGGCGATTTCCTCGCCAGTACCATCGACATTTTCCCGCACGCTTATACGCACGTTCAGCCACTTGTCACCATCGATGATGTCGTCACCACCGCGACCTTCGATCAGGTCGCTGCCGCTGCCGCCGAGGATGATGTTGCCGCCGTCGAAGAACGTTGCTCCGGCGGGCAGAAGATCAACCAGGCCGTCGATCAGGTTGATGTTGGTCAGCACACTGCCAGTTGCTCCGGCGCCGGGCAGTGTTGTGGCATCTTCGTTATCACCGCGCAGGTAGTCCCCGTGTGATGAACCCGACAAACCTTCCATGATGTCGAACCGCACCAGCGCCGAAGCCCCCGAACCCGGCACCGGCGGAACATCGAAAAAGCGATCGGTGAAGTCGATGGTCACGCCCTGGGCGAGCCCCTTGAAGGTTGCCCAGTCATAGCCGGAGCCACCGATATAGCGGTCACCCAGGCCGAGACTGCCGACCATGATGTCGTCGCCGCCCTCGCCGTTGAACTTGTCGTTTTCGCTAGCGCCGATGAACACATCGTGGCCGATTATCGGGTCGTTGCCGAGCGGGTCGAAGTTGTCGCCAGGTGCACCGTCCGACGTGCCCTTCTCGATCCAGTCGTCGCCTTCGTTACCCATGTCCTGTTCGTTGGCTTTGCTGCCCAGAATGAAGTCGTTGCCGTGGCCACCAATAGCCTCGGAGGCGTCCTCGCCGGTCACGATGAAGTCATTGCCGAACCCGCCGATGATCAGGTTGACGCCATTGCCACCGTGCAGCACGTCGTTGCCGTCGCCCCCCTGGATGTTATCGTCGCCGCCGCGGTCAGTGATGATGTCGTCGCCGGCGCCACCGCGCAGTTGGTCGTTGCCGTCACCGCCTTCGATGACATCGTTGCCGCCGTCACCCCAGACCGTGTCATCGCCTTCACTGGCGATGAGGATGTCGGCATTGTTGGTGCCGCCCAGCACGATGTGCTGATCACCCGTGTACTTGATGTAGTTGGTGTCCGGTCCTGCGGTCAGCGGGTTGTCGCGGAACACGACCTGCTCGCCGTTCTCGCCAAGCGGATCAGCGTTGCCCAGGCCATCGTTGTACTGCTTGCTCTGGTCCCTTTCCAGATAGAAACCAGGGTCCGAGAACACCAGGCCCGGCAAGTGCGTAGCCGAGGTGTTGGCCATGATCAGCTTGGCGAACGAATTGCTTTCCAGTTCGGCATTCATCGACAGGCCAGCCGTACGCTCCAGATAGTAGAAGCGGTCGCCGTCCTGCAGTTTTTCCAGCTGGTTCTCGAACACGAAGTTGAAGGTCGAGCCGAGCATGCCGCCGAACGGGGTTTTCTCTTCGGCCAGGCCGCCGATCCAGAGATCGATGGCATCTACGCCCGTGATCGTCACTCCCTTCAGATCGTCGGCAGTTCCCATCACCCCATCTTTGCCGGCCAGCGTGACGTTGGCCCAGGTACCGGTTCCGTTGAGGAAGTCCAAGCGGTCAGCCGGCGCATCATCACCACCAAATACCAGCGCCATGGCTGCAGCGCGTTTGGCTTCCAGTGTGGTCGCCTCCGTGATCGTGCTATGCGTGCCATAGGCTGCGATGAAGTTGATCAACGACTCTGGATGCTTGAGGTGCTGCACCAGGTCGACCCAGCTGATGTAAGGCTTGAGTTGGGTATCACCGGTTTGGCTGTAGATGTCGCGGCGGACCGCATTGAGCGAAGGAATCCCCACGTCGCGGCCACGGGCAATGTTGATCGCTGGCAGGTCGAGCGGCAGGCCGAGCAGGTTGTTGCGCAGCGCCTCGGTGACGAACTCGTCGATTTCGTTACCGGCTTGCCGAGTCATCCCACGCACGATCGCACTGGTCGCATCTTCGGGCGTCACGCCACTGGCGGCATACGCCAACGGGTTGAGGAACGCCGCGATCAGGCCGAGTTGCTGATCAGGATCAGCGCTGTTCGGATCGCCGATCACGTTGAAGTCGACGTCGAAGCGATCGACGGTCTCGGTCAGCATCGAGTGGCCAAACCGGTACACGGTATGGGCGAACTCGGCGACGATCGAGGCATCGAGGTCAACGTCATAGACCTGGGTCGGTGCAAAGAACAGGTCAACGTTGGGCTGGATGGTCCGCGCAAACTCCTCGAACACCAGGTGCTGATACTGCATCTCGGTGCCGAACTTGGCAGCCTGGAACAAGCGCTCGCCATTCCACACAAGCGCATCGATCTCAGCCTGGTTGGCGGGCAAAGCGCTCACCGGAGTGAGCAGCCACTCGTTGAGGAAGGCTACGTCACCCGAATCAAGCACGGTGTCCTTGGTCTGCGCGACCAGCCGATTATGCTCGGAGTGGAAGATTGCATGCACCGCGGTCAGGCCGATGTTCTCGTTGACCCGGCCGTCGCCAGCGATGTAATGCGCATCGAGCAACTCGTTGTCGTAGGCCAGGTTGGCCCCGGTCTGCGGATTGAACGGCACTGCGTTGCCAGTATCCGAATCCGCGTCAGGCACGAGCACGCCACCGCTGAACACCGGCGCTGCATTGTGGGCAATGTCGGCGAGGAACTGGTGACCGGTACGCACAGCGTTGGTCAGGCTAATGGGGTCAAGCGGATTGCCTTCGACAAGGACGTCATCAGCCGTGCCACCAAGACCGTCAGCGCCCTTCATCACGACCATCGGGAAGCCGTTCGGCCCCTTGATGAAATTGCCATAAGCGTCGGTCGCCAACAGCGGGGAGTTGTCGACGTCGGCGTCGGTAAGGCGGATACCCAGAATGTCGTTGGCCTGCGCCTTGACCACTTTCCAGGTCGCCATACCACCGATTTCGGTGTCGTCTGCGGTACCAAACTTGCCATCCGCCCCCAGGTCACGGTTAGTGATCAATCTGCCGGTCGCGATGGGGCCGTTGTCGGTCAGCTCATAACCGCGCAGGAAAACCTGGTGTGATGGGTGCGAGCTGTAGGTCTGGTTTTGATCCACGAATGGCGACGTGGTGTTGGTGTGCTCATGGATGTCGTCGGCCGTGCCGAGAACGCCATCCGCCCCGGGCAGGTTGGTCGCGCGGGTCAGCACCATGAAGTTGGTGTTGCCACCGGGCACATACAGCGGATCATCCGGTTGCAGCGGGATGAAGATCGTGCCCGAACCGCCTTTGGTCACCAGGTCCAGACCGTGATCGAAGAACTGCCCGAAGAAGGTCATCCAGGCGTTGAACGGCGCGGACAACCCTGCGTCCGACGCGGTGTTCTCGAACAGGTACACATCATGGTCGTCGGCAGTACCGAACTGACCATCCATGCCGGGGCTGGCGACTATTCGAGTGCCATCCTTGAGCACGTCGTCGTTCCCCTCTGCGCCGAAGTTGAGCACACCGTCCGCACCCGGGTCGTAAGCAGTGGCATAGGCCGCCGGGTTGTTCGACGTCTGGTCGACGATCAGATTACTGATTGTGCGCGGCTGCGAGTCAAACACAAAGCCGCTGTTCTGCTGATACGACGATCCCGGAATGGCCGGCGAGCCGGGGCCGAAGAAGCCGGCAGGAGCACCTTCCGCCGGATTGAAGACCGGATCGGTCAAGCGCGGGAAGGTGTTATCCGCGGCACCAAACTCGGTGTTGTTGATGCCGTTGAGGTTCATCAGGTTGTTGTTCGAGCCGTCGACCGCACGCAGGCCCAACGGCGCGCGGATATTCGGGATCAGCGAGAGTATGTCCTGACCGGCCGCATCAGCCTCGGCAATCTTGATCTGATCAAGGATGAAGTTGAGGTCGGAGCGGACCATGTTAAGGCCCTCGCCCCCCGCAGTGGCATTGACTACCGGTGTCTGCGCCGTCGGCACAACCGGCTCGCCGGGAGCCACCACATCAGTCGGTTGCGAGAACACCACTTCAGTCGTGCCGTGACCATCCTGGTAGATCGCTTTGACCCGCAGTGCCAGCCCGGCAAGATCCGGCGAGACCTTGAACGTGGTGCCGTCGGCACTTTGGAACGCCAGGTCACCCGCTGGCAGCTGGATGATGTCTTCGAACACGCCGGTGCCGGGGTCGGCTTCGAACTGCCAATAGTAGGACACCGAGGCATTGTTGACGAAACCCTGCGGGTTACCCACCGTGATGTTGTCGGAATCGCGCACTCCGGCCATGCTCACCGTCAATGTGTCGCCCACTGTGATCGCGCCGCCGTTTCCATCCGCGACGGTCGGTCTGCCCAACGGTTGTGCGTTCAGATCCGGCACCAGCACTTGCTGGGTATCGGCGAACTGCAGGCGTTCGATATGCAGCAAGGTATCGGTGCCGTCGCGACCCGCTTCGGTATCGGTCACTGTCCAGACATCGTCCGCCACATTGGCCGTGCCTCGGGTGTCACGCGTCACCACATACTCAGACTGAAGGCCGGAGAAAACGGCAGTGTCGAAAGCCGCCCCGCCTGTCGAAGTGCCGGGCAGGATTTCTCGCACGGCCTTGAGCTGACCTGGGTTATAGGTGCCGTCGATCATGAACGGAATCATATCGACCATGCTGTCGAAGGTGGCGATTTCAGGGCCGGTATGGTTGACGTCGTTGGGGCCATACACCGCAATTCTGACGTTGATCCATTTGTCGCCATCGATCAGGTCATCGCCACCACGCCCCTCGATCAGGTCACTGCCATTGCCACCGAGGATGATATTGCCCGTGGCAAAACCAGTGGTCGGCAAGCCGGCATCGGCCAGGAATTGCTCCAGTCCGCGAATCAACGCCACATTGGTCAGCGCACTGCCCGTGGTCCCGCCGTGGTCGGCAATCGTGACCGCATCAACATTATCGCCCTTGAGCACATCGCCAAATTGCGAACCGGACAAGCCTTCGACCTCGGCAAAACGGTCGAGGATCGAGGTCGGTGAGGCACCGACCGGATTGAACGGCCCGTTGTTCTGGTTTGGCGCGTTGCCGTGTGGTTGCGCCAGCGTGGCCATGGTCAGGTCAACGGTCACACCGACCCTGTCATTTTTGTAGGTCACCCAGTCGAAACCGGACATGCCGTCCATATTGTCCTGGGCATCGCTGCCGACGAAGATGTCATCGCCACCCTCGCCGATCATTTCGTCGAAGCCACCACCACCGACAAAGATATCGTTGCCGATCACGTCGTCATTGAGCAACGGCGAGGCGTTATCGCCTGGCGCACCGTCCTGGGTACCGCTCTCGATCCAGTCATCACCTTCGTTGCCCGTAGCTGGCAGGTTGGTCTTGGCCCCGTGGATGAAATCGTCACCCTGACCGCCGAAGGTGGTGCTGATGTCTTCGGTGGTGATGATGAAGTCCTGGCCATCGCCCCCCAGGATCAGGTTGCCGCCAACCAGCATGCTACCGGCGACGATCACATCGTTACCGGCATTACCTTCCAGACGGTTGTCACCGAACGAGTCGGTGATGATGTCATCGCCCGCGCCGCCCAGTACCGCATCGTTGCCGGCGCCGCCTTCGAGGCGGTCGTTGCCACCGTCGCCGTAAAGGGTGTCATCGCCCTCACCGGAGACGATGATGTCATTGCCAGCGGTGCCACCCAGGACGACATGGTCTTCGCCGGTATATTGCAGATAATTACTGTCCGCCCCCACGGTGTCGGGGTTATCGCGGATCACCAGCGGCACGATTTCCACACCGTTGATCATGAGGCCGCCAGTTGGATCGGCGCTGCCCGCGCCAAGGCCAGTGAACTGATTGGCCTGATTCACTTCCAGGGTGTAAGTAGGCGTCAGGAACACGGTGTTCGACAGGTGTGTGACATCGGTGTTGAGCATGATCAGCTTGGCAAAGGAGTTGTTTTCCAACTCGGTGCCGAAGTTCAGGCCCGCGGTACGTGACAGATAGTAGAAGCGGTCGCCGTCCTGCAACGCCTCCATCTGGGTCTCAAACACGAAGTTGAACGACGAACCGAGCATACCGCCGAACGGCATCTTCTGCTCGGCGAGGCCACCGACCCAGAAGTCGATATCGTCGACGCCCGTGATCGTTACACCCGTCACGTCGTCGGCAGTACCCAGCAGCCCATCCTTGCCGGCCAGCGTTACGTTGCCATAGGCGCCGGTACTGTTGAGGAAGTCCAGGCGGTCAGCCGGCGCATCATCGCCACCGAATACCAGCGCCAGGGCTGCAGCGCGTTTGTCTGCCAGCGTGGTCGCCGCCGTAATCGTTTCATGCGTGCCATAGGCTGCGATGAAGTTGACCAACGACTCGGGGTGTTTGAGGTTGTCCGCGAAGTCTGCCCAACTGATGTACGGCTTGAGTTGGCTGTCGCCGGTTGATGAGTAGAACTCACGCCGCGCCTCATTCAAGGTCGGGATACCCGTGTCGCGACCACGCGCCAGATTCAAGGCCGGCAAATCGAGGGGCAGACCGAGCAGATTGTTGCGCAACGCTTCGGTGACGAACTCGTCGATCTCGTTGCCGAGCTGGCGGGTCACACCGCGAATGATCGCCCCTGCCGCTTCGTCCGCAGTGGCCCCGCTGCCGGCGAACGCCAGCGGATTGAGGAAGGCCGCGATCAGACCCATTTGCGAATCCGGGTTGTTCGGGTCAGTGAGCAGCGGATTAAATTCGGGGTCGAAACGATCGACGGTCTCGGTCAACATCGAGTGACCGAAGCGATACACCACATGGGCGAACTCGGCGAGGATGGCCGGGTTGATCGAGGTGTCATACCCGTTGGGGGCAAGGAATGCGTCAACCTGCGGCTGAATGGTCCGCGCGAACTCTTCGAAGACGAGGTGCTGGTACTGCATCTCGGTGCCGAACTTGGCGGCCTGGAACAGGCGTTCGCCGTCCCACACCAAGGCTGATATTTCGGCGAGTGTCGTAGGCATTGCGGCGACGTCGTCCACCAGCCACTCATTGAGAAACGCCAGATCGCCGGCGGCCAGGATGGTTTGCTTGGATTGCTGGACCAGGCGGTTGTGCTCGGAGTGGAACACATGGTGCACGGCGGTCAGGCCAATGTTTTCGTTCGCCCGGCCGTCGCCGGCAATGTAGTGGGCGTCGAGCAGTTCGTTGTCATAGGTCAGGTTGTTGCCGCCCGCACCCACGGGCTGCGCATTGCCGACATCGGCGTCGGCATCCGCTTGCAGAACCCCACCGACGACGACCGGCGCGGCATTGTGGGCGATGTCGTCGAGGAAACCATGTCCGGTGCTTACGGCGTTGGCCAGACTGATCGGCGCATCCCGGTTGCCTTCGACCAGTTGCGTGACGTCATCAGCCGTCCCGGCAATACCGTCGGTACCGTTACTGGTGCGCATCACCACCTGCGGCATACCGTTCGGCCCCCGGATGAAGCTGCCATAGGCATCAGTCGCGAGCAACGGCACGTTGTGCACATCGAGGTCGGTCAGGTTGATGCCGAGAATGTCACGGGCCTGGGCTTTTACCACTGCCCAGGTCGCCATGCCGCCGCTTTCGCCGTCGCCATCATCGGCCGTGCCGAATTTGCCATCAGCGCCGAGATCGCGGTTGGTAATCAAGCGCCCCGTTGCAATAGGGTCACCGGCCGCGTTGAGGACGTACTCACGCAGGAACACCTGGTGCGACGGGTGCGAGCTGTATGTTTGGCTCTGGTCTACGAACGGTGAGGTGGTGTTGGGCTGACCATCATCGGAAGTGCCGACAATTCCGTCCGCGCCGGCCGTACGCACTGCACGTGGCAGCACCATGAAGTTGGTCGGGCTGCCCGGCACAAACAACGGATCGTCCGGCTGCAGCGGAATAAACACAACGTCGGTACTGCTCTTGCTGAGCAGATCAAGGCCGTGGTCGAAGAACTGGCCGAAGAAGGTCATCCACGAGTTGAAGCCGGCGGTCAGGCCGGCGTCCGGCGACTCGTTGGGGATGAAGAATACTTCCTTGTCGTCGGCCGTGCCGAACACGCCGTCCAGACCGGGGCTGATCACTGGGTCAGCACCACCGTTCGCAGCGACAGCGGCCGGGTTGTTGGCGGTCTGGTCGTTGATCAGGTTACTGATAATCCGTGGCTGCGGATCGACCACAGTCCCTGTCCCGGCGTACGACGCACGATACGAAGCGTCAAGCAGGCGCAGGAAGGAATTGTCCGCAGCGCCAAATTCGCTTTGTCCGGCGACCAGGTTGTTGTAGCTGCCATCGACGGTTCGCAGGCCGTATGGCACCTGACTGTTGGGTAGCAAATCACTAAGGCTGGCGCCGTCGGCATGCGCTTCTGCGATGAAGATTTGCTTGAGAATGAACTCCAGGTCCGACTTGTTGAAATTGGCCATTTCGATTGCCCTCGATCTATATGGGAAAGGCTCGGGACGAATAAATCCTCCCGCGCCAAGTCACGTGCTGGCTTGCGCAGTTCGTTGGTTCAGTGTTTGGCGAGAGCAGGCGTGGGGCAGGCAAAGCCGTCCCCTGCGCCGGTGAATGCGCGCCTGGAATTCGCTGGATGAAATTGCTCGCTGAGCGTTTAGGCAGAGCGATTCCGAGCCACTGGTGGGCCATGGAATCGGGAAGTCGAAGCGAACTTCCTGAACAGCTCCGTCACGGTGCAACAGAACAAAATGATCGACATGCCGTGCTCCTTCAGGACCACCGTGCCCTGCACTTTCGAAGCGATGGCAAGATTCAGACGGGCGCCCTTGAACATGACTAAAGTTCTATAGCAATGCGCTGTCAATATTACGACGTAAAAAAATATCATCGTCATTGGACATGCCAACTCACTGTTATTAAACGATATATAAATATTCATACGAACTACTAGAGCGAAATGTTATTTCAAACTGTATCGCTAGAGAGACAAACGCCACCTACGCTGCTGCATGTGAACATAAAAATTTACGGAACTTTTCCAGGAACGCTATGGCTTGTGTCCGCGAGAAGCATTCGCAACTACATCTATGGTTTTTCACACATTTTCCTTGCTGCTTTTTGCCGCAAGCACACCCGGCTTTTCGGTGAGGGTCTATCAAATGCACAAGCTCTCAAGTACCCGATCCGAACTGGCCGACGCGCTCTTTCGACTTCGCCGCAGTTTTTACTCGTTGGCCGGATTCAGCGGCGTCATCAACGTCATGATGTTGACGCCAGCTATTTATATGCTGCAGGTCTACGATCGGGCCTTGGTCAGTCGTAACGTCACAACATTGACGATGCTGACCTTCCTGGTGATAGGCCTGTTCTTGCTAATGGCCACGCTGGAAATGTTCCGCACCCGCGTGCTGATCCGAGTCGGCAACTGCCTCGACATGGACCTCAATCGACGCATTTTCACCGCAGCATTCGAGCGCAACCTGAGCCGCGCCGGAGGTAATCCGGCCCAGGCCCTGCAAGATCTCGCACAGGTGCGTCAATTTCTCACCGGCAATGGTCTGTTCGCATTCTTTGATGCGCCTTGGACCCCCATCTACCTGCTGGTCGCCTATTTGATCCACCCGCTGCTCGGACTGGTCACGCTGATCGGCTCGCTGATTCTGGTGGGCCTGGCTTATCTCACCGAGAAGGCAACGCAAAAGCCACTGGCCGAAGCCAATCAGGCTGCCCTCACCTCCGCCAGCTACGCCAACAACAACCTGCGCAACGCCGAGGTTATCGAGGCCATGGGCATGCTGCCTTCGATCGGCAAGCGCTGGTACCAAAGCCATTTGCACATTCTGGAAATGCAGACCCTGGCTTCCGACCGTGCTGCCCTGATCAGCAGTACCGGGCGCTTCGTGCGCATCACTTTGCAATCGCTGATCCTCGGCGCCGGCGCGTTGCTGGCGATCGAAGGCAAGATCACCCCGGGGATGATGATTGCTTGCTCGATCCTCACCGGCCGCGCGCTGGCCCCGGTTGAACAAGTCATCGCGTCGTGGAAGCAATTGCTTGGCTGCCGTTCGGCCTGGGCCCGGTTGAACGAGATGCTGAACGACTATCCTCGCCGGCCACCGAGCATGTCGCTGCAGCGGCCGCTGGGCATGCTGGCGGTGGAGAATGTGTATGCCGGTGCGCCCGGCACCAGCAACACGATTCTGCGCGGAGTGAGCTTCAACCTTTCCCCCGGCGAAAGCCTTGGCATTATCGGTCCATCCGCCTCGGGCAAATCCACCCTCGCTCGTCTGTTGGTTGGCGTTTGGCCGGCGCAGGCCGGCAAGGTGCGCCTGGACGGCGCGGACATATTCACCTGGAACAAGGGCGAACTTGGCCCCTGGCTCGGTTACCTGCCACAGGACGTGGAGCTGTTCGAGGGCACCATCGCCGACAACATTGCGCGCTTTGGCGAAGTGGACAGCGATGCGGTCATACGCGCCGCCAGGACGACTGGAGTGCACGAGATGATCCTGCGTTTGGCGCAGGGTTATGAGACCCGTCTGGGCACCGATGGCAGCCCGCTGTCCGGAGGCCAGAAGCAACGCATCGCCTTGGCTCGCGCGCTGTATGGAGAACCCAATCTGATTGTGCTGGACGAGCCGAACGCCAACCTCGACGACGTCGGTGAAAAGGGCTTGGTCGAGGCGCTGGCTCAACTGAAAAACCGCGGCGCCACCGTCATTCTGATTTCCCACCGTCCCAATGTGCTCTGCGCCGTCGATAAGGTGCTGATGCTGCGCGACGGCGGTGTGCAGATGCTCGGTACTCGCGACGAAGTATTTGCAGCGCTGCGCAAGGCCAGTGTGATGCCTGCGGGCGCATCGACTCCGCTGGCCTCCGTCAAATCACGGGAGTGACCGATCATGCAAATGAGCCAACACACCGAGATGATTCTCGCCGATCCCAGGAACGTGGTGGATCTGGACGTCGGTAAACCCGTGCGCTGGGGCATGTTGCTGATGCTCGCCGGCTTCGGCGGCTTCCTCCTGTGGTCCTGGCTGGCGCCACTGGATGCCGGCGTGGTCGCGACTGGCACGGTCAAAGTCACCAGCAATCGTAAAGCCGTGCAGCATCTGACCGGCGGCACTGTGGAGGCCATTCTTGTTCGCGAAGGTGATGCAGTGAAAAAAGGCCAGGAGCTGGTCCGCCTCGACTCGCTGCGCGCCGCCTCCGAACAGGGTGCGGTCAGCGCCCAGTACATCGTCAGCAAGACGGTGGAAAACCGTCTGGAAGCGGAACGCGACGGTCGCGACGTGGTGAACTACGACCCCGAATTGCTCAAGCGCTTCGGGAATGACCACCGCCTGGTGGCCGCCATGAATCTGCAACAACGCCTGCTGGATACCCGACGCGCCGGCCTCGCTGGCGAAATCAGCATCCTTCAGGAAAACCTCGCGGCGTCGGCGGTGCAGCTCAAGGGCCTGCAGCAGGTCTATGGCGCCCGCGCCTCGCAGATCGACTTCCTCAACCAGGAACTAAAAGGTACCCGCGTGCTGGCGGCCGAAGGCTATGTGCCACGCAACCGCCTGCTTGAGCTGGAACGCAGCAATTCCGACCTCTCCGCCGGCCAGGCCGAAAACCTCAACAACATCGCCCGCATACGCAGCCAGACCACCGAAATCAAGCTGCGCATCCTTCAGCGCCAGCACGATTACCAGAAGGAAGTCGAATCGCAGCTCACCGACACCGCCAAGGAAAATACCACCCTGGCCGACCGCTTGCGTGCGCTGGACTATGAAGTGACCCACACGGTGATTCGCTCGCCGATTGATGGCATCGTCCATTCACTGAGCATTGCGACCATCGGCGGGATCATTCAGCCCGGCTTCAAAATCATGGAAATCGTTCCGGACAATGAACCGCTGCAGGTTGACGCGATGATTCCGGTACAGGCGATCGACAAGATGGTCCCCGGCCTGGCCGTGGACATTGCGTTTCCGGCCTTCAACCATGCCCAGACGCCCAACATCCCTGGCCGTGTGAAGACAGTCTCCGCCGACCGCCTGCTCGACGAGGAAAGCAAGCAACCGTTCTATCTGGCACAGGTAGAAGTCACTCCCGATGGCATGAGCCAGCTTGGCAGCAATCACATTCGTCCCGGTATGCCCGCCAGCGTCACCATCAAGACCGGCGAGCGCAACTTGATGAGCTATCTTCTCAAACCAATGCTCGAGCGTGTCGACAGCTCGTTCAAGGAACAATGAAATGGACCGTCATTGCCTGATCTTTTGCCTGCTTGCGCTGTCCTTCCCGGTTGGCGCCATGGACCTCAAGCAAGCCTGGGATCTGTTGCAGTACCAAGGCCCCGTCTATCGCGCCGCCGTACATGAAAAAGAGGCCGGCCTGGAAAACCGCGCCATTGGCCAGGCCGGCCTGCTACCGCAGATCAGTGCCTCGGCCTACGACAACAAGGTCAATGGCACCCAGCGCCAGAGCGGCATCGAAAGGGATCTCGACTACGACTCCAAGGGCGCTAACGTGCGCTTGCGCCAGCCGCTGTTCAACAAACAGAAAATGGCCGAGTTCCGCCAGGGTAAACAGCGTGCCGACTACAGCGTCGCGGTGTTCGATGCCAAGAGTCAGGACGCCGCAGTGCGCCTGGCCGAAAGCTATTTCGACGTGCTCCTGGCCAGCGAAACCATCATCCTTGCCAAAGCCAAGTTAAACGCCTTTGACGAGCAACTCGCTTCGGCTAAACGACGCATGGAGTTGGGGGCCGGTACCGTCACCGACATCGACGAGTCGATCGCTCGCCGCGACCTCGCCGCGGTTGAGCTGATCGAAGCGCAGGACAACCTGGTCAACGCGCGCCGCAAGCTTGAGGAATACATCGGAGAATCCCCCGAATCCCTTACCACCTTGCGTCCGACCTTCAATACGCCACCGCTGCTACCGAGCAACCTGCAGGACTGGTTAATCAAGGCTCAGACTGACAGCCCGCTGATCCATGCGCGCCGTCATAGCAGCGACCTCGCTGAAGAAGAAGTGAAGCGCGCCAGGGCTGGTCACTGGCCGACACTTGATTTCGTTGCCGGCTACACCGCGGGCGATAGCCAATCAATCTCCGAGCTGAATCAACGCAACCGCTACGCCTCAATCGGGCTGGAGGCAAACTTCCCGTTGTACAACGGTGGTGGCACTAGCGCGTTGACGCGCCAGGCGAGTGCCAATAGCTATAAGGCCCTGGACGAACTCGACGCTACGCGCCAGGAAGTCATCTCCGGTACCACCCGTGAGTATCGCGGCGTAGAGAGCGGCGCCCAACGTATTCGCGCGCTGGAGAGAGCAGTGGAGTCCAACGAACGCTCACTGACTTCGACACGCAAAGGCTTCAAAGAAGGCGGCACCAGCACCAACTCGGACGTTCTCAATGCCGAAGAGCTGCTCTTCGATGCGCGCCACGATTTGTTCGAGGCCAAGCTGCGCTACTTGATGTCGCGCCTGCGCCTGGCCTCTTCGGTGGGCAGTCTGGGCGACGACGATATTGACCACATCAACGACTACCTCGGCCCGGAACTGTTGGTCACCAACTGACGTTCACCTGCGCAGCACTTTTTGAGCAGAGGGTGCGGCAGCGATCTTTATCGACAACCAAGAGTGCCCACACCTGTCCTTAAAATACAAAACGCCCGATGCGGTGCATCGGGCGTTCGGGTGAAACAGGCGTAGCCCTGCTTCAAGACTAGACAATTTACATTTTTATCTGGGGTACACGCTAAAACGCCAGTTTGTAGCCGATCAACACCAGCATCGTGGCCAGGCAAGGACGCAGCACTTCGTCGGAGATACGACCGGTCAAGTGGCTGCCCAGGTAAATCCCCGGCAGCGAACCCACCAGCAAGTAACCCAGCACCTGCCAATCCATGTTGCCCATGCTGGCATGGCCCAGGCCGGCGACCAGGGTCAACGGCACGGCGTGGGCGATTTCCGTGCCGACGAGGCGTCGGGTCGGCAACAACGGATAGAGGATGAACAGCGCTACGGTGCCGAGGGCGCCGGCACCGATCGAGGTCAGCGCGACCATGGTGCCCAGGACCAGACCGGTGATGACCGTCAACACATTCAGGCGCGAACCGCTGGGGTTGTAATGGCCGCCAGCCCGTTTGTGGGCGAAGTCGAGCAGGCGTTTTTTGAAGAAAATCGCCAGGGCCGTGGCAAACAGAACGAAGCCGAGGGCTTGTTTGATAACGGCATTCATCGCGTCGGGAGAAGTCTGCAAACTGCTCAGGAACCACAACGTCAGCGCTACTGCCGGCACGCTGCCGAGGGTCAGCCAACCGGTGATCGCCCAGTCGATATTGTTGTTCTTGCGATGAACCAGCACACCGCTGGATTTGGTAATGGCCGCGTACAGCAAGTCGGTGCCCACCGCCGTGGCCGGATTGATACCGAACCACAGCAGAATCGGGGTCATCAAAGACCCACCGCCTACCCCGGTCATGCCGACGATAAAGCCGACGACCAACCCTGCCACCACCAACCCGAAGTTAACGAAATCCATTAACACGCCCGCAATAAAACGCATGGAAAAACTGGACCGCAGCATAGCGATTTTTCTTATAACCAGTTATATCGATGCGAACTATCGTTATTCCACAACTTACTACTTTTCCTATTTACTCAACCCCCCCTGTGGGAGCGAGCCTGCTCGCGATGGCGATGTTTCATTCACGTGATATTGAATGTGCCAACGCTATCGCGAGCAGGCTCGCTCCTACAGAGGGATCTGCTGTGTCAGTGAGTGCGGTGGGGTTGATTTACTGCACGGGCAGGAAATTCAAAAACAGCAAGCTCTGCGCGTAGTTCAGGCCGATCCGCCGATAACGCTCGTCCAGCATCTGCGTCAGCAGATCCAGCCGCGCGACGATTTTGCCGAACTCCACGGCAAAACTCAGGTTGCTGCCCTCCTCCGAAATTTCGTTGGAGAACAGCAAGGGCTCGCCGTTTTTGTTTTGCCGCTGGCTCAGGATCCAGGTGGCTTTCTCGATGTTGCGGGCGGCGTTATTGACGAAGGTCGGGTTGATAGCATCGGTCATATAGAACTCGAGACGGTTGCCGTGAGCGGTGACCAGCATGCTGCCGATGGCGTAGATGAAGGCGCCGACCCGGTCGCCGAGAAACTCAGGACTCATGGCGTAGCTCAGCGCCGCGAGGTCCTTCTTGCCACCGAGGGTCGGCAGCGGCTGCTGTTGTTCGATGGCCAGGCGCACTTGTTTACCGGCGGTGCGGGCGTCGAGGAAGCCGGATTTTTTCAACTCGTCCGGGTTACGCAGGTAGAGCTTGCTCATCAGCAAGTAGAGGCTGTCGAGGTTGTCGCGCATCGCCAGGGTCGCCATGCGGTCGACGCTGGTCTGGAGGAATTCCTGGGGCGTGCCTTCGCGGAACTGGTTGACGATGTCGCTACCCTGTTGCTGGCTGCAACCGCTGGCGAAGAGCATCGACAGGCTGGCCAGCAGCAGGCATCGGCGCCGTAGAAGTGAAGCGAAGAAGGGTAAAACTCGAGCCATGGGTGCTTGAACTTGGGCATTGGCCGACGGAGGGGATCGCCGCAGGCTGGCCAAGGATAGAGCCGCCAAAGCTGAAAAAGTGCAGTGCCGATGGTCCGTAAACCCTGGCCTCCATAACAAACACCGACAAATTAGTCATACTTTTAATTGCAACACTTCACATATCAGCTATAAATCCTTCCTTGATCGACGATCAAAATCGATCATTAGTATGACTACATGCCAAAAACAACAAAAAGGAAGGTCAACCATGCTGCACTCCCGACACCTGCTCTCCGGCCTCGGACTGTCCCTGATGATCGCTACCCTCCCCACTCAAGCGGCTGGTCTGTCCAGCGAACACAAAGCCTTCGGCAAGACCAACGACGGCACACCCGTCGAGCAATACGTCTTGCGCAACAGCCATGGCCTGCAAGCCACGATCATTACCTACGGCGGCATTTTGCAGTCGCTGAAGGTGCCGGACAAAAACGGCAAGCTCGACGACGTGGTGCTGGGTTTTGACGACGTTCAGGGCTATCAGAGCGGCACCGCTTACTTTGGCGCGACCATCGGGCGTTTCGGCAATCGCCTGGCCAACGGCGCGTTCGAACTGGACGGCAAACGCTATCAGGTGCCGCTCAACGACGGCTCCAACTCGCTGCACGGCGGCCCGCAAGGGTTTGACAAGCACGTGTGGAAAGCTCAGCCGAGCAAAGGCAAGGATTCTGTGGGCGTTACCCTGACCTATCTGTCGGCGGACGGCGAAATGGGCTTCCCCGGCAACCTCAAGACCGAGGTCACTTACAGCCTCACCGAGAACAATGAACTGCGCATCGACTACAAGGCCAGCACTGATAAACCGACCGTACTGAACCTGACCAATCACAGCTATTTCAACCTCGCCGGCGCGGGCAACGGGGATGTTCTGAAACAGCTCGTCACCCTGCATTCGACCCATTACACGCCGGTCACCGCCAAACTGATTCCGACCGGCGAACTGGCCCCGGTCGCGGGTACGCCGATGGACTTCACACAACCCACCGCCATCGGCAAAAACATCAAGGCCGATCACCCGCAACTGAAATTCGCCGAGCCGAAACAGGGCGGCTTTGACTTCAACTGGGCCCTGGACGCCAAGGGTGATGTGGGCAAGCTGGCGGCCGATGTCAGCGACCCACTCTCCGGGCGCCGCTTGCAGCTCTACACCACCGAACCCGGCGTGCAGTTCTACACCAGCAACTTCCTCGATGGCACGGTCAAGGGCAAGGGCGGCAAGGTTTATCCGCATTGGGGCGCGTTTACCCTTGAGACCCAGCACTACCCGGACTCACCGAACCAGCCGAACTTCCCGTCCACCCGACTTGACCCGGGCAAGACCTATACCCAGAGCACTGTGCTGAAGTTTTCGGCCCACTAAACATCCCCCCACAATCAAGCAGCTGCCGAGCAGCTGCTACACGTCCACGGAACCACCGGGGTATTCTGCTGCCAACTGGAGAGTATCTATCGATTCGAAAAAGGAGGTTTTCATGCGGACCCTCGAACTGGCCGGCGTCGACGTACCGGTCATCGGTCAAGGCACCTGGCGCATGGGCGAAGATCCCTCGCAACACAACAAGGAAGTCGCCGCGCTGCGCCTGGGCATCGAGCTGGGCATGACCCTGATCGACACCGCCGAGATGTATGCCGAAGGCGGCGCGGAGGAAGTGGTGGGTGAAGCCATAACAGGCCTGCGCGACAAGGTCTTCCTGGTCAGCAAGGTCTACCCGCACAACGCCAGCCGCAAAGGCATCCCCCAGGCCTGCGAACGCAGCCTGCGGCGCTTGAACACCGATTACATCGATTTATACCTGCTGCATTGGCGCGGCCAGTATCCGCTCGAGGAAACCGTCGCAGCCTTCGAACGCCTGCGAGAAGACGGCAAAATCGGCCGTTGGGGCGTGTCCAATTTCGACGTTGACGACCTGGAGGAATTGAACTCACCGGCCTGCGCTACCAACCAGGTGCTGTACAACCTGGAAGAGCGCGGCATCGAATTTGATCTTCTGCCCTGGTGTCAACAGCATCAGCAGCCGTTGATGGCATACTGTCCCATCGGTCAGGGAGGAACGATGCTGACCCATCCGGCGCTCAGCCAGATTGCCGCCCGTCACGCCGCGAAGCCGGCTCAGATAGCACTGGCATGGATTCTGCGACAGACAGGCGTGATCGCCATCCCCAAAGCGGTCGCTCCTGAACATGTGCAACTGAATGCGCAGGCCGCACAACTGCGGCTCGACGACGAGGACTTGAAGGCGCTGGACCACGCGTTTCACGCGCCACAACGCAAGCACCGGTTGGCCATGGTCTAAGCCATCGCGGTACTGTCAGAGGGCTTCTGCATGAGAAGCACTGATCAGCTCGACGACTTCAATTTGCCACGCTTTGTGCAAGCACAAGACCCCGTGTTCGAGTGGGTCCGGGAAGAGTTGAAAGCCGGCCGCAAGCGCCGGCACTGGATGTGGTTCGTTTTTCCGCAGTTCGCCGGATTGGGCGGTAGCCAGATGTCTCGACATTACGCGATCCGCTCCCGCGAGGAAGCCGTGGCCTACCTTGCGCATCCAACGCTGGGCGCTCGCCTGCGAACCTGCACTCAATTGGTCCTGGACATCAAACAACGCTCGATCGCCGAGATTTTCGGACACCCCGACAACCTCAAGTTTCACTCGTCGATGACCCTGTTCGCCCAAATCGCCCCCAAGGGCAGCGTGTTCCATAAGGCACTGGATCAATACTTTCACGGCATACGGGATGACTGGACGCTGCAGCTGCTGGACTCAAAACAAGCCCAGTTGCCCACCAATCAAGGTTGAAAAGTCGTCGTCCACGAAGGGCAGAATCGCATCCGCCACCGGTTGCAGTTGCCGGGTGACGTAATGGTCGTAGTCGATGGGCGCGCTGCGAATCTCCAGCGGTTCGGGCCCGGCGACGCTGATCACGTAGCTGATCCAGCCGCCGTTCTGGTATTGCCGGGGGCGGCCCTGCTGGTCGTTGTAGTCATCGGCGATCCGCGCCGCACGGACGTGGGGCGGCACGTTGCGTTCATAGTCATCCAGAGTACGGCGCAGGCGCTTGCGGTAGATCAGGCGGTCGTCGAACTCGCCGGCCAGGGTCTTGCGCACGTAGTCGCGCACGTAATCCTGATAGGGCTGGCGATGGAAAATCCGTGAGTACAGTTCCTGCTGGAATTGCCGGGCCAGCGGCGACCAGTCGGTGCGCACGGTTTCCAGGCCCTTGTAAACCATTTCGTCAGTGCCATCGGCGCGGGTGACCAGCCCGGCGTAACGCTTCTTGCTGCCCTCCTCGGCGCCGCGAATCGTCGGCATCAGAAAGCGTTTGTAGTGGGTCTCGAACTGCAATTCCAGAGCGCTTTCCAGCCCGTATTCCTGTTGCACATGCTCGCGCCACCACTGGTTGACGTGGTCCACCAGCGCGCGGCCGATCTGCGCGGCCTCGTCCTGACCGTGAGCGCGACGCAGCCAGACGAAGGTCGAGTCGGTGTCGCCGTAAATCACCGTGTGCCCCTGGGCTTCGATCAGCTGCCGGGTGCGCAGCATGATCTCGTGGCCGCGCAAGGTGATGGACGACGCCAGACGCGTATCGAAGAAGCGGCAGCCACTGGAACCGAGCACTCCATAGAAGGCGTTCATGATGATCTTCAGCGCTTGCGACAACGGCGCGTTGTGCTCGCGCTTGGCGGTCTCGCGGCCTTCGGCTACCCGCGCGACGATCGCCGGCAGGCAATGCCGGGTCCTGGAAAAACGCGCACCGCGAAAACCCGGCACGGAGTTGCTGTCTTCGGGATGCTGCAAGCCTTCGATCAGCCCGACCGGGTCAATCAGGAAAGTGCGGATAATCGACGGATAGAGGCTTTTGTAGTCGAGCACCAGCACCGACTCGTACAAGCCCGGCTGCGAGTCCATGACAAAACCGCCGGGGCTGGCCTGCGCGGGCTTGTTGCCCAGATTCGGCGCGACAAACCCCTGTCGGTGCATCAGCGGCATGTACAGGTGGGTGAACGCCGCCACCGAACCGCCACTGCGGTCCGCCGGCAAACCGGTGACGCTGGCCCGTTCCAGGAGGAAGGTCAGCAGCTCGGTCTTGGCGAAAATCCGCGTCACCAGCTCGCAGTCCTTGAGGTTGTACGTGGCGAGTGCCGGCTTGTCCTCGGCGAACATGCGGTTGATTTCGTCCATGCGCTGGTACGGCGTGCTGATCGCCTTGCCCTCGCCGAGCAGGGTTTGCGCGACGTTTTCCAGGCTGAACGAGGGGAAGCTCCAGGTCGCCGAGCGCAGGGATTCGATGCCGTCGATGATCAACCGGCCGGCGGCGGAGGCGAAGTAATGGTTGCGGCTGCCGTGCTCGCGCCATTGCATTTCTTCGCCGCCACGCCCCAGTTTCAGCGGTACACCCAGCTGACGGGCGTGCTGGTGCAGCACGCGCAGGTCGAACTGCACGACGTTCCAGCCAATGATCGCGTCGGGGTCATGGCGGGCGAACCATTCGTTGAGCTTTTTCAGCAGGACGGTTCGGGAGTCGCAGTAGTCGAGTTGGAAATCCACCGCGCTGTCATCGCCATTGGGCGGACCAAGCATGTAGACCTGGCGCTCGCCGCAGCCTTCCAGGGCAATGGAATACAACTCGCCCTGAGCCGTGGTTTCGATGTCCAGGGACACCAGCCTGAGGTTGGGCCGGTAGTCGGGAGCGGGCTTCATCTGCGCGTCGAGCAGCAGGCCTTCGGTCCCTGGCGTGCCACCAAAAAGGACCGGCGCGGTGATAAAGCGCTCCATCATGTAGCGTTCCGGCGGGCGCACGTCGGCTTCGAACATCTCGACGCCGGCTTTGCGCAGCGCGGTTTCCAGGCGCATCAACTGACCGTGTTGCTGGCAATACAGGCCGAGCACCGGGCGGTGCTCGAAATCCTGAAGGGCCAATGGCTTGAGCTCGACATTTTTTTCGCCGCGCAAAACAGCCTCGGCTTGCTCGCGCCGGGCCGCCGGGATAAATGCCACCGACGGTTGATGTGGCAGACGGATACGTTGGGGACCGGCGTCGGTCGCCAGCCAGAACTCGACTTGCGTACCGGCCGGGGTGTCGCGCCAATGCCGGGTCAGGACGAAGCCCTGCTGTAAATCCACCACTGCAACCTCAAGATTTGATTCAAGCGGCAATTCTACGCGTCATCGCGGGGGATAGCCCTCTCTGAGCTGAATGCAACCCCTTTGGGAGCGGGCCTGCTCGCGATGGCGGTGCATCCGTCGCCGCTTGTATTGGCTGACCCTGCGCTATCGCGAGCAGGCTCACTCCCACAGGGGGCTGAGTTCAGCCCATGGATCAGCGAAAAACTTCCGGTTAATCGAAGAAAATCCGCCGAATGACGTTTTTTGCGCGTTATCTGCCGCTTTCCGCCTTGCCCTCGGCGCCTGGGTCTACGATTCTTCAATAACAACGACAACACCTGAGAAGCCATCATGAAAACCGTCGCCCAACTGCTCAAGTTGAAAGATCAGAAAAATCAGGAAGTGCACCAGATCAAACCCGATCACATGGTGCTCGAAGCCCTGATGAAGATGGCCGAAAAGAACGTCGGCGCCTTGTTGGTGGTGGAGAATGACGAAGTGCTGGGGATCATCAGCGAGCGGGACTATGCGCGCAAACTGGTGCTGCATGGCCGTTCTTCGGTGGGCACGCCGGTTCGCGACATCATGGTGTCGCCGGTGATCACAGTGGACACTCATCAAACCGTTGATACCTGCCTGGGCATCATGTCCGACAGACGCCTGCGCCACCTGCCTGTGGTGGAAAACGGCAAGTTGATCGGCTTGCTGTCGATCGGTGACCTGGTCAAGGAAGCCATCGCCGAACAGGCTGAATTGATTCGCCAGTTGGAGCAGTACATTCGCGGCGAGTGACTCTGAAATTACGCAGTTCCCCTGTGGGAGCGAGCAGGCTCGCTTCCACTTTTGATTTGCGTGGTTTTCAGGTTGGCCAATGCCGGGCGAAAACCGGTGCCAGCGTCGGGTGGCGGTCGATTCGCGTCAGCCACGCATAAAAACCGGGTCGGGCATTGCGCAGATGCTCACGACTGCCCGCCCATCGCGTCACCACCGCCGCCAGCACATCCAGTGCCCCAGGCGTCTCGTCGTCCAGGTACAACTCGCCCGAGAACTGATCGGCAAACACCTCCCAACTCCAGTGCAACCGTCGACGGGCGCCAGCCATGAGGTTTTCCATGGCCGATTGATTCGGCTCGATCAGCCAGCGCTCGGGATAATCGATGATGCCGATGGCCGCATAGCAATTGCTGACGATGTACACCAGGCCCCGGATCGCTTGATCACGCTCGGCGGGCGTGTTCGACAGCAGGTTTGACTCGGGAAACGCGAGCCCCAGATGAATCAGGATCGCCGCGCTTTCGGTGAGGACGCTGCCGTCGGGCAATTGCAAGGTGGGAATCTGCTTGAGCGGGTTGAGTTTCTCCAGGGCTTTGGCAGCCTCCGCAGACGACTCGACGTCGATAAAACGATAAGGGATTTCACAGAGTTCGAGGGCGGCCTCTATCGCGGCGGCGCCGGAATTCTGGTGTCCGTAGAGCTGGTACATAAGCACCCCCCTTCAAGAGTGTCTCTTTGTAGCATCTGATACTGACCATGCTGGAAAATTTCTTTTTATGCCACTGCATCCAAATCGCTTTCCGATGGGTAGTACCAGTAACAGCCCCTGAGGCTGCCGAGCAGATTACTCATTTACGGAGCGCTATTCATGAATGCCAAACAGCTGATTTGCCTTGCCGGTTTGTTCGTCGCGGGCCCAATGGCCTACGCCCAGTCAGGTCTGCCCGACAGCATCAAGGTCCCGGACGGGCACAAGGTCGCCCTGGAAACCACCGGTGTCGGCGAGATCACTTACGAATGCCGTGACAAGGTCAATGCCGCCGGCCAGACCGAATGGTTCTTTGTCGGCCCCAAAGCGGTACTCAATGATCGCAGCGGCAAACAGGTCGGCACCTATTTCGGACCGCCCGCCACCTGGCAGGCGAAAGACGGTTCGAAAGTCACCGGCACTCAACTGGCTGTCGCGCCTTCGAGTCCGGGCAACCTGCCCTATCAATTGGTCAAGGCCAACCCGGCCGAAGGAAAAGGCGCAATGACCGGCGTCAGCTACATCCAGCGCGTCGCCCTCAAAGGTGGCGTGGCTCCGAGCGCTGAATGCTCGGCGGCCAACAAGGGCAAGCAAGAAATAGTGAAGTACCAGGCGGATTATATTTTCTGGGCGGCCAACTGAAACCAGGCCTGCGGGAAATTGGTCTACGCTGCTCAGCACTGGCCCCGGTCCGATGGCCCGGGGCTGCTGCCCATTATTGACGGCTGAACTCAGTGTCCTTACCCGAAACTCTTTTCGATTACGAAGCCCATATCGCCGCCTGCGCTCGCGGTGAGCGTCAGGCCCTGCGTGATTTGTATGTGCAGGAGAGTCCGCGCCTGCTGGGCGTTGCCAAACGCCTGGTGCGTGACACTGCGCTGGCGGAAGACATCGTCCACGATGCCTTCATCAAGATATGGAATGGCGCCGCGCAGTTCGACCCGGCGCGAGGGTCGGCGCGGGGGTGGATATTCAGTTTGACGCGGCATCTGGCCCTGAATTTCATCCGTGACAACAGCCGCGAGATTCAAGGTGATTTCGATGGGGTGGACGACACGGCAACCTTCGATGCCCAGGCTCATTCCGGGCGCATTCATCAATGCCTGGAACAACTGGAGCCTGCAAGGCGCGCCTGTATCCTGCATGCCTACGTCGACGGATATTCTCATGCTGAAATCTCACACAAACTCGGCACCCCGCTGGGCACCGTCAAAGCCTGGATCAAGCGGAGCCTGACGGCACTGCGGGAGTGCATGGGATGATCAGCAAACTGACGAATGAAACCCCGGAAGAACTCGACGAACTGGCCAGCGAATATGTGTTGGGCACCCTGTCCGCAGAGCTTCGCACCCAGGTCCGACAGCGCCTGCGCGACGAACCTGATTTGCGGGCCGCCGTGGACGCCTGGGAGCGTCGCCTGCTCGGCCTGACCGATCTGGCAGAACCTCACCCGCCGTCACCCTACCTTTGGCAGCGTATCGAGCGCAGCGTGAACAAGGTGACACGGCCACCGTCGCTCATCGCGGCTCAGTCTTTATCCTGGTGGAATCTGTTGCCGCTCTGGCGCGGGCTCGCCGGTGCAGGGCTGGCGGCCACGTTGCTGCTCGGCGCATTGATGCTGACGCAAACCACCGTCAAGCCTACCTATCTGGTGGTGTTGGTCGGTCCTCAGGACAAGGCACCTGGCTGGGTGATCCAGGCCAGCAACCCGAGGGAAATCCAGCTGATTCCGCTGGGTGTCATTGAGGTCCCGGCCGACAAGGCGCTCGAGTTCTGGACCAAGGCCGATGACTGGCAAGGACCGGTGTCTCTGGGCTTGGTCAAACCGGGACAGACCCTATCGATTCCGCTCGACAAATTGCCGCCACTGCAACCCAATCAACTGTTCGAGCTGACCCTGGAAAATCCGCAGGGCTCACCGATCGGCAAGCCGACCGGGCCGATTCAATTCATCGGTCGGGCAGTGAAAGTCATCTGAGCGCGATCAACCGAGCGCCGCGATCAACTCCGCCGTCGTGACAATCGAGTGGGCATACGTCGGTCCATTGATCTCATGCGCGGCGTGCATGGCCTCGGCACTGAACGCGGCCGTGGCGTCGCGCACCAGCGTGACGTGATAGCCCAGTTCGGCGGCGAACCTGGCGGTGCTTTCGATGCACGTATTGGCGAGCATCCCCACCACCACAACCTTGTTGATCCCGTGCTGTTTGAGCAGATAGTCCAGATCGGTGTTGGCAAAACCACTGCCGCCCCAGTGTTCCTTGACGATCACGTCACCGGCCTGTGGCTGGAAATCCGGGTGCCATTCCCCGCCCCAGGTTCCGGCGGCAAATACCTGCGCACGGCTGGCGCCTTGTTGATAGGGAGTGGGGTGTTTCCAGTGCGCCAGTTCATCGGGCTCGGCGCGGTGATGCGGAACATAGAAAACCTGGATGCCGGCCTTGCGAACAGCCGCCACCACGGTTTTCAGGTTGGCCAGCGTACCGACGCTGTCAGCCACCGGTTGAGCGCGGCCATGCAGTTTGCCGCCTTCGCTGAGGAAGTCGTTGTAAGGATCCACCAGCAGCAGGCCGGTGTGCTCGGGAGCATAGGAAGTGGCACTCATGATCGACTCCTCGAAGGCAAAGGCACGCGCCAGCTATCCAGTGTAGAAGCGCCGATCGACCCCGCCGCCGCCATCCGACGACTGAACCATCACGCCCGCGTGAGGGGGATAGTGTCACCTATCAATGCCGTCGATGTTCACCATCACCTCAATGAAGTTCTCATAAAAAATCCGCGGCGTAACATCGCCTCCATACCAAACAACTACACCCCGGAGCACACCATCATGAAACGCCAAATCCTTCTCAGCATCGCTTTCTCGGTTTTTGCAGTTAACGCTTTCGCCGCTTCTTCTGCTCACCCGGTTGTCGCTGAAGGCGGCTCGGATCGCCTGATCGAAAGTCGTGTGGCTGAAGGTGGTTCGGATCGTTTGATCGAAAACCGCGTCGCTGAAGGTGGTTCGGATCGTCTGATCGAAAACCGCGTTGCTGAAGGTGGTTCGGATCGTCTGATCGAAAACCGCGTCGCTGAAGGTGGTTCGGATCGCCTGATCGAAAACCGCGTTGCTGAAGGTGGCTCGGATCGCCTGATCGAAAACCGCGTCGCTGAAGGTGGTTCGGATCGTCTGATCGAAAACCGCGTCGCTGAAGGTGGTTCGGATCGTCTGATCGAAAACCGCGTTGCTGAAGGTGGTTCCGACCGTCTCATCGAAAACCGCGTCGCTGAAGGTGGTTCGGATCGTCTGATCGAAAGCCGCGCTGTATAAATGAAGGGTTTTACCGCGGTACTCAATGAAAACCCCGGCCTCATCAGCCGGGTTTTTTTTGCCTGTTTTTTGCGGCCGGTCACTTGCCCGCCCGTGTCATGCAGCGCTGATAACGCTCATCCACCCGCTTGGCAAACCAAGCCGTCGTGAGTTTGCGGGTGATTTTCGGGCTTTGCAGCACGATCCCCGGCAACACTGCACGAGGCAACGGCCGACCTTCCGCCTTCTCGGCCAGGTCGAACACCCGCGCATAAAGCTGGGTGTCCTCGAACTGCAGGTTTTTGCCCTCCTCCAATTGATCGCGAATGGTCGTGTTGCGCATGCCCAATTGCTTGCCAAGGCTGCGCACCGCCAATTCCGTGGTGCCCGGCATGATCGCGTCATAGCGCACCAGATCACCATCCAGCGCCAAAGGGATGCCTGACGCTCGACTCACCGCATTCTGAAACGCCGCATTGCGGCTGGCGTACCAACCGGCATTGAAATCGGCGAAGCGATACAGCGGCTGTTTGTAGCTCACCGGGTACCCGAGCAAGTGAGCAATGCCGAAGTACATGCCGCCGCGACGGCTGAACACTTCACGACGGATCGAGCCGTCCACCGGATACGGATAATCCCGTGCCTGTTGCTCGGCGAAGTCGATGCTGACCTGCATCGGCCCACCGGTGTGCACCGGATTGAGCCCTCCAAACAAGGTCCGCCCCATGGGCACAATGCCGATGAAGTCATCGAAAATCGCGCTGAGTTCTTTTTCGCTGCGCGCCGCATTCAGCCGGTCGCTGTAGCTTTTACCGTTGGATGAACTGACCTGCAGTGCACCGCTGACCAGCAGGCTGGGGATATGGACTTTAGCGGCACGACGGTCGATCTCTTCGCGGGCGATCTTGCCCAGGCCCGGCACGGGTGGGTCGACCTGGAAGGTCGACTCTTGCTCGGTGACCGCGAGCACCGAACACAGGTTTTGCGTGGAGGGATAGATGTTCTGCGCGGCAAAAGCGGCGTAGATGTCCGTGGCCCAGCCTTGGCGGTCAACGGTTTTCGCCGGCAGCAGGCGCACGATCTCGGCCTTGACCTCGGCGGGTTTGCGGGCCGGCAACTCCTGAGTGCGCTGGGTGCCGCAACCCGCCAGCACCAGCAGCGCCGCGAGACTCATGATCAATCGATTGGCTTGCATGGTGCTCCATCAACTCTTCTGAACCGGGTTAACCATACGATCAAAGGCATGGCGCAGGCTATGACTGCTGCCGCAACGCCCCGTTCCCCTTTCATCCCCCACCACTTCACGGTTGCGGGCCTTTTCCGTTGGGCGGCCTGCCTTTTCATATCCCCGCGCTGGACCATACTTGTGCCACACACCGAGGAGGACAGGCTCATGAACCGTAGCGACGTGCTGATCGTCGGCGCCGGCCCGACCGGGCTGGTATTGGCGCTGTGGCTGAGCAAACTGGGGATTGTGGTAAGGATTATCGACAAGACGTCGGCCCCCGGCACCACGTCCCGGGCGCTGGCGGTCCAGGCACGGACGCTGGAGCTTTACCGTCAGCTCGACCTCAGCAATGCCGTGGTACAAAAAGGCCACCGGGTGGACGCAGCGAATTTCTGGGTCAAGGGCGAGCCCGTAGCGCGCTTGCCATTGACCGGCATCGGCGAGGGGCTGACGCCTTACGCGTTTCTCGAGATGCTCCCTCAGGATGAGCACGAACAATTGCTGATTGAACGCCTCGAAGGGTTCGGTATCAAGGTCGAACGCAGCACCGAACTGGAGGGTTTTGAAGAGACCGGCGATGGCATCAGTGCAAGGCTGCGCTTGCACGATGGCCAACAGGAAATCTGCCAGGCGTGTTACCTGGCGGGTTGCGACGGCGCCCGGTCAATCGTGCGCAAGACCCTCGACACCGGTTTTCCCGGCGGCACCTACCAGCAGGTTTTCTACGTGGCGGACGTGCAGGCTCACGGGCCGACGTTCAACGGCGAACTGCACCTGGACCTGGATGAAGCGGACTTTCTCGCGGTGTTTCCGTTAGCCGGCGAAGGCCGCGCCCGCTTGATCGGCACCGTGCGCGACGAGCGCGCCGACCGTGCTGAAACCCTCGGGTTTGCCGACGTCAGCAGTCGGGCCATCGAACACCTGAAGGTGCAGATTGAGCAGGTCAACTGGTTCTCGACGTATCGTGTGCATCATCGGGTGGCGGATCACTTTCGCAACGGTCGCGCCTTTCTATTGGGCGACGCGGCCCACGTCCACAGCCCGGCGGGCGGTCAGGGCATGAACACCGGGATCGGCGATGCCATCAACCTGGCCTGGAAGCTGGCGGCCGTCTTGAGCGGCGGCGCCACAGCCACGCTGCTCGACACCTACGAAACCGAACGCATCACCTTCGCCCGCAAACTGGTGGCCACCACCGACCGGGTCTTCACCTTCGTGACTGCCGAAGGGCGCATGGCCGATTTGTTGCGCACCCGTCTGGCACCGTTCCTGATCCCTAAAATGGCCTCATTCGAAACGTCCCGCGAGTTTCTGTTTCGCACGGTGTCGCAGATCACCCTGAACTATCGTGGGACAGCATTGAGCACGGGGGTCGCGGGCCACGTTCATGGCGGCGACCGCCTGCCCTGGGCTCACGACGGTGAGGGGGACAATTTCGAATCGCTGAAGTGTCTGACCTGGCAGGTGCATGTGTATGGCGACACCAGTGACGAAATGATCGCCTGGTGCCACGAGCATCACCTGCCGTTGCACGTGTTCGACTGGCGGCCGGCGTTTGAAGCGGCGGGGTTGGGGCGTAACGGCTTTTATCTGCTGCGTCCGGATACGTATGTGGCGATTGCCGACAGCTCGGCGGACCCCAAGGTGATTGAGCGGTATTTCAAGGAGCACGGGATCCGGCCGTTTTTCGGCAGCCCCTGAGCCCCCAGTATTTACTGTGGGAGTGAGCCTGCTCGCGATGGCGGCGTATCAGTCAATACATGGGTCGAATGACAAGACGCCATCGCGAGCAGGCTCACTCCTACAGGGGTTCCGAGGTGTTTCTTAGATCCCGGCCAGGGCCAGGTCCATCGCGAAGTAGGTAAAGATCAGATCCGCCCCCGCCCGCTTGATCGCGCCAAGGCTTTCACGCACCACGCGGTCCTCATCAATCGCCCCGGCCTGCGCGGCGAATTTGATCATCGCGTACTCGCCGCTGACCTGATACGCCGACAGCGGCAAACGCGACACTTCGCGGATGTCACGGATGATGTCCAGGTACGCGCCGGCCGGTTTGACCATCAGCGCATCGGCGCCTTCCTGCTCGTCCATCAGAGACTCGCGCACCGCTTCGCGGCGGTTCATCGGGTTCATCTGGTAGCTTTTGCGGTCGCCTTTCAACGCGCTGCCGCCAGCTTCGCGGAACGGGCCGTAGAGCGCAGACGCAAATTTGGTCGAATAGGCCATGATCGCGGTCTGGGTGAAACCGGCTTGGTCGAGGGCCCGGCGAATGGCCTGCACCTGCCCGTCCATGGCCGCTGACGGTGCAATCACATCCGCACCGGCCCGGGCCGCCGCCACGGCTTGTTTGCCGAGGTTGATCAGGGTCTGGTCGTTGTCGACTTCATGGTTGTGCATCACGCCACAATGGCCGTGGTCGGTGTATTCGCAGAAGCAGGTGTCGGACATCACGATCATCTCCGGCACCGCGTCCTTGGCAATGCGCGACATGCGCGACACCAGGCCGTTGTCGCTCCAGGTGTCGCTGCCGCTGCTGTCCAGGTGATGGGACACGCCGAACGTCATCACCGACTTGATCCCGGCGCGGGCGTAACGCTCGATCTCACCGGCCAGTTTCGACTCTGGAATGCGCATCACGCCGGGCATGCTTTTGATCGGCACGAAGTCATCGATTTCTTCCTCGACGAAAATCGGCAGCACCAGGTCGTTCAGACTGAACTCGGTTTCCTGGAACAGGCTGCGCAGGCTCGCATTGCGGCGCAGACGGCGTGGACGTGCTTCGGGGAACTGGCTGGACATGAGGGGTTCCTGAAAAACGGAGGTCGAGATGAAAGTCGTAGGGGGCGAAGCTTATGCCCTCAAAGGCGCGGGGCACAAACCTCGATCGCCCAAGACTGCGTTACCGAGGCCGCAATAATCGCGCGATATAACGCGGTTCCCTGTGGGAGCGGGCTTGCTCGCGAAGACGGCGGCACATCCAACAAAGATGTATCTGACGCACCGCCTTCGCGCGCTAGCCCGCGCCCACAAGTTTTAGATTTCCAGCACACCGCTGATGCAGGTCACCACCGAACCACCAATCCAGATCTCATCACCCACCTGCTCCACCTGAATGCGCCCGGCGCGGCCCATGGTCAGGCCCTGGCTGACCACGTAGGACGCCGGCGCCAAGCCTTCGGCAAGCAACCACTGCGCAATCCCGGCGTTCAAGCTGCCGGTAGCCGGGTCTTCCGGCATGCCATCGCCGGAGATGAAAGCGCGCACTTCAAACTGCGCAACATCGCCATCGCGCTCAGGATGCCATGGCGCTATCACGCCGACGGCCAGGCCCAGCATCTGTGAATGATCCGGCTGCAAATCCAGCACCTGTCGGCGGTCCTCGACCATCACCGCCAACCAGCCGGCACCGTTATCGACCCATTGAGCCCGGACAATCGCCCCCGGCTCCAGTCGCAGCCCTCGGCGCACGCGCTCGACGACGTCAGCGTCCACCGGCCCTGTCTTGATCAGTGGCGGCGCGAGAAAGGCCAGCTCCGCGCCTTGCCTGCGGACCCGCACCAGACCGACGCCGCACTCCTGAATGATCTCCTCGCCCTTGGGCACGCCCCCGGCCTCAAGCCATGCATGGCAAGTGCCCAAGGTCGGGTGACCGGCGAACGGCAACTCGGTGAGGGTGGTGAAGATCCGTACCCGATAGTCGGCGCGAGGGTCGCGCGGTTCGAGGATGAATGTGGTTTCGCTGAGGTTGGTCCAGCTTGCGAACGCCGCCATGCGTTCATCGCTGAGCCTGTCTGCGTCGAACACGACTGCCAACGGATTGCCCTTGAGTGCAACCTGGCTGAAGACATCTACTTGTTTGAAATCGAATGAGCTCATTGCCTGCCTTGGTCTTGAGAGAGTCGAAGATATTTACTTGGGAATTTCCAGCCCGCGTATCACCGCCGGCCGCGCCAGGAAGCGCTCCAGCACGCGAGTGACGTTGGGGAAATCCTTGATGCCCACCAGATCGCCAGCCTCATAGAAGCCGATCAGGTTGCGCACCCACGGAAAGGTCGCGATGTCGGCAATGGTGTAGCGTTCGCCCATGATCCAGTCGCGCCCTTGCAGACGGCTGTCCAGTACTTTCAGCAGGCGTTTGCTTTCGTCGACGTAGCGGTCACGGGGACGTTTGTCCTCGTAGTCCTTGCCGGCGAACTTATTGAAGAACCCGAGCTGGCCAAACATCGGCCCGATGCCACCCATCTGGAACATCAGCCACTGGATCGTCTCGTAACGCGCCGCCGACTCCTGCGCCAGTAACTGGCCGCTCTTGTCGGCAAGGTAAATCAGGATCGCCCCGGACTCGAACAGCGGCAGGGGTTTGTCATCAGGGCCGTGGGGATCGAGGATCGCCGGAATCTTGTTGTTGGGGTTCAGCGACAAAAATTCGGGGGACATCTGATCGTTGCTGTCGAAGCCCACGCGATGGGGTTCGTAGGGCAGACCGATCTCTTCGAGCATGATCGAGACCTTGACGCCATTGGGGGTCGGCAAGGAGTACAGCTGAATCCAGTCCGGGTAGTGGGCCGGCCATTTTTGGGTAATCGGGAACGCGGACAGATCGGTCATGGGGAGCATCCACAGTGAACAGTAAGCGCTGATCATAATGGAGGAGACTGGTTTTTTGCGTATCAATCTTGTTGATGAAGAAGATCAAAACATTGCAGTCATCGTTCTGCGCCGCTACCTGTACCGTGTCCATAAATCCGCAACATCCTGTCGATAACCTCTGCTCCAACCCATGCAAGGTTACCGGTACATTGCGGCGCACTCGCCGGAATCGAACCAAATGGGCTTCAGAGGACTCTGAGAACTGCCCTTTCGGAAACGGACCGGCCCAATGACATGGAAAACACCCGATGCTGGGAGCTCGTGGTGTAAAGGTTTGTCAGCCTTAACCGAATGCGCTGAAGATCACCTATTAAATGATGAACCTTTTCAAATTTGCCGATCGCTTCAAGCAACGCGCGTATGTCGTCCTGCCCTCCCTGCTGGCGATGAGCGCGTTGTTTTTGTCGCTGGAGTCCAGTGAAAGCCGCGCCCAACCGGCAGACGGCACCCAGACCCTGGTATTCCTGCGTCACGCGGAAAAACCCGAAGGTGGTCTGGGCCAGCTCAACTGCCAGGGCCTGAACCGTGCCATCGACCTGGCCACCTTGCTGCCGGAAAAATTCGGCAAGGCCAATTACGTCTTTGCCGCCAACCCGACACGTAATGTCGAGGAAGGCGAACTGGACAATTCCTACAGCTACATTCGCCCCCTGATGACCATCAGCCCCAGCGCGATCAAGCTCGGCTTGCCGGTGAACATCAACTTTTCAGCCAACGACACCAGCGACCTGGCCGATGAATTGCTCCACGACAAGTACCACAACTCGGTCATCTACACCGCCTGGTCCCACGGTTACCTGCCCGAGCTGATCAACAAGGTCGCGGGAGATGCAGTCGGAAAGAAACAGAAGATCACCGAAGACTGGGAATCCAGCGACTACGACTCGCTGTTTGTGCTCACGCTGACCTGGCATAACGGCAAGGCGAGCCTGCAGAGCCATAGCTACAAGCAAGGGCTCGATAATGGGCGGGAGACGTGTCCGACGTAAGCAGTCGATACCCTCCAGGCATTAAAGTTTATAGCGCCTGTCTGGGCCCTATCGCGAGCAGGCTCGCTCCCACACTGGATCTCCGGCGCTACACCGATCCAGTGTAGGAGCGAGCCTGCTCGCGATGGGGCCAGAAAAACCAATACATCACTGTCGGTTGATCTCCCACATTGGATCTCCGGCGCGACACAGATCCAGTGTGGGAGCGAGCCTGCTCGCGATGGGGTCAGAAAAACCGACACATCACTGTCGGTTGATCTCCCTCATTGGATCTCCGGCGCGACACAAATCCAGTGTGGGAGCGAGCCTGCTCGCGATGGGGCCAGAAAAACCGACACATCACTGTCGGTTGATCTCCCACATTGGATCTCCGGCGCGACACAAATCCAGTGTGGGAGCGAGCCTGCTCGCGATGGGGCCAGAAAAACCAACACATCACTGTCGGTTGATCTCCCTCATTGGATCTCCGGCGCGACACAAATCCAGTGTAGGAGCGAGCCTGCTCGCGATGGGGCCAGAAAACCAACCCATCACTGTCGGTTGATCTCCCACATTGGATCTCCGGCGCGACACAAATCCAGTGTGGGAGCGAGCCTGCTCGCGATGGGGCCAGAAAAACCAACACATCACTGTCGGTTGATCTCCCTCATTGGATCTCCGGCGCGACACAAATCCAGTGTGGGAGCGAGCCTGCTCGCGATGGGGCCGGCAAAAACAACCTCACCCTCGCTGATTGATGCGCTCTAGCAAGTATTCGAGAACCGCTTCCCGCTCCCCGGCAAACTCAATCCGCGCGCCCTTCTTCTCCCGCTGAAAGGCATACATCGGATCGTAATACTCACGCAGCAACCCTTCGATCCAGCCCCGGTGCAAATCCACCGCCCCGCTGTTCGCCTGCTCCGCCAACGCGTCTTCCATCAAGATCAACATCCGCCGGTGCCGTTCACCGCCCAGGCGCTTCTGCACATTGTTCAAGCTTTCCAGCAGACGCTCGGAAAACAGCGCAAAGCCTTCATCGCCATGCACGCTGATGAACTCGGCACACAAGTCCACGACGTAATCGCGCAGGATCCGTTCGACCCGCCCTTCCTGGCTGTCCTCCAGCCAGACCATCGGGTACTGCTGCATGCCCTGAAACAGCGGCAAGGGCAACGCGCAGCTGCCAATCGCCCGGCTTTCGTCTTCCAGCACAAACTGCTCGATGCCATGAGCGCGTTTCTTCAGCACATCTACCGCCAGGCGGTTTTCAAAGTCGATATTGGACGGTTGGACGGTGGCGCGTTTGCCGAAGCTGGAACCGCGATGATTGGCGTGGCCTTCGAGGTCCAGGCCGTTGCGTAGCTGCGTGAGCACCTCGGTCTTGCCGGTGCCGGTCATGCCGCCCAGCAATACGAAATCGCACTGGGCAACAGCCTGATCGACCGTGTCCAGCAAGAAGCTGCGCATGGCCTTGTAGCCGCCACCGACGCGCGGATAGTCGATGCCGGCCTCGTCCTTGAGCCACTGCTGGACGATCTGCGAACGCAAGCCGCCGCGAAAACAATACAAATAGCCCTCGGGGTGCGCCCGGGCAAAATCGGCCCAGGCCTGGATGCGTTCGGCCTTGATCTCGCCGGACACCAGTTGATGCCCCAGGGTGATCGCCGCTTGCTGGCCGTGTTGCTTGTAGCAGGTGCCGATCCGCTGCCGCTCGTGGTCGTTCATCAGCGGCAGATTGACCACCCCGGGGAACGCGCCCTTGTGGAATTCGATCGGCGCGCGGGCATCCAGCATCGGCCGGTCGTTGAGAAAGATGTCGCGGTAGTCGGTGAAGTCGATTGACATCAAAACACCTCGACCGCGTGGGTCTGTCGCTCGACCAGCTCACCGATTGGCTCAAGGGCCAGGCCCAATTCGCTGGCCACTTTGAGGAATTGCTCGTTGCCTTCGGGCGTGACCGCCACCAGCAGGCCGCCGCTGGTCTGCGGATCGCACAGCACCCGTTTATGCAGTTCCTGCACGCGCCCGACCTTGCTCGCGTAACTGTCGAAATTACGCAGGGTGCCGCCCGGCACGCAGCCCTGGTCGAGGTAATACTCGACACCAGGCAGACGCGGCACACGGTTGTATTCGATGCGTGCGGTGACGTTGCTGCCGTCGGCCATTTCCACCAGATGCCCCAACAAGCCGAAACCGGTGACGTCGGTCATCGCCGTCACGCCGTCGAGCTTGCCGAAACGGCTGCCGGGTTTGTTCAGGGTGCACATCCAGTCGCGAGCCAGGCCAATGTCGGCCGTGCGCAGCTTGCCCTTCTTCTCGGCGGTGGTGAGGATGCCGATGCCCAGCGGTTTGGTGAGGTAAAGCAGGCAACCGGCGGTGGCGGTGTCGTTGCGCTTCATGTGGCGCTTTTCAACCAGCCCGGTCACCGCCAGGCCGAAGATCGGCTCCGGGGCGTCGATGGAATGCCCACCGGCCAACGGAATGCCCGCCTCGTCACACACCGAACGTCCACCGCGAATCACTTCCCGGGCAATCTCCGGCGCCAATACATTCACCGGCCAGCCAAGGATCGCAATCGCCATCAGCGGATCACCGCCCATGGCGTAGATATCGCTGATGGCGTTGGTGGCGGCAATGCGGCCGAAATCGAACGGGTCGTCGACGATCGGCATAAAGAAGTCGGTGGTCGAGACCACGCCGCGTTCTTCGTCGATCGCGTACACCGCCGCGTCATCGCGCGAGGCGTTGCCGACCCAAAGCCTGGGATCGAGGTTCTGCGCGCCACTGCCGGCCAGAATCACCTCAAGCACTTGCGGCGAAATTTTGCAGCCACAGCCGGCGCCGTGGCTGTATTGGGTCAGACGAATCGGCTCGCTCATGGGAATACCTCGTGAAGACAATGGGGGCGAGTCTACCACTGGCGGTCAATCCAAGGCGCAACACCACCTGCCTTGTAGCAGCTACAGAAGTGTCAGTTCGCGTAACTGACCAACCCGACAATAAAAAACCTTATTTCGTCGATTTTTCATGGAATTGAAATAATTGGCATCTGTTATGCAAACGTTTGCGAGTCGCTGATATAGACGTTTTCGCGACATAACCGCGCAAGCCCGAAGAATCGGGCTTTTGATCCGCACGAAAAGGGACTTTTAATGCACCGCACGTCCAGCCGCGTGACTTGCTCGCGCACTCTTGCTGTTTCCTTGCTGCTGGCCAGCGTTACAGGACTACTCAGCAGCACCGTTTTGGCGCAATCCGCACCCGCCGAAGAATCCGCCCAGGGCGAAACCCTGAGTCCCGAAGCCAGCCCGCCGAAAAAAGGCGTTTACCTGTCGGACTGGTTCAACCAGGACCTGACCGTCATCGGCAGCAAAGACATCAGTTTCGGCCCGCAACCGGCCGACGATATTTACCTGGAGTACGAGTACTTCGGGCGCAAAGGGCCGTTCGAGTTGTACGGCTACATCGACATCCCGAAGATCTTCGACATCGGCAACAGTCATGACAAAGGCGTGTGGGACCACGGTTCGCCGGTGTTCATGGAGCACGAACCGCGCATTTCCATCGACCACCTTGCCGGCCGCAGCCTGGCCATCGGGCCGTTCAAAGAATGGTACGTGGCGTTCGACTGGATCTACGACCACGGCAGCAACAGCGCCAACCGCGCCAATACGCTTTACAGCGGCCTGGGCACCGACATCGACACCCACTCGCGAGTCAACTTGTCGGCGAACTTCTACGGGCGTTATCAGTGGGAAAACTACGGCGCCAGCAACGAGTATTCGTGGGACGGCTACCGTGCCCAGCTCAAATACATCGTGCCGATCAGCAGCTTCAGCAACGGCGCGTCACTGACGTACATCGGCTTCACCAACTTCGATTTCGGCTCCGACCTGCACAAGGACAACCCGGCCCGCACCGCCAACGCCACCGTCGCCACCAACGTCTTGCTGTACTCGTTCACACACTTGCGCTTCACCCTGGTCGGCCGTTACTTCCACAACGGCGGCAACTGGGAGGATGGCAGCGAGTTGAATTTCGGCGACGGCGACTTCCGCGCTCGCTCCGATGGCTGGGGTTACTACGCCGGCATCGGTTATCAGTTCTGAGGCTTGATTGAACCTGGAGGTTTTATGAATGCAATGACGCGTATGTCCCTGGCCTGTGCCGCCCTGCTCTCTTCCACTGCCTGGGCAAGCGAAGCACCGATCCAGCCGAAAGTGATGCTGATCACCATGTTCGCCCCCGAGGCGCAAAACTGGATCGATCGTCTGGAGCTCAAGCAGGAAGTTCGAGTGCCGGGCCTGTCCGCCGAGTACCCGACCATTCGCTGCAACACGCAGCAGGTGTGCCTGATGGTCACAGGCATGGGCCAGACCAACGCCGCAGCTTCGACACTGGCCCTGGCACTGTCGCCGAAATTCGACCTGCGTAAAAGCTACTTCCTGATCGCCGGCATTGCCGGCATCAGCCCGAAACACGGGACCATTGGCACCGCCGCGTGGGCCCATTACCTGGTGGAGTTCGGCACCCAGTGGGAACTGGATTCGCGAGACGCGCCGAAAGACTGGCCAACCGGATACATCGGCATCAACACCCAAGGCCCGAACCAAAAACCGCCGCTGGACTACAAGACCGAAGTGTTCGAGCTCAATCCGAAGTTGCAGGCCAAGGCATTCGCCCTGACGCACAACGTCAAGTTGAGCGAGAGCAAGGAATCGGCGGCATGGCGCCTGAAATACCCGTCGGCCCCAGCCAATCAGCCACCGACGGTGACGAAGTGCGACACGCTGGCCGGTAATACTTGGTTTTCCGGGACGCGCTTGAGTGAACGTGCCGAGGTCTGGACCAAGCTGTTGACCGACGACAAAGGCGAATACTGCACGACGCAACAGGAAGATAACTCCACCTACGAAGCGCTGCTGCGGGCCAGTCGCGAGGGTCTGGTGGATGTGCAACGCCTGGCGGTGGTGCGCGCGGGCTCCGACTTTGATCGACCGGCCCCGGGCCAGAGCGAGGTGGACAACCTGCTCAAGTATGCGGATCAGGGCGGGTTTGTGCCGGCACTGGAGAACCTGTACCGGACGGGGAATCCGTTGGTGCTGGAGATCTTGAACAATTGGTCGGCGTGGGAGAATGGTGTTCCCGAGGCTTGATCTGACAATGCAAAACCCTGTGGGAGCGAGCCTGCTCGCGATGACGGTGTATCAGGCAACACAAATGTCGACTGACACTCCGTCATCGCGAGCAGGCTCACTCCCACATTTTGATCGGCGTTACGGCAACAAAATCACCTTGTCCCCAGCACCTTGGTTCACTTCTTCATACCGCTCCAGCCCTTCGGCCAGCGGCGATTCAAACAACCCTTCCGGCAACGGCAACAACCCCTGATCAAAGAACTTGCCGAACTGATCGAGCATCGCCGCACACGCCTGCACGCCATACAACAACGAATTGATCCCCACCACCGAACCGCCCTTGCGATACAACGCCAGCGCCGGCAGTTGCACCATGCCGTCGACCGGCGCCGCGATGATCGCGATGCGGCCGAACGCCGCGAGCGCCGGGACCGAGGCCGGTAGCCAGAAGCCGGTGGTGTCGAAAATCACGTCGGCGCCGCCGGTATACACGGCCTGCACCTGCGCCCCCAGCTCGTCCGGTTTATCCAGTTGCAGCGTCTGATACCCCTGCGCCTGGAGATCCTTGACCTGCTCGGGTCGCCGCGCCGCCGCCAGGACTTGAGCACCCCGCACCTTGGCCAACGCCAGCGCGGCACTGCCGACCGCTCCGCCGCCGATCACCAACAGCCGCGTTGCAGCAGTCACCAGACTGCGTTCCAGCGCATCCCACGCCGTGGTGTAGGGCACGCCGAGGCTGGCGGCCTGGGCGAAGCTCAGATGGGTGGGTTTGAGCGCCACGCCATTGGCCGGCAGTTTGACGAATTGCGCATGGGAGCCATCGGCAAAGAAACCCAGTTCACGACCGGTGCCCCAGACTTCCTGACCGATCAGTGCCTGCGGCCCTTCAACCACCACACCGGCGAAATCCCGACCGGGAATCCGTGGCAAGGTGGTGTAGGGAAACCGTCCCAACACGTTCTTCACATCGCTGGGGTTGAGGCCGGCCGCCTTGATCTGCACCAGCACTTCATCGGCGCCGGGAACGGGGGTCGGGACATCGACATAACGCAAGGCCGAGAGGTCGCCGGTCTGGTCGAATTGCAGTGCTTTCATGGGAGTGTCCATCGCATAAAGAAAGGGGTTTCAGGAGACCCAGCCCGCCACCAGTTGCCGGCCCATGGGCCACAACTTTTCGCCGGCGAGCATGCCCAGCAGGCCCACCAGGGCAATCGCCGGTGGGGCGGGCGAACGAAAATCCAGTGCGCCGTAGAGCAGGCCGACGCCCAGACCAATGACCAGCGAGATGAGGTAGCTCATGGCAGACTCCGTGGGCAAACAAGGTATGCCTGAAGTCTAAAGAGCGTTGGCGGCGGGCATCGGCCAAGTGCTTCTGAATATCGGCCAAAGCGCGGCGGGTGCACTGCCAATTGTGTAGCGGCGGAGCCCTGCAGGCGTGAGCCTGTTCGCGATAGCGGAGTGTCAGTCGACATCTGTGCTACCTGATACACCGCTATCGCGAGCAGGCTCACGCCTACAAGGTTTTCGCTCTGCTACAGGGGTGCGTCATGGCTGGACGGGGTGTTGGCTCGCCGCAAACTGCGAAGGCGCGACACCCAGTTCCCGGCGGAACATGTCGCTGAAGCTGCTCGGCGAATAGCCCAGTTCGCGGGCAATCGTGCTGACCGGCACGCCTTGAATCAACTCCGCCGCCGCGGTCGCCAATTGCACCTGCCTCCGCCATTCGGCGAAGCCCATGCCCAGGCCTTCCTTGAACAGCCGCGCCAGGGTGCGCACGCTGGCACCGGCATTTTCCGCGTGCTGCTCGAAGGGAATGGCCAGCGAAGGCGCGGCCATGACCGCCTGACACAGGTTCATCAGGCGTCGGTCGGAATCATCCGGCAACGGGATTTTCAACAGCGAACGCCTGGCTCGTCTAAGCTCCAGCAACGCCAGGCCGACCAGCGCCTCGTAGTACTCGGGCGCGCCATCATCGCCCTGCTCCACCAGCCCGACGATCAGCTCACGCAGCAGCCCGCCGACTTCGATCACCTGAACACTGTCATCCAACGTGACCGCCAATGAGGGCCGAAGGTAGATGTTGCGCATCTGCAGGTCCGAGACCACGCGGATGCCATGCGGCACGCCCGGCGGCAGCCACACCGCCCGTTGCGGCGGCACCACCAACGCCTCTTGGGGCGTTTCCACCCACATGACCCCGCTCATGGCGTACAGCAATTGGCCCCATTCATGCTCGTGGGGCTCGATGTACAAGCCACGCGAGTAAGTGCGTGCCAGCGGTTGCACGGGCACATCGGTGTCACTCAGGTCTGGCGGGGCGGCAAGGGCCATGGGCAATGATCATTGGGGTTTTCAGGTCTTGCATGGTAACGGGCCACTCACCTTGTCGCCACCGGCGGCAGCCGTCTGACAATCCGAATGAATTTTCCTTAACCCCAACGATCCTTGTATTACCACAGGGAGGAATACGGGCTTTATGAACAACGCAAAACTTTTCGTCATTGAATACACCCTTCATGGCGCGCCAAAGTCTTTCATTATCCGCCTGGACAAAATGGACAACGCGGAGGCTTGGCACTGGGCCAGTTGTGACGCAGGGGTTGGACGAATACCCCGCTTTGGCCGAGAGAAGGTGCAAAAAACCAGCAAGCCGCTGGCGGAGAAATTCGGCATCGAAAATGTGACGTGGCGACCGGCGGGCTGAGCATTACAGGGGGTAGTCATCCGACATTGAAAGTGGAGCCCGAGAGGCTCCACTTCATGTTGATGAGCTATTTGGCGTGTGCGCACTTGCAACCTTTGCTCGCACACTCCTCGCCATGTTCGTGGTGCTTGGCGCACGCTTCACAGCAATAGTGTTTGCCGTGGCGCGCTATCGGGTGCTCGCCCAGTTTGCAGGAGCATTTGGGGCAGTCGCAGGTACTTTCACTGTCGATCATGAGTCTGACTCCTTGGGTGTGGTCGTCGCGTGCGGCAAATGCGCACTTCACTCATCAGTGTAGGAGCTACAAAATGGCGCGCAGTTACTCGCTTCGGGTGCTGCTGCGATACATGAACAGCAACGCCAGCGCCAGGCACACCATCGCCAGCAACCGACTGCTCGACAACTCGATCGCCGGGTTACCCAGCCAGCCGAAGTTATCGATCAACATCCCCATGCCCAACTGCCCGACGATCACCGCCACGGTTGCCACCGCCGTGCCGACCCGCGGCACCGCGCCGACCATGACCATCATGTAGACGACGCCGAACAAGGCACCGCTGAGTTGCCATTTCGGTACGTCCAGCAGGCTCACGGCATGGGCCGGTTCAAAAAACAGGATCAGCAACCCGGTGACCACCGCGCCCACTGCGAAGGTCAGCAAACTGCTGCGCAACACGCCGACGGTTTCCCCCAGGCGCCCGTTGATCGCCGCCTGGATACTCAACACCGCGCCGGCGGCCACCACCACGGCCAACAAAATAATCAGATTCATCATCAACCCCGAGCAATCAGAACAAGTGCCGCGACAATCAGCAGCAACGCTAGCCAACGCTCACCGTTGACCTTTTTGCGGGTAGCGCCGAACCATCCGAAGTGGTCGATCAACACGCTTTTGCCGACCTGCCCGGAGAGGATCGCGATCATCGTCATCGCGATCCCGATGTGCGGCGTGGCCAGGGTCAGCACCACCACGTAGATCGGCCCGAGGAAGCCGCCGATCAACTGCCAGCGCGGCAAGGTGTTCAACGCCGGACCTTGTTGCTTGCCGCTGAACAACAACAGCAGAAACAGAATCGCCGAGCCGACGCCGAAGATGCTCAACGTCGCCCATAAATGCCCGACCTGAACCCCGAGCGGCCCGAGCAGACCGGCCTCCACGGAAAGGCCCATGCCGGCGAGGATCACCAGAGGCAGCAGCAACAGCCGCAGCCCTGGTTTGGCCGCTGGCACTGAAGCGATGTCGATTGAAGAAGATTGCATAAGGAAAACCTGCTCGTCAGATAAATACGGCCCCGGTAGGAGCGAAGCTTGCTCGCGAAGGCGTCATATCAGTTGACATTTCCGGCGCCTGACACGCCGCCTTCGCGAGCAAGCTTCGCTCCTACCAAGGGGCTGTTGTGGCAGGCATTATCGGCTGGCGATCCTTTGCGATAAATGGGAGCATCCAGACAACACTTTTGCGCAACTCGCACAGCAGGATCGACCATGCATGGCCTCAACGAGCTTGGATTCAAGGCACTTCGGCTGTTTGTCGCGGTGCTCGACCATGGCAGCTTCTCCGAAGTCGCCCGCCGCGAGGGCCTGGCGCCCTCGTCGATTTCCCGGCAGATCCAGTTGATGGAACAAGCCTTGAACCAGCAATTGCTCTACCGCCACACGCGCGCCGTCACGCCCACCGAAGCCGGCCGCATGCTCGGTCATCATGCGCGGCTGGTGCTGGTGCAACTGGAGGAAGCCGAACAGGCCTTGCAGGAGCAGCAAAGCGAACCCGGCGGGCTGGTGCGGATCAATGCGCCGGTGGTCTTCGGGCAACGGCATCTGACGCCGTGGCTGGGGCTGTTGTGCGAGCGCTATCCGAAACTGCAACTGGATATCCAGCAAACCGACAGCTACGTCGACCCGTTGCAGGAAGGCGCCGATTTGCTGTTTCGCATTGGCCCGCTGCACGATTCGAGCATGCAGGCGCGGATCCTGGCGCCCCATCGCTTTCAAGTGGCCGCCAGCCCGGCCTACCTCAAACGCCATGGCACGCCGCACCATCCCGAAGAATTGGCGGCGCATCAGTGCCTGGCCTACAAGGGCGTGGCCGGGCAGCAACGCTGGTTTTTCCGCAAGGACGCGCAGGACTGGACGCCCTACTCCGTCAAAGGCCCGATCACCGGCAACCACGCCGACACGCTCACGCAAGCCGCCGAACAAGGCCTGGGGTTGGTGATGTTTCCGTCGTGGCTGATCGGCGAGGCGGTGCGCAACGGCACGCTGGTGCCGGTGCTGGGGGAATATCAGGTGTCCAACAGCCTCGAACCGCAGCAGATTGCGGTGCTGTGGCCAGGTAGCCGACGGTTGTCGGTGAAGGTGCGCACGGTGATTGATTTCTTCGTGGAGTGCTTCGGAACGGTGCCCTACTGGGACAGACCCTGACACCGCAAACCCTGTGGGAGCGAGCCGGCTCGCGATGGGGCCGGCACATCCAACGTTAATATTGGCTGACAGACCGCTATCGCGAGCAGGCTCGCGTCGCTTGTCAGATCCGGAACTGGCCGACCAGTTTGCCCAGGCGCTGGCCGAGGTCGGCGAGGCTGCGTGAGGTCTGGGCACCGAGTTGGGTTTCGTCGGCGACGCTGTCCACCGCCACGGCGATCTGATGCACGCTGCGGTTGATCTCTTCGGCCACGGCGGTCTGCTCTTCAGCCGCGCTGGCGATTTGCGCGTTCATCGAATTGATGGTGCCGATCAGCTGGGCCATGGTGTCCAGCGATGCGCCGGCTTCATTGGCCTGGGCCGAGGTGCCATCGCCCGCTTCGCTGGAACGACGCATCGCTTCCACCGCCGATTGGGTCCCGGCCTGCAAGCGGTCGATCATGCCCTGGATTTCCTGGGTGCTGATCTGCGTGCGGCTGGCCAGCGCCCGCACTTCGTCGGCCACCACCGCAAAACCACGACCGGCTTCACCGGCACGCGCGGCTTCAATGGCGGCGTTCAGTGCCAGCAAGTTGGTCTGTTCGGCAATCGAACGAATCACCCCCAGCACGCTGACAATCGACGAAACGTCCTTTTGCAGGCTGTCGAGGGACACGCCACTGCTGCGGATGTCGTTCACCAACGCATGAATCTTGACGATGCTACCGGCCACCACACGCTTGGCGGCCTGGCCTTCTTCGTCGGTCTGCTGAGCCGCCACCGCCGCGTTTTGTGCGCTTTTCGCCACTTCCTGAGCCGCCGCCGACATTTCGTTGATCGCCGTGGCGACCTGATCGGTCTCGTGGCGCTGACGCTCCATGGCCTGATCCGAGCGCTGGGCCTGGTCGGAGACCTGATTCACCAGGCCGGTCAGTTGCGACGTCATTTCGGTGATCTGACGCACCAGGCCGTGGATCTTGTCGACAAAGCGATTGAACGAGCCGGCCAGTTCACCGAGTTCGTCCTGGCTGGTGATGGTCAGACGACGGGTCAGGTCGCCCTCGCCCGCCGCGATGTCATCGAGGTTGGCTTTCATCAGGTTCAGCGGACGCAGAATGGTATTGGCCAGCAGCATCCCGGCTGCCGCGATCACCAGCAGCATCACCACGGCGATACCGACGATGGTCAGCACCACGCCTTCCATCCGCTCCTGCACCTTGGCCTGGACCAGCGCGACTTGCGCCTCGATACCATCAAGGTTCACCGACGTACCGACCGCCATGTCCCACTTCGGCAGGTATTCGGTGTAGCCCAGTTTCGGCACCAGCACTTGAGTGTTGCCGGGCAACGGCGAGCTGTATTGCAGGTAGTGGGTGCCGTCTTTGGCGACTTTGACCAGGTCGCGGTTGACGTAGACGCCGTTCGGGTCGCGGTTGTCCTTGAAGCTCTGGCCCACGCCTTCCGGGCTGTTGGCCTTGAACAGGCGCACGGTGTTGGAGTCGTAGCCGAAGAAGTAGCCGTCCTTGCCGTAGGTGATGCTCGACAACAGCTTGATCACCTGCGCCCGCGCCGCGTCATCGCCAGGGGTGGCCGCGTCGTAAAGCGGTTTGATCGTGGTCATGGCCACGGCCACGTAACTTTGCAGGGTGGCCTTGGCATCGCTGAGCAGGCGCTGGCGGGTTTCCTCGACTTCCTTGCTGGCCTGCTCCTGCAGAATGAACAGCGTGGTCAGGCTGATGACTAGCGCAAAGAGCAACACCGGGAGGACAGCAAGGGACAGGACTTTAGCCTTCAGGCTCATGCGCATGACGGTTCACTCTTTTGATTTTGTTGGCGTGGTTAAGGCTTTAACGGCACGCCAACGAAAAACTGTAGGAGCCAGCGGCATCGGATCGCCGAACCGCTGGCTCCTACGGAAGTGAAATCAGAGGACCATCGCGGCCACCCAGCCGAACGCCAGCAGCGGCAGGTTGTAATGCAGGAAGGTCGGGACCACGGTGTCCCAGATGTGGTGATGCTGGCCATCAATGTTCAGACCGGAGGTCGGGCCCAGCGTCGAGTCCGAGGCCGGCGAACCGGCGTCACCCAACGCGCCGGCCGTGCCGACGATGCACACGATCGCGATCGGGCTGAAGCCCAGCTGCACGCACAACGGCACGAAGATCGCCGCCAGGATCGGCACGGTGGAAAACGACGAGCCGATGCCCATGGTCACCAGCAGGCCGACCAGCAACATCAACAGCGCGCCGACGCCTTTGCTGTGCCCGATCCACGACGCCGACGTTTGCACCAGCGTCTGCACCTGACCGGTGGCTTTCATCACTTCGGCGAAACCCGAGGCGGCGATCATGATGAAACCGATCATCGCCATCATTTTCATGCCTTCGGTGAACAGGTCGTCAGTGTCGCGCCACTTCACAATGCCCGACACCGAAAAGATCAGGAAACCCGCCAGCGCACCAATGATCATCGAGTCCAGCAGCAGCTGAATGATGAACGCCGCCGCGATGGCCACACCGGCGACGATCAGGCTCAGCGGGTTGTACTCCACCGCGACTTGCTCGACTTTCTCGATCTTTTCCAGGTCGTAGACGCGCTTCTTGCGATAGCTGATAAACGCCACCGCGAGGCCGACAACCATGCCCAACGCCGGAATGCCCATGGCATGGGTGACGTTGATGCCGCTGATATCGACGCCGCTGCGCGCAACGTTGGCCAGCAGGATTTCATTCAGAAAGATGTTGCCGAAGCCCACCGGCAGGAACATGTACGGCGTGATCAGGCCGAAGGTCATGACGCAGGCGATCAAGCGGCGATCCAGTTGCAACTTGGTCAGCACATATAGAAGCGGCGGCACCAGCAGCGGAATAAAGGCGATATGTATCGGCAGAATGTTCTGCGAAGCGATGGCCACCACCCACAGCAAGCCGATCAGCAGCCACTTGACCTGGCCGCCACCGCTGGCGTGTTGGCGATCCACCATCAGCAGGGCCTTGTCCGCCAGGGCATGGGCCAGGCCGGACTTGGCAATCGCCACGGCGAACGCACCGAGCAAGGCGTAGGACAACGCCACCGTCGCCCCGCCGCCGAGGCCGCTATTAAAGGCTTTCAGGGTGGCATCGATGCCCAGGCCACCGGTCAGCCCCCCCACCAGGGCGCCGACAATCAGCGCGATCACTACGTGCACGCGGGACAGGCTAAGGACCAGCATGACGCCGACCGCGGCAATTACAGCATTAATCATCGTTACCTCAGGGCAAGCGAAATGAGCTCAGCCGGCAGTCTGCGAAGCGCCGCCAGCAGATCAAGGAATGGGTTTTATTAGAGGGCGCGCACTGTGCCGCAGAGTCGGCCCGGTGTCAAAGCGCATGGGCCGACCTGTATGTAACGGGCCACGAAATACCTGTGGCGAGGGAGCTTGCTCCCGTTCGACTGCGCAGCAGGCGTAAAACCTGCCGATGCGTAGTGGCTGACGGAATGCCAGGGGTCGCTTCGCAACCCAACGGGAGCAAGCTCCCTCGCCACAGGTAAGCGTTCTCGCCACAAAATCAGCGGCGAGCCTTATTCGGATACAGGCATAAAGAAAGCTGAATCGTGGCCGTTACAGTGCAAAGTCTCAGATAAATATCGAATAAGGACGTCTCTCCATGTCGCTCAGACAACTTTCCATCCAATGGAAAATCACCCTGCTGGCCGGGCTTTGCCTGGCCGGCATCGTGACCCTGCTGGTGGGTCTTTCGCTGTATCGCATGGAGCACAGCTCCGAGATGGTGAAAGCCTCGAGCATGGAGATGCTCACCGAAGCCGCTCAGGCCCGGATCGAATCCCAGGGTGAAAACCAGGCGCTGGTGATTCGTCAGCAGTTCATGGACGCCTATCAATACGGCCACGGCTTTTCGCGCCAGGTGCTGTTCCTGCGCGACCAGGCGGAAAAGCGTTTTCTGGACGCCTTCGACCTGCGTGAAGACCTGACCCGCCAGGTCAAGTCGGCGCTGCAAGCCAACCCGGATTTGCTCGGCCTGTCCCTGGTATTCGAAGCCAACGCGCTGGACGGCAAGGACGATCTGTTCGCTGGCCAGGCTGAACTGGGCAGCAACGACAAGGGCCGTTTTGCCCTGTATTGGTCGCAACCTGTGCCTGGCAAAGTGACCTCCATGGCGCTGCCGGAAAGCGACATGGCCGACACCAAGGCCGGTCCCAGCGGCGAGCCGGCCAACGCCTGGTTCACCTGCCCGCGCACCACGCTCAAACCGTGCGTGATCGAACCGTATTTCTATGTGATCGACGGCCAGCAAGTGCTGATGACCAGCATCGTGTTCCCGCTGATGGTCAACGGCAAAGTCATCGCTTCGCTGTCGGTGGACATCAACCTCAACAGCTTGCAGGCCATGAGTCAGGGCGCGAGCAAAAAGCTCTACGACGGCCAGACCCGCGTCAGCATCATCAGCCCGGTCGGCTTACTCGCCGGTTACAGCGCGGACGCCAGCAAACTCAGCCAGCGCCTGGACACCGTGGACACGTCCGACGGCACCGAGCTGATTCGCATGCTCGCGGCCAGCAGCACCACCGAAAGCCTGCACAGCAACCAGCAACTGAAAGTGCTGTCGCCGTTCCAGCCGATTCCCGACGGGAAATCCTGGGGCGTGTTGCTCGACGTGCCGGAAAAAGTCCTGGTCGGCCCCGCCGAAACCCTGAAAAACCAACTCGATGACAGCAACCGCAGCGGCACCCTGATTGAGCTCGGCCTCGGTGTACTGGCCGCGCTGATTGGCTTGCTGCTGGTGTGGCTGATGGCGCGCAGCGTGACCAGACCGATCCTCGGCGTGGCGCACATGCTCGAAGACATCGCCAGCGGCGAAGGCGACCTGACCCGACGCCTGGCTTACGACAAGCAGGACGAACTGGGCCAGTTGGCTGGCTGGTTCAACCGCTTCCTCGACAAGCTGCAACCGATCATCGCCGAAGTGAAACGCTCGGTGCAGGACGCCCGCAGCACCGCGGATCAATCCTCCGCCATCGCCACGCAGACCAGCGCCGGCATGGAGCAGCAATACCGTCAGGTCGATCAGGTCGCCACCGCCTCCCACGAAATGAGCGCCACCGCCCAGGACGTCGCCCGCAGTGCCGCGCAAGCCGCCCAGGCCGCGAAGGATGCCGACCAAGCGACTCGCCGCGGCCTGACCGTCATCGACCAGACCACCACCAGCATCGGCAACCTCGCCGCCGACATGAGCGCGGCCATGGTGCAAGTGGAAGGCCTGGCGGCCAACAGCGAGAAAATCGGTTCGGTGCTGGAAGTGATCCGCGCCATTGCCGAACAGACCAATCTGCTGGCCCTCAACGCCGCGATCGAAGCGGCCCGCGCCGGTGAGGCCGGACGAGGTTTTGCGGTGGTCGCCGATGAAGTGCGCAACCTGGCGCGACGCACCCAGGAGTCGGTTGAAGAAACCCGCGTTGTGATCGAGCAATTGCAGTGCGGCACGCAGGACGTGGTTGGCTCGATGAACAACAGCCATCGCCAGGCGCAAGGCAGCGTCGAGCAAGTGGGCCAAGCGGTGACAGCGCTGCGCCAGATCGGCGAGGCGGTGACGGTGATCAGCGACATGAACCTGCAGATTGCGTCTGCGGCCGAAGAGCAGAGCGCGGTGGCCGAGGAGATCAACAGCAACGTGGCGACGATTCGCGATGTGACGGAGTCGCTGTCGGGACAGGCGAATGAATCGGCGCGGGTGAGTCAGTCACTCAATAGCCTGGCGAATCAGCAGCAGAGTCTGATGGATCAGTTTCGCGTTTAACGCCGTTATCGCGTCCACTGAAGATCAAGATGTGGGAGCGAGCCTGCTCGCGATAGCGGTTTGTCAGCCAACAGAGATGTCGACTGACACACCGCTTTCGCGAGCAAGCTCGCTCCTACAGGGATACTCAGCGTTTGGGGAGTTTGATCAGCACTTTCAGGCCGCCCCACTCGCTTTCCTCCAACCGCATCACCGCGCCCCACGTGTCGACGATGTCGCGCACAATCCCAAGCCCCAACCCATGCCCATCCGTCTGTTCATCCAGCCGTGTCCCCCGGTTCAGCACCTGATCGCGCTGCGCCTCGGGAATCCCCGGCCCATCATCTTCCACGCTTAATTCAAACCCTTGCGCCGTCTCGACCACGCTCAACCGAACCTCGGCATCCGCCCATTTGCAGGCGTTATCCAAGAGATTGCCTAGCAGTTCGAGCAAATCCTCGCGATCCCACGGCAGCTGCAAACCGGTTGGTGCGCGGTAGCTCAGGTTCAGGTGTTCGCCGTGAATCATGTTCAACGTCGCCAACAACCCCGGCAGTTCCCCATCGCAATCAAACAGCGCTCCCGGCAACGCATCGCCGGACAAGCGGGCGCGATTGAGTTCGCGACTGAGCCGCTGCTGGACCTGTTCCAGTTGAGCCTTGAGGAGTTTGCGCAGTTCGGGATAAGCGTCGAGCTTCTCGCTGGAAGCTACGCTCAGCAACACCGCCAACGGCGTTTTCAACGCATGCCCAAGGTTGCCCAGGGCATTGCGTGAACGTTTAAGGCTGTCTTCGGTGTGAGCCAGCAAATGGTTGATCTGCGCCACCAGCGGCTCCAGTTCCACCGGCACCTGGTCATCGAGTTGCGAGCGCTGGCCCTGCTGCAACTGGGCGATTTGCTCACGGGCCTTTTCCAGTGGGCGCAAGGCGCGGCGCACGGTAATCCGTTGCAGCAGCAGAATCAGCAGCAACCCCGCCAGCCCGAGGCCCAGGCCGACTTGTTGCATGCGCCGAAAACTCTCGCGCACGGGCGTGTAGTCCTGCGCCACACTGATCGAAATCGATTGCCCGAGCCGGCGATAGTCCGAACGCAGCACCAGCAATTGCTGACCTTCCGGCCCCAGTTGCAGGTTGCTGTGCAGGCCGGGATGGTCGAGTGGCGGCAGTTCCTGATCCCACAACGAGCGGGAACGCCAATGCTTGTCGGCGAAATCGATACGGAAGTAGTGCCCGGAAAACGGCCGTTGATAGGCCGGCGACAGGTGCCGCTCATCCAGTTGCAACCCCGCCGGCCCGCGCACCAGCGCCACCAGCAGGTTTTCACTGTCGTTGCGCAAACCGTCTTCGAGGTAGCGCTGCAGCCCCTTTTCGAACAACCACAGGCTGGTTTGCGCCAGCACCAGGCCGACGACCACCATCACGCTGATCAGCCCCAGACTCAAGCGGCGCTGAATCGACCTCACTGGGCTTGTCCGCCGAACAGGTAACCCTGGCCGCGACGGGTTTCGATCACACTTTTCCCAAGCTTGCGCCGCAGGTGGTTGACGTGGACTTCGAGCACGTTGGAATCGCGCTCGGTTTCACCGTCGTAGAGGTGTTCGGCGAGGTGGCTTTTGGAAAGGATCTGCTCGGGGTGCAGCATGAAATAGCGCAACAGGCGAAACTCGGAGGCCGTCAGCTGGATATCGGCACCGTCACGCGTGACGCACTGACGACCTTCATCCAGGTGCAGCCCCGCCGATTTGAGCGTCGGCTGGTTGGCCTGACCGTGGGAGCGTCGCAATAACGCCTGGACCCGCAGGTGCAGCTCTTCGGGGTGGAACGGTTTGGTCAGGTAATCGTCGGCACCGGCCTTGAGGCCTTCGATGCGCTCGGCCCAGGAACCGCGTGCCGTGAGGATCAGCACCGGCGTGACCAGACCACCGGCCCGCCATTGCGCCAGCACCTCAAGCCCCGGCAAACCCGGCAGGCCCAGGTCGAGGATGATCAGGTCATACGGCTCGCTGCTGCCCTGATACACCGCGTCGCGGCCATCGGCCAGCCAGTCCACGGCATACCCCTGCCGGTTGAGGCCGGCCATCAATTCGTCGGCCAGCGGCACGTGGTCTTCCACCAGAAGCAAACGCATCGATCAATCTTCCTTGTCTTTCAGTAACTGGCCAGTGGTGGCGTCGAGGTCCAGTTCACGAACCACCCCTTCGGTGGTCAGCAACTCGACTTCGTAAATGTAGACGTCGTGTTTTTCTTCAAGCTCGGCTTCAAGCAGTTTGGAGCCGGGGTAGCGGTCCAACGCCTGTTTTAATAATTGCTCAAGCGGCAGGATCACGCCTTGCTGGCGCAAGCGCAGGGCTTCGTCCTGATCGAGGTCGCGGGCCATGACGACTGAGCAGAACGCCAGCAGCACCAGCGCCATGCGTGAAAATGAACACACCTTCATTACGTATCCTGATGATCCTTGAGAACCTGGCCGCTGACAGCGTCTAATTCCAGATCCCACTCAATGCCCTGTGGGTCGCGCAGCTCAACCTGGTAAATGTACTTGCCGTACTCTTCTTCCAGCTCGGTTTCGGTGATTTTGGCACCGGGATGTTTGGCCAGAGCGGTGGCGTTGAGCTTCTCGAAAGACACAATGGTACCAGCGTCGCGTAATCGCAGGGCTTCATCGGGGCCTAAATCACGGGCGTGGGCGAGGCTGGCGGTCAGGGTAAGGATGGACGCGGTGAACAGGGCAGTCAGGGTTTTCATGGGTGTCTCCGTATTTTTTATGTGTTGCCTACGAGGAGCACCTTAGCGGGCTGAACTTAACTGAAACTGAATTGCCATCATTGGAGCAACCCATAAACCCTGGGCGAACACCGACCCTGTGGGCGCGAGCCTGCTCGCGATAGCGTCATGTCAGTCGACATCTTTAATGCCTGACAGACCGCAATCGCGAGCAGGCTCACGCCCACAGTGAGGATTGGTGGCGTTGCCTGAGCTGTTTATAATCCCCCGCTTGCCCGACATCGAGACCGGTATGACCGCCATCCACATCAAGTTCCCTTCCCTGACCCTCAAGGCCGGCCCGAGGGCCTTGGCACGCATCCGTGAAAACGGTTTGAGCGCCGCCGATGTCGGCACGTTGCCGGGGGCCGCCGGGGGGCCGAAAGCGTTGGGGATTCAAGGTCTGGACCTGGCGTTGTTTGGCGAATGGCTGCCGGCCGCACCGCGCGAGCGTGCGTTGATCGGAGCGTCCGGTGGGCTCCTGGCGCTTCGCCAGCGCCTGTCTGCCGGACGCCGCCGAAGGCATCCGGCGCCTCGGTCACCTCTACACCGAGCAGAACTTCGACAAGGGCGTGACCATGGCGCAGATCAGCCAGAGCTCCCGGCGCATGCTCGATGAACTGCTCGACGGTCGCGATGCGTCGATTCTGGACAACGCCCACTACCGCCTGAACATCATGGTGGTCAAAAGCCACGGCTTGCTCGCGGACGATCATCGCGGTCGTCTCGGGCTGGGCCTGTCGTCGGTGATCGCCGACAACCTGCGGGGGCGCGCACGGCTGTCGCGGCATTTCGAACGGCTGATCATCCACGACCCGCGCCTGGCGCCGCCGGTCAATGCACTCAACGACTTCCCGTCACGCTTCGTCGCGCTGAATGCCGGCAACCTGCGTCAGGCGCTGCTTGCGTCGGGCTCGATCCCGATGGTGATGGAAGGCGGCGTGACCTGCCGGGCGCAGGCGCGGGGACGTTTCGCGATGGCGGCCTGCTCGACTATCACCTCGACCTGCCCTACAGCGGCAACGACATCGTGCTCTATCCGCATTTCACCGACCGAGTCATTCCCGGCTGGTTCGACAAGACCCTGCCGTGGCGCCGAGCCTGCCCGGCGCGGTTGCAGGATGTCCTGCTGCTGGCCCATCGAAGGACTACCTGGCGCGCCTGCCCTACGGCAAGCTGCCGGACCGCAACGACTTCAAGCGCTTCATGGGCGATGCCCCGAGCCGGCAGAAATACTGGCGTACAACGATGGACGCGAGCCGTCGCCTGGGTGACGAGTTTCTCGAACTGGCCGCCAATGGTCGCCTCGGCGAGCGCTTGCTGACCCTTTAGTCAGTGTTTTGCCCGGCGCTCTGGTAAACTCGCCGCCTGCCCACATCGCCGCGGCGATCGCCACCTGACAGAGCTGAAATCACTGTGGAAATCTTCAAAGAGTTTACGTTCGAATCCGCCCACCGCCTGCCTCACGTACCGGAAGGCCACAAATGCGCCGTTTGCACGGCCACTCGTTCAAAGTGGCGATCCA